>NZ_CP104302.1:1841040-2147880 GCF_025215495.1 Mycolicibacterium brumae | reverse complement strand
CCGGGTGAGCCAGGTGATGTCGCGGGACTTGCCCTCCACGCCGAGAATCCGTCTGCCGTCGAAGAAGCGGCGCCGACGGAACACCGGATGCTTGCGGCGCAATTCGGTGATGCGGCCGACGAACTCGAGCAGTTCCGCGCCCGAATCCCGCATGGACCAGTCCATCCAGGACAGCGGCGAATCCTGGCAGTACACATTGTTGTTGCCGGACTGGGTGCGGCCGAACTCGTCGCCGTGGCTGATCATCGGCGTGCCCTGGCTGACCATCAGGGTGGCCATCATGGCCCGCACCTGTTTGCCGCGCAGCGCCAGGATCGCCGGATCGTCGGTGGGGCCCTCCACCCCGCAGTTCCAGGACCGGTTGTGGCTCTCGCCGTCCCGGTTGTCCTCGCCGTTGGCCTCGTTGTGTTTCTCGTTGTAGGACACCAGATCCGCCATGGTGAACCCGTCGTGCGCGGTGACGAAGTTGATGCTGGCGCTGGGCCGTCGGCCGGTGGCCTCGTACAGGTCCGAGGAGCCGGTGAGCCGGGAGGCGAACTCGCCGAGCGTCGCCGGCTCGCCGCGCCAGTAATCGCGCACGGTGTCGCGGTACTTGCCGTTCCACTCGGTCCACAGGCTGGGGAAGTTGCCGACCTGGTAGCCGCCCTCACCGACGTCCCACGGCTCGGCGATCAGCTTCACCCGGCTCACCACCGGATCCTGCTGCACCAGGTCGAAGAACGCCGAGAGCCGATCCACCTCGTGCAACTCCCGGGCCAGGGTGGAGGCCAGGTCGAAGCGGAAGCCGTCGACGTGCATCTCGGTCACCCAGTAGCGCAGTGAGTCCATGATCAGCTGCAGGGTGTGCGGATTGCGGGCGTTGAGGCTGTTGCCGGTGCCGGTGTAATCCCGGTACAGCCGTTTGTCTTCGTCGAGCAACCGGTAGTACGCGCTGTTGTCGATACCGCGGAAGTTGACCGTCGGTCCCAGGTGGTTGCCCTCGGCGGTGTGGTTGTAGACCACGTCGAGGATCACCTCGATGCCCGCCTCGTGATAGGCCTTCACCATCGCCTTGAACTCGGCGACAGCGCCGCCGGCATTACGGGTGGCCGCGTACTGGTAGTGCGGCGCGAAGAACCCAACGGTGTTGTAGCCCCAGTAGTTTCGCAGGCCCAGGTCCAGCAGCCGGTGGTCGTGCATGAACTGGTGCACCGGCATCAGCTCGATCGCGGTGACGTTCAACGACTTAAGGTGATCGATCACCACCGGGTGCGCCAGGCCGAGGTAGGTGCCGCGAATCTCCTCCGGCACCCCGGGATGGGTCTGGGTCATGCCCTTGACGTGCGTCTCGTAGATGATCGTCTCGTGGTACGGCGTGCGCGGCGCGCGGTCGTGGTCCCAGCCGAAGTACGGGTTGATCACCACCGAGGTCATGGTGTGTCCCAGCGAATCCAGCCGCGGCGGAACGCCGCCGGAGGCCAGGTCGTCGGCCTCCAGGTCGTAGGAGTACAGCTCCTGGCCGAAATCGAAGTCGCCGTGAAATGACTTGCCGTACGGGTCCAGCAGCAGCTTGGACGGATCGCAGCGCAGCCCGGCCGCCGGGTCCCACGGGCCGTGCACGCGGAAGCCGTAGCGCTGGCCGGGGGTGATGGTCGGCAGGTAGGCGTGCCAGACGTGGCCGTCGACCTCGTCGAGGTTGATCCGGGTTTCGGCGCCGGACCGGTCGATCAGGCACAGTTCGACCCGCTCGGCGACCTCGGAGAACAACGCGAAGTTGGTGCCGGCCCCGTCGTAGGTGGCGCCCAGCGGGTACGACGATCCGGGCCAGATCGAGGTGATCCCGCCCTGGCTGCGGTCGGCGTCGGTGCCGACCGGCAGCGACCCGGATTCACCGGAAATAGGGCGGGCGGTCATGCAGGAAACCCTAGTGGGTTCACCACCAGTTGGTGGCGGCGCCGATCTGACGGCCCAATTCCGCCGTCATCGTGCGCATGTAGGTCGAGGTGAAGTGATGAGAATCGTGGTAGATCAACACATTGCCCTCGACCGCGCGGCAGTAATCCGGGCGGCAGACCGCGTCGCTCATGTCCAGCGGCTTGAGCAACGGGAACTGGGTCAGGTACGCCAGCGTCGGGTTCGTCTCGGCCAGCACCACGTCGCGTTTGATGCCGCAGGACACCGCGTCGCCGCCCCCGGACAGGCAGTCCTTGGGCACCTGCGGGTTGCCGTCCTTGACCAGCCACGGGGTGTCGCGCATGGCCAGCACCGGGATGCCCGCCGCGTCGAGGTACTCCCAGATGCCGACGTAGCCCTTCGGCATGACGTCGCCCGGGCGGATGTTCCACGGCCGGGTCGAGGTGGTGAACACGTAGTCCGGGCGATCCTCGACGAGCTTGGTCATCACCTTGTCCACCCACTGCCGGCACTGCGGGTAGGGGGCGTTGGAGCCCATCACCTTCGGCACCGGCTCGGTGGTCAGCGCGCAGCCCATCTTCAGGTAGGTGACCACCTTGAAGCCGTGCTTCTTGCCCAGCAGGTCCAGCGCGGTGATCCAATGCTCGGCGTGCGACCCGCCGGCCAGCGCGATGGTGCGCCGCCCGTTCGGGTCGCCGTAAACGCAGTTGACGATGTCGCCGTTCTTGAAGTCGCTGATGCACTTGTCGTCGGTCGACATCGGCAGGTCTTTTTCGGCCTCCAGCACCGTCGGGCGCATCGGCACATTGGGCACCCGCAGGTGCGGGTCCAGCACCGCCCGGGCGCCCGGGTAGTCCCGGGGGCTCAGCGCGGCGAGCTCACCGCCGTCGGCGCGGGCATTCGCCACGTGGATGCGCCAGGTGAACGACGTCGCGACCAGCGCGACGCCGAGCAGCACCACGATCGTGGCCACCACGCCGGTGCGCCAGGACTGCCGCGCGGCGGAGTCCTGACGCAGCGGCTCCTCCACGAAACGCATGGTGAGGTAGGCCAGCACCCCCGAGATCAGCAGGATCGCGGCGCCGTCGAGCAGCCCGGCGCGCTCGTTGCCGGTCCAGGCCAGCCAGAAGATCAGCAGCGGCCAGTGCCACAGGTAGAGGGCGTAGGCCATGCCGCCGAGGGTCAGCAGCGGACGCCAGGCCAGCATCCGGTTGGGCAGCGGCAGCTTGTCGCGGGTGCGCGGGCTGCTCTGCCGGTTGGCGGCGGCCAGGATCAGCACAATGGTGGCGCCCACCGGAACTAGCGCCCACGGGCCGGGGAACTCGTTAACGCCGTCGATCCAGAAGCCGCAGCTCACGATCAGCCCGAGCGCGATGAAACCGAGCAGCGAACGCAGCCACATCGGCCAGCGGACCGTGCCGATCAGCGCCCCGGCCAGCGCGCCGATCAGCAGCTCCCAGGCGCGGGCGAAGCTGTCGTAGTAGGCCCAGGCCTGGTCGGCGTTCCCGGCGATGATCGCGTACACGAACGACGCGATGGTCAGCGCCGTGATCAGCACGATGAAGAACGGCCGCAGTTTCGCGCCCAGCGGGCGGCGCAGCAACCACGCCAGCCCCATCACCAGGATCAGCAGCGACAGGTAGAACTGGCCCTGCACCGACATCGACCAGATGTGCTGCAGCGGGCTGACCGCCTCGCCGGCGCGTAGGTAATCCGAGGCGGTGTTGGCCAGTTCCCAGTTCTGGTAGTAGCCGAGGCTGGCCAGCGTCTGATTGACGAAGGTCTCCCACCGGGTCTCCGGCTGGATCAGCACCGTCAGCACCGCGGCGCCGGCCAGCACCACGATCAGGGTGGGCAGCAGCCGGCGCAGGATCCGGTGCATCTGGTGCACCGGCCGCAGCGGCGCGCTCGGGTTGATCGCCCCGCGCAGCAGTTTCCCGCCGAAGAAGAAGCCGGACAGCACCAGGAACACGTCGACGCCGCCGGAAACCCGGCCGAACCAGACGTGGAAGACAGCGACCATCGCGATGGCGACACCGCGTAGGCCATCGAGATCGTGCCGGTAGAAACCCGCTTTCCTGGCGCCCATCGCGGTGGGGGCCACAGGCTCGGCGGGTGCTGTGCGCACCGGCCGCTCGGCGGTCATGGTTGCCATGATCGTCTGACAGGGTACCGGGACCTCCCGGTTAGCCTCGCGCTTTCATCGTGAGTCGCCACGCGGGGTGTGTCGTGAATAGAGAAAGGTGCTCTGAACTGGGATAATTCGGATTGTCAAGATCTGAATTTCCACCAGAAGCCGGAGCACCTTTCAGGTGAAGAAGTCTACGTCGTCCTATCCTGCGTTGTCCGTGGAGGCCACCGGAACCGGGATCGTGTCTCATGCCGGGGCGGTTCTGCTGACACGCACCGCCGATGCGACCGGGTTGAGCAGCACCTTGACCAGGGCGTTGACACCGTGGCGCAAACCCCTGGCCACTCACGATCCGGGCAAGGTCCTCCTCGATCTGGCGATCAGCCTGGCTGTGGGTGGGGATTGCCTGGCCGATATCGCGGTGCTGCGCGAACAACCCGCCGTCTTCGGGCGGGTGGCCTCAGATCCGACAGTGTCACGGCTGATCGCCACCTTGGCCGCCGACGCCCCGGCGGCGTTGTCGGCGATCGACTCCGCCCGCGCCCAGGCGAGGGCAACCGCCTGGGCCGCCGCCGGAGACAACGCCCCCGATCACGGGCGCACAGTCGCTGATCCGCTGGCCATCGACATCGACGCCACCCTGGTCACCGCGCACTCGGACAAAGAGTCCGCCGCGCCAACGTATAAGCGCGGCTATGGGTTTCACCCGTTGTGCGCGTTCGCCGACCACGGCCCCGACGGGACGGGGGAACCCCTGGCCATCATGCTCCGCAGTGGCAATGCCGGGGCGAACACCGCCGCCGACCACAAGACGGTGCTCCAACAGGCACTGGAACAAATCCCCGGGATCAGCGGGTATCGGGTGGGCAAGACGGTGCTGGTGCGCACTGACACCGCCGGCGGCACCCATGAATTCCTGAACTATCTGCACGCCCGACGGCTGGCGTACTCGGTCGGGTTCGGGCTCACCGAGACCATAGCCGCCGCCGTCGACCAGATACCCGAGCAGGCGTGGACCCCGGCCTATGACAGCGCCGGCGGCGTGCGCGACGGGGCGTGGGTCGCCGAGCTCACGGGCCTGATCCCCCTGGCCGGCTGGCCGCCCGGGATGCGCGTCATCATCAGAAAGGAACGCCCGCACCCGGGAGCCCAGTTGCGGTTCACCGACCGAAACGGCCTGCGACTGACCGCATTCGCCACCAACACTGCTCGCGGACAAGTCCCCGACCTGGAATTGCGGCACCGCCGCCGCGCACGCTGCGAAGACCGGATACGGGCCGCCAAAGACACCGGCCTGGCCAATCTCCCGCTGCACGGGTTCGATCAGAACCGCATCTGGTGCGCCCTGGTCCAACTCGCCTGCGAGCTCACCGCGTGGACCCAGATGATCACCCTGGCCGGCCACCAAGCCCGACGCTGGGAACCCAAACGCCTCCGCCTGCGCCTGTTCAGCGTCGCCGCGAGGATCACCCGCCACGCCCGAAGGACACGACTACCCCTCTCGGCCACCGCGCCCTGGTCCGAACTGCTGGTCACCGCCACCGCCAAGCTGCAACCCGGATAACCGGACAGACCAGCACTGATAACGCCGACCAACGAAAGACCCCCCGGGAAGTGGAACCCGGCAGAACCCGCTGACCCGGCGACCCTGTCACACCCACCAGCAAGAATCAGCCCGCAGCAACACAATCCGAACCCCGACAAGCAGGGAGATCAACCGCACGAAAGATTGAGGTTAGGCTCACATTCGTGGGAATGACCCCCGAGCGGATCCGCTCGATCGACGCCGCGCACATCTGGCACCCCTACTCCCGGATCGAGTTTGAGCCCGGATTCCTGCCGTTGGTGGCGACCGCCGCGCGCGGCGCGGAACTGACGCTGGTCGACGACGGCCGGGAGGTGGTGGCGCTCGACGCGATGGCGTCCTGGTGGACCGCGCTGCACGGCCACGCCCACCCGGTCCTGGACGCGGCGCTGACCAGCCAACTCGGCGTCCTCAACCACGTCATGTTCGGTGGGCTGACCCACCAGCCGGCCGCCCGGCTGGCCGAACTGCTGGTCGAGATCACCCCGGAGCCGCTGCAGACGGTTTTCTTCTCCGACTCCGGTTCGGTGTCGGTGGAGGTCGCGGTGAAAATGGCGCTGCAGTACCAGCGGGCGTGCGGCAAGCCCGGCAAGCACCGGCTGATGACCTGGCGTGGTGGATATCACGGCGACACCTTCACCCCGATGAGCGTGTGCGACCCCGACGGCGGGATGCACGCGATCTGGAACACCGGCGAGCATCCGTTGCTGGCCACCCAGATCTTCGCCCCGGCGCCGCCGGCGGACTACCGCCCCGAATACGCCGCCGCGTTCGACGCCCAATTGGCCGCGCACGCCGGCGAGGTCGCCGCCGTCATCGTCGAGCCGGTGGTGCAGGGCGCCGGCGGCATGCGGTTCCACGACCCGCGCTACCTCGTCGACCTGCGGGCCTCCTGCGACCGGCACGACGTGCTGCTGGTGTTCGACGAGATCGCCACCGGATTCGGCCGCACCGGCGAGCTGTTCGCTGCCGACCACGCCCGCGTCAGCCCCGACATCATGTGCGTCGGCAAGGCGCTGACCGGCGGCTACGTCACCCTGGCCGCGACGCTGTGCACGCGGTCCATCGCCGAGGCGATCAGCGGCTCCGGCGACGGGGCGCTGATGCACGGGCCGACCTTCATGGCCAACGCGCTGGCGTGCGCGGTGTCGGTGGCCAGCGTCGAGGTGCTGCTCGGCCAGGACTGGCGGTCCCGGGTCGCCGAGATCGGCGCCGGGCTGGCCGACGGTCTGGCCCCGCTGGCCGACGACCCGCGGGTCGCTCGGGTCCGCACCCTCGGCGCGATCGGGGTGGTGCAGACCCGCGAGCCGGTCGACGTGCCGACCGCCACCCGCGCCGCCCTGGACCACGGCGTCTGGCTGCGGCCGTTCCGCGACCTTGTCTACGTGATGCCGCCGTTCATCTGCACCCCGGACGAGGTGCTGCGGATCACCGCCGGGATGGCCGCCGCGGTTCGTTCGCAGGGACGCTGATCCCTTGGCGCTGAACGCTGTGCGCGCCAAGCGTGCGCTAAATTGAACACCGTTCAGGAAGTGAGGTGCTTCGGTGACCCGAGCAGTCGTTTCGCCGCTGGCCTGGCTCGCCGACGCCGAAGCGCGCCGCCGCGAAGCCAGCCTGCGTCGCACCCTACGGGTGCGCGGGGCTTGCGAACCCGTGCTGGACCTGGCCCGCAACGACTACCTGGGGCTGGCCGAACACCCCGAGGTGATCGCCGGAGCCGTCGAGGCGACGCGGATCTGGGGCGGCGGTTCCACCGGATCGCGGCTGGTCACCGGTAACACCGCGCTGCACGAAGAATTCGAAACCGCGCTCGCCGGGTTCGTCGGCGCCGAGTCCGCGCTGGTGTTCTCCTCCGGGTACACCGCCAACCTCGGCGCGGTGACCGCGCTGTCCGGAGCGGACTGCCTGCTGGTCTCCGACGAACTCAATCACGCCTCCCTGGTGGACGGCTGCCGGCTGTCCCGGTCCCCGGTGCGGATCACCACCCACGGCGACGTCGACGCGGTGCGGGCGGCGCTGGCCGGCCGCGAGCAGCCGCGCGCGATGGTGATCACCGAATCGGTGTTCTCCACCGACGGCCGGCTGGCGCCGCTGCGGGACCTGCACCGGGTCTGCCGCGAGCACGGCGCGCTGCTGCTGGTCGACGAGGCGCACGGCGTCGGCGTCCGCGGCGCGGGCGGGCGCGGGCTGGTTCACGAACTCGGCCTGGCCGGCGAACCCGACATCGTGACGACCGCGACGCTGTCCAAGGCGCTGGGCAGCCAGGGCGGGGTGGTGCTCGGGCCGGAACCGGTGCGCGCGCACCTGATCGACGCCGCGCGCAGCTTCATCTTCGACACCGGGTTGGCCCCGGCCGCCGTCGGCGCCGCCCACGCCGCGCTGCGGGTGCTCACCGCCCAGCCCGAGCTCGCGACCCGGGTGCGCGACAACGCCGCGGCGTTGGCGCGGGCCGCCGGACTCTCCGAAACCCCCGACAGCGCGGTGGTGTCGGTGATCCTGGGGGAGCCCGACGTCGCGCTGACCGCCGCCGCCCGCTGCCTGGAGCACGGGGTGCGGGTCGGGGTGTTCCGCCCGCCGACGGTGCCGGTCGGCACCTCCCGGCTGCGGCTGACCGCCCGGGCCTCGCTGACCCCCGACGAGCTGGACCTGGCCTGCCGGGCGCTGCAGGCCGCGCTGGCCGACCGGTCATGAGTCTGCTGTTCGTCACCGGCGCCGACACCGGTGTCGGCAAGACCATCGTGACCGCGGCGCTGGCGTCCGCGGCCCGACAGCTCGGCGTCGCGGTGTCGGTGTGCAAACCGGTGCAGACCGGCACCGCCGACGGCGACGACGACCTTGCCGAGATCACCCGATTGTCCGGGGTGGCCGACGTTCATCCGGGGTTCCGCTACCCGCTGCCGATGGCCCCCAAGGCGGCCGCCGCGGCCGCCGGCGCCCCGATGGCCAACCGGGCGGGTTTGCGCGAGGTCATCGCCGCCGCCGACGGCGGCGGGCTGACCCTGGTGGAGGGCGCCGGCGGGCTGCTGGTCGACCTGGCCGACGACGGCGCCACCCTGGCCGATCTGGCCGTCGACCTGCGTGCGCCGACGCTGGTGGTGGTGCGGGCCGGCCTGGGCACCCTCAATCACACCGAACTGACCCTGGAAGCGTTGGGCCACCGGGGAATTCGCTGCGCGGGCCTGGTGATCGGCAGCTGGCCCGACGACGCCGGGGCCACCGAACGCGACAACCTCGCGGAGCTGGGAGAACTGGCGGCGCTGCGCGGACGGCTACCGGCCGGCGTCGGCGCGCTGGACGCCGAGCGGTTCGGCGAGTGCGCGCTCGCATCGCTCGACCACGATTGGCTGCGCGCCCTGGCGGTCCAGCCCGTCGATCAGTAGGCCCAACCCGAAACCGAACGCGGCGCCGGTGTCGGCCGCCGGATTCCACACCGGCTCGCCGAGCGCCCCGGCGGCGTCCCACTGCAGCCGGGACTGTTCGTCGACGGTGAACCCCAGCACGTAGTAGACGACGGTCCGCGCGGCCGCCTCGCGGTGCTCCTCGCGCACCCCCGCGTCGCCGGCCGCGCGGCCCAGCTGCCCGAGCAACTCGGCCAGCACACGGGACTGTCCGGCGGCGAAACTCGCCGACACCAGTTCCGCGCCGTCGGTGTGGGACAGCAGCGCGTCGCGCAGCCGCCCGGCGATCGCGGTCACCCGGTCACGCCAGTCGCCGTCGTCGGTGCTCAGCGCCGGGGCCAGCAGCTGGTCGGCGACCGCCCCGAGCAGCTCCTGCTTGTTGGCGAAATGCCAGTACAGCGCGCCGGCGGTGACGTCGAGTTCGCGCGCCAGCCGGCGCATGGTCAGATCCGCCAGGCCGTAGGCGTCCAGGATCGCCACCGCGGTGGACACGATGCCCGCGCGGTCGTGGGAGTCGCGTTTGTGCGTCGACACGGCGCTAGCCTAACCTGAACACCGTTCAGGACAAGTGTGTCCGCAAGTAGTGCAGGAGGACGACGGGTGACGCAGGCGGCTACCGACGTGCTGGGACTGGCCCGCGAGCAGGTGCTCGAGCGGGGCGAGGGACTCACCAAGGATCAGGTGCTGGAGGTGCTGCAGCTGCCCGACGACCGGTTGGAGGAGCTGCTCGCGCTGGCCCACGAGGTCCGGATGCGCTGGTGCGGCCCCGAGGTCGAGGTCGAGGGCATCATCAGCCTCAAGACCGGCGGCTGCCCGGAGGACTGCCACTTCTGCTCGCAGTCGGGGCTGTTCGCCTCCCCGGTGCGCAGCGCCTGGCTGGACATCCCCAGCCTGGTCGAGGCCGCCAAGCAGACCGCCAAGTCCGGCGCCACCGAATTCTGCATCGTCGCCGCCGTCCGCGGCCCGGACAAGCGGCTGCTCTCGCAGGTCGCCGCCGGCATCGAGGCGATCCGCAACGAGGTCGACATTCAGATCGCCTGCTCGCTGGGCATGCTGGACCAGGACCAGGTCGATCAGCTGGCCGCGATGGGCGTGCACCGCTACAACCACAACCTGGAGACCGCGCGGTCGTTCTTCCCCAATGTGGTGACCACCCACACCTGGGAGGAGCGCTGGGAGACGCTGAACATGGTCGCCGAGGCGGGCATGGAGGTGTGCTGCGGCGGCATCCTCGGCATGGGGGAGACCCTGGAGCAGCGCGCCGAGTTCGCCGCCGACCTGGCCGCCCTCAACCCGCACGAGGTGCCGCTGAACTTCCTCAACCCGCGCCCGGGCACCCCGTTCGGGGACCTGGAGGTGCTGCCGGCCGCGGAGGCGCTCAAGGCCGTCGCGGCGTTCCGCCTGGCGCTGCCCAAGACCATGCTGCGCTTCGCAGGCGGCCGCGAGATCACCCTCGGCGATCTGGGCGCCAAGCAGGGCATCCTGGGCGGCATCAACGCCGTCATCGTCGGCAACTACCTGACCACCCTGGGCCGGCCGGCCGAATCGGACCTGCAGTTGCTCGACGACCTGCAGATGCCGATCAAGGCGCTGAACGCCAGCCTGTGATGACCGGCGCGCTGCCGGAGATCGTCGGGGCCGGGAAGTTCAACGTCTACACCGGCGTCGCCACCGACGACCGGGCCGGCGCGGTGCTGCCGACCGCCGCCCAGCTGGGCCTGGAGGCTCCGCGGTACTGCGCGGCCTGCGGCCGGCGGATGGTGGTGCAGATCCGGCCCGACGGCTGGTGGGCCAAGTGCTCCCGGCACGGGCTGGCCGACAGCACCGAGCTGGACCCGCACCGCTGAGTCGCAAGCGAAACCCGGAGCTTGCGGAGGGTTTTGCGCAGCGGGCTCAGCGCATTGACGCCGCTGAGTCGCAAGCGAAACCCGGAGCTTGCGGAGGGTTTTGCGCAGCGGGCTCAGCGCATTGACGCCGCGCTAAGCATGTTCGTCGCGGTGCGGTGCGCGAGCGCCAGCACCGAGACCATCGGGTTGACCCCGGAACAGCTCGGCATGCCCGACGCATCGGCGATCCACACCCCGGCGGTGTCGTGCAGTTCGCCCGACGGCGCCGCCACCGACGTCGCGGGGTCTGCGCCCAGCGGGGCGCTGGACATCTGGTGCGCGCTGAACACCGGCAATCCACCCGGGCCGATCGGCATCGCGTCGACGGCCGCGATGAACGCCTCCAGGTCCTCTCCGCGGGTCCACGGCGCGAACCGCTGCCCGCCGGCGAAGATCTGCCGCGCGCCGGCCGCGGCGTGCAGCCGGATCGCGGTGGCGATCCCGCGCCGGAAGTTCGCGCGGTCGGCCTCGTCATCGAACGGGTACCAGTGCTGGGCCTGGCCGTCGGCGTCGATGGTGACCCGGCCGGCGCCGCGGTCGCGGATCAGCATCACCCAGTCCGCCCGGTGCTGGTACTGCTGCGCGATCTCCTTGTGCGCGACGGCCCCGAGCCGGGGGATGGTGGTGGTGTAGAGGCCCGGAATGTGTTGCACCCCTTCGATGATGAAGCCGTATTCTTCTGCGCCCACACCGAATTCGTTCATCACCCCGGCCTGTGGCGGTCCGATCCACGGATCCTGCGGCTCGTCGTAGAGACCGCTGATGACCGTCGCCGGATGCAGTCGCAGGTTCGTGCCCGTCGCCGGGCCTCCGATGCCCGAACGCAGCAGCAGCGCCGGAGTTTCCAGGCTGCCGCAGGACACCACCACCTGCGGCGCGGTGATCGTCAGCGTCGAGGTCTCGCCGGTGGCCGGATCGGTGCGGAGCACCTCGACGCCGGTCGCGGCGCCGTCCGCGGTGCGGATGCGGCGGGCCCAGGCGTTGGGCAGCAGTTTCGCGCCGGCGTCGGAGGCGTCCTGCAGGTAGGTGCGCAGCGTGCCCTGTTTGGCGCCGGACTGGTCGCCCATCCCGCTGTACCCGATGAGCACCGGGTCCATCCGCTCCGGGTCGATGTTGAGGTTGGCCAGCGTGTACGAATAGCCAAGCGCGGCAGCGCCTTCGGAGAGCCGGCGGTGCGGGCCGTTCTGATAGGCGGCCTCGGTGTTGGCGCCGATCCGTCGCCACACGGCGTCCAGGTGCTCGTCGTAGGCGGCGTCGGTCACGTCGGACAGGCCGGCCTCGGCCCACTCCCGGCGCACCCCGGCGGGGGTGCGCAGCGAATTGGACCAGTTGACGGTGCTGCCGCCGCCGACCGCGCAGCCCGACGCGATCGCCACCATCCCGTCGGCGGTGGGGAAGAAGCCGCCCCGCAGGAACAGGTTCTGATAGGTGGCCGCCTCCAGCTGGATGAAGTCCGATTCGTTGAGGTAGCCGCCGGTTTCCAGCACCAGCACCCGCTTGCCTGCCTCCGCGAGCACCGCCGCGGCCACCCCGCCGCCGCAGCCCGACCCCACCACCACGACCTCGAAGTCCAACCCGTCGCGCGCCGGGTCGAACACGGTCAGCGTCTTCGGCTGCTGCGGCGGGTTCTGCGCAGGCCCGGGGTACCCCATTCCCGGCCACAGCGGATTGCGGCCCTGCTCGTCGACGAGGGCGAAGCTGTACAGCGAGGACAGCGTGAACAGCGCGTCGACGGCCAGCGCCGCTTCGGGCCCGCTCGCCGACACCGCGGCCAGGATCTGCTCGCGGCCCTCCAGCGGCTGGTCGTCGAAACCGAACGCGACCAGCCCGTCGAACAACTGCGTCAGGCCGGCGATCTCCTCATCGGTGAGCCGGGTGAGCAGATGCTGCGCCACCCCCAGGTCGGCGCCGATGTCGCTGCCTTTGGTCGCGAAGAACCCGGTCGGGTCGTCGTCGCGGGGAATCGAGGCGACGAAGGTGTCGACGATCAAGGTGAGGGTGCGCCGCTGCGCGTCGGTGAACTCGGGCATTTCAACAGCCTGCCCGCTGGGCCTTGTCCTATGGTGGATTTCGTCCATCCCGGCTGCGGGTGTCGGATCAGCGGCGGTCAAGGAGTGCAGTGCGCAGGATTCTGGTGGTGGCAGTGGCCGCCGCGCTGTCGACCGCGGTGGTGTCCTGCGCAGGCGAGGACACCGCGACCGACGCCCAGGACGTGCCGCCGCCGGCGACGTCCACCGCCGCCCCCAGCAAGCAGGAGACCCTGCCGCTGGCCGACCTCAGCCACCCGGAAGGCATCGCGGTGGATTCGGCCGGCGCGGTCTACGTCGTCGCCGACGCCTCCGGCGACAACCGGAACGGTAAGCTGCTGCAGCTGTCCGCCGATTCCGACGACGACGAGCCGGAACAGACCGAGCTGCCGGTCGGCGAGCTGGATTCCATCGGCTTCGTGGTCGTCGACTCCGCCGGCAACACCTACGTCTCCGATTCCGCCGGGAACCGGGTGATCAAACTGACGTCTGGGGACGACGCGCCCGCCGAGCTGGAGCTGACCGGACTCAGCAAACCGGAAGGGCTGGCCGTCGACGGCTCCGGGAACGTGTACGTCGCCGACTCCGGCAACAACCGGGTGGTGCGGCTCAGCCCGGGTGGGACCCAGACCGTGCTGGGCTTCAAGGGACTTCGCGCGCCGCGCGGAGTCGCGGTGGACTACGCCGGGACCGTCTACGTCTCCGAGTACGACGACGGCCGGGTGCTCCGGTTGCCCGCCGGGTCCACCGAGCAAACCGAACTGGCGTTTCGAGGCCTGCAATTGCCGTCCGCGCTGACCGTCGACGGGGAGGGCAACGTCTTCGTCGCCGACTCCGGCAACAACCGGGTGGTGATGCTGCCGCCGATCGGGCAGGGCCCCTCGGTGGACCTGCCGTTCGACGGGCTGTCCGGTCCGGGCGGCGTCGCGGTGGACCGGCGCGGGGCGGTGTACGTGTCGGATTTCGGCAACAACCGGGTGCTCAAGCTGCCCGCCGAATCCGTGCAGCGCGACTGACAGAGGGTTACCGTTCTCCCACACCCACGACGGGAGGTCACCATGGACGACGGCCGCGCGAGATCGGTTCGGCCGCTGACGCTGACGCTGGTCGCGCTGCTCATCGCGGGGATCGCCGCGATCGGGATCGGCGCGCCGAAGGCCTCGGCCGAAGGTGAGCACTACGTGGTGGCCACCGACATCACGTTCGCCCCGTTCGAGTTTCAGGATGACGACGGCCAGTACGTCGGCATCGATATGGATCTGATCCGGGCCATCGCGGCGGACCAGGGCTTCACCGTCGACATCAAACCGCTGGGCTTCGACGCGGCCCTGCAAGCGGTGCAGGCCAATCAGGTCGACGCCGTCATCGCGGGTATGTCGATCACCGACGAGCGCAAGAAGGTGTTCGACTTCTCCGACCCGTACTTCGAGTCCGGGGTGCAGATGGCGGTGCTCGACAGCGACGACGACATCAGCTCCTATGAGGATCTGCGCGGCAAACGCGTCGCGGTGAAGAACGGCACCGAGGGCGCCGCGTTCGCCGAGTCCATCAAGGACGAATACGGTTTCACCACCGTGTATTTCGCCGATTCGGCGTCGATGTACGACGAGGTCCGCACCGGCAACTCCGAGGCCATTTTCGACGACTATCCGGTGCTCAACTACGGCATCGCCCAGGGCAACGGTTTCAAGACCGTCACGCCGAAGGAAGCCGGCGCGAACTACGGCTTCGCGGTCAACAAGGGCCAGAACCCCGAATTGATCACCATGTTCAACACCGGGCTGAAGAACCTCCAGGAGTCCGGTCGCTACGACGAGATCGTCGAGACCTACCTCGGCGCGGGCGCCGCGAACGCGGACAACTCCTTCTTCGGCCTGCTCAAGAGCACCTTCCCGCTGCTCATGCTCGGCCTGAAGATGACGATGATCCTGACCGTGGTGTCGATCCTGATCGCGTTGGCCCTCGGCGTCTTCTTCGGCCTGCTGCGGGTGTCGCGGTCCATCTGGCTGCGCGCGATCGGCGCGGCCTATGTCGACATCTTCCGCGGCACACCGCTGCTGGTGCAGGCGTTCTTCATCTACTTTGGCATCCCGGCGGCGATGGGCTTCCAGATGTCGGCGATGACCGCCGGCATCATCACGCTGTCGCTCAACGCCGGCGCGTACATGACCGAGATCGTCCGCGGCGGCATCCAATCGGTGGACAAGGGCCAGATGGAGGCGGCCCGCAGCCTCGGCATCGGCTACCTGCCGACCATGCGGAAAGTCATTCTGCCGCAGGCGGTCCGGACCATGATCCCGTCGTACATCAACCAGTTCGTCATTACGCTGAAGGACACCTCGATCCTGTCGGTGATCGGCATCGCCGAACTGACCCAGACCGGGCGGATCATCATCGCCCGCAACTTCCAGTCCTTCAACATGTGGCTGATCATCGGCATCATCTACTTCATCGTGATCATGGCGTTGACGAAACTGTCCGACCGGGTGGAGACGAGGTTGGTGAAATGAGCCATCTGGTGCCCGAGGAAGCCGTCGCCGAACCCGAGGGCGCGGTGAAGATCCGCATCGAGGGGCTGCGCAAGTCCTTCGGCGACCTGGTGGTGCTCGACGGCATCGACACCACCGTCCGCAAGGGCGAGGTCGTCTGCGTCATCGGTCCATCCGGGTCCGGCAAGTCGACCTTCCTGCGGTGTCTGAACAAACTCGAGGACATCACCGGGGGCCGGGTGCTGGTCGACGACTTCGACCTCACCGACCCGAAGGTCGACCTGGACAAGGTGCGCCAGCACATCGGGATGGTGTTCCAGCACTTCAATCTGTTCCCGCACATGACGGTGCTGCAGAACGTCACCCTCGCCCCGCTGCTGACCAAGAAGATGGTCTCCCCGGGCGCGGAGCAGCGCGCGATGGAGCTGCTCGCTCAGGTCGGTTTGGCGGACAAGGCGAACGTGAAGCCGGCGACGCTGTCCGGTGGGCAGAAGCAGCGGGTGGCCATCGCCCGGGCGCTGGCGATGAACCCGTCGATCATGCTGTTCGACGAGGCCACCAGCGCGCTGGATCCGGAGATGGTCGGCGACGTGCTGGAGGTGCTGCGCACGCTGGCCGACGAGGGTATGACCATGGTGGTGGTGACCCACGAGATGGGCTTCGCCCGCGAGGTCGGCACCCGGGTGATATTCATGGCCGGCGGCCATATCCTGGAGGACGGCCCGCCCGCGGAGATCTTCGACAACCCGAAACACCCACGGCTGCAGGACTTTCTGTCCAAGGTGCTCTGACCCCTACAGCGCCCGCTTGGCGGCGGCGACGGCGATGGTCTGAGCGTCGGCCTGGCATTGGCCGCTGTTGCCGCTCACGCTGACCACGACGACCGGGGTGGGCGCCACCATATCCGGGGCGTTCGCCCCGACCTTGGCGATCGCGGGCGCCGCGGTGTTCAGCCGCGCGACCACCAAGCAGCTGTGATCGGCAAGGGTGAACAGTTCGACGCCGTCCTGTTCGGTGCGCGTCGCGGTGTCGCCCCACGGCACGTCCAGCACCGTGTCCGACCAGATGACCAGCCCGTACTTCACCACCGCGCCCGGGCCCCGTTGGTCGGTGGTGGCGCGCAGATCGCACACGTTGGCGTGCCGCCAACTGGTGGGGTATTGCGCGGCGGGCGCGGGCTCCCACCAGCTGAGCGTGGCCGCGCCCAGCTCGGTCGCCGCCGCGCACGGGTCGGCGGTCAGGAACCGCTCGGGGGCCGACGGCGAGTTCGGGTAGGCGGGCACGCCCTCGTCGCGGACCACGGTGGCGAGCCGACCGGCGAGCTCATCGCTCAACGCGCAGAGGGACGTGTCGTCGAGGTCGAGCCCGCCGTTGGCGGCCATCGCCCCGATCAGCAGGGTGGGATTGCGCATCGACGCGGGCGCCCCGGACAACGCGGTCAGCGGGAGTTCGACGCGCACCTGGCACCGCCAGCCGGGGGCGTCCGAGGTCCACACGCCCGGGCGCGTCGGATCCGGTTGATAGAAGTCGTCGCTGAACTGTTTCTCCCCGGGCAGCAACCGCAGGCCGAGGTCGACGGTGGATCCGGGCAGCGCCACCCGGCAGCTGCCCCAGTTCAGCGGCCAGATCGGGCCGACACCGCCGGGCTCGACCGCCGTTGCGGACCCGTAGGTGCGGCTGAAGTCGGGGTGACCGGACAGGGTCTGGCCGTCGAGGAACCCGCAGGGGTCGATCTGGCGAAGCGCGTACAGCTCGGCGAGGTGGTCCCGGTCGGTCCGCGTCAGCGTCATGCCGTAGTCGGCGAGATCGCCGGGGAAGAAGACGGCAGACTGGTCGGCCACCGCGGTGGGCGCCTTGGTGGTCGGTTCGGCGTCGGAAACCGGTGAGTTCTGGCAGCCGGTGATCAGCGCCACGCACAGCAGCGTCGCGGACAGAAAACGAAGCACGGGGACCATACCGGCAATTGTCACCTCGGCGCGGGTAGGGTTCTGACGGTGATTCAGCTCCCCGTCGAACCGGCCCCGCGGCACTCACACACCCGCGCGGCGCTGCTGGTGGTGGTCGCGATGGTCGCCGGCGGGGTGCTCGTCGGCGCCGTGTGGGCGTGGCTGGCGCCGCCGATTCATGGCGTGATCGCGCTGACCAAGAGCGGCAACCGGGTGCACGCCGCGCTCGGCGCGGAGTCCGACAACTTCTTCCTCGGCGCGGCTTTGCTGCTGGGCCTGCTCGCCGCGCTGAGCGTGATCGCCGCGGTGGCGGCCTGGCAGTGGCGGGCGCATCGCGGCCCACTGATGGCCGCCGCGCTGACTCTGGGTTCCATCGGCGCGTGCGCCGCGGCCGCGGGGGTCGGCGCGGGCCTGGTCCGGCTGCGCTACGGGGTCGTCGATCTCGCCGCCGCGCCGGTCACCCCGGAGAACCGGCTGCATTACGTCACGCAGGCCCCGTCGGTGCTCTTCGGCCACGGGCCGTTGCAGGTCGCGGCGACCCTGCTGCTGCCGGCGTTGGCCGCCGCGGTCGTGTACGCGTTCTACGCCGCCGCCAGTCCGCGCGACGACCTCGGTGGGTTCCCGCCGCAGGATTTGCTGGTGGCGCGGCCCGTCGCTGTGGGACAGCCGCTCGGAGCGCCGGAACAGCCGCACGGAGCGCCGGAACAGCCGCACGGGGCGCCGGAACAGCCGTACGCCTGGCCACATCAGCCCCAGGGGCAACAAATGCAGGGGTACCCGCCGCCCGCCCAGTAGCGCCGGGGACCGGCCTGGCGTTCGCCAGTGACGGGAGGCCGATGTGTCGCGACGCCAGTGACCGTGGGCCGATTCACGGCCTCTTTTTCGCCCCACGGTTACTAGCGTCGAGGCAGATCAGCCCAGGGGCACTGGCGAGCCCGAGGCATCAGTCTGGCGTCACTGGCGAGCCCGAGGGATCAGCCCGGCGTCACTGACGAAGGCCACACGCCACGGCACAGCCGCCGAAATCAGCCGCGCGACAGCGGAAAATCCCTACAGCGGGTTGCGCTTGACCATCTTGCCGCCGGCCATCCGGGCCAGCACCTTGCCGAGCCGGAACATGCCGGCGTAGGTGATCGGATTCAGCACCGTCGGCCAGACCGTGCGCACCATATTGTCGCTGGTGGGGCGTCCCTGGAAGCGGTCGGTCAGCCAGCGCAACGCCATCGGCGCGGCGAGCGGGTGCAGCAGCAGGTGCTCGCAGAACAGATCGCGGTGGTAGGCGATCCGCGCGCCGCCCTTGCTGTAGGTCTTGACCAGCGCGTCGATGCCCTTGACCGAGATGATCTGGTCGTGCACGGCCTGCACCATCAGCAGCGGCATGGTGGGCACATTGTGGCCCAGCCGGATGTCTTCGAAGATCTGCTGCATCAGCGGGCTCTGGACGATGTCGTCGAGTTCGCAGTCGACCAGGTTGTCCAGGTCCTTGCAGAACATCTTGGCCACGGCCTCGGCGGTGGTGAGTTTCTCCAGCTCGGCCAGCGTCTTGCGGCCGGTCTCGTTGATGTGCTCGTCGACCAGGTCGGCCAGCTCGGGGTAGACGTGGGTCATCGCGGCGACAACGGACGCCGACAGTCCGGAGAACGGACCGCCGTTGAGGCGGTTGAAGGTCATTTTCAGGTCGCCGACGGGGGAGCCCAGCACGGCGCCGACCATATTGAGTTCCGGGGCGTAGTAGCCGGCGAGCTCGGCGCCCCAGGAGGTGGCCAGTCCGCCACCGGAGTAGCCCCACAGGCCGATCGGCGCGTTCGGGGCGACCGCCACCCGCGGCAGCGCCAGCGTCGCGCGCAGCCCGTCGAGGATCCGGTAGCCGGGCTCGTTGGGGGCGCCCCACTGGCCGTCGGGCCCCTCATGGTCGGGGACGCTGACGATCCAGCCTTCGGCCAGCGCGGCGGCGATCATGATGAAGTCGATGTGCACCACCGAGCCCAGCGAGCTGCCCTTCTTGCGCCCGGCGGTGCCCGCACGCAGCGCGTACGACGGGAAACATCGGTCCGACACCGCGTCGATGGCGCACTGGTAGGACAGCACCGGGGTCGGCAACTGCGCGGAGCGCTGCGCCGGGATCAGCACGGTGGTGACGGTCGCGTCGGGGGCCCCGCGGTGGTCCTGGGTGCGGTAGAGCACCTGGATGGCGGTGATGCGCTGCGGGATCACCCCGAACAGGCCGAGCGTGACGTCGCGGGTCCGCAGCACGGTGCCCGGTGTGGCGTGTTCAAAGCCCAGCGGCGGGTCGTAGAATAGGTCCTCGGAGGGCAGCAGCGGCTTTCCGGTGGCACGACCCTCATGGGGCGCCGCGCCGAGCCAGTTCGCGCCAGCGAGGTTTTGAGCGACAGTCATTGAGCTCCCTCCAAGGTTCCAACATCCTTACTTAACGAGCGCTTAAACACAAGTATTGTTATGTTCACATCGCGGGCGTGTCTCAGCTCGGCGGACGCAATGCGGCGAATTCATCGGTGACCCGAAGCTCGTCGTCGGTGAACCGGAACAGCGCCGCCGGACGTCCACCCGATCGCCCGGACGCCGCCGTCGTGCCGGTGCGGGTGATCACTCCGCGCCGGGCCAGCACCCGTTGCAGGTTGGTGGCGTCGACCGGGTGTCCCAATGCGGCGCTATATATAGAACGCAGCGTGGACAACGCGAATTCCCTGGGCGCCAACGCGAATCCGATATTGGTGTAGGACAGTTTGGCGATCAGCCGGGCGTGCGCGTGGGTGACCATCGGGCGATGGTCGAACGCCATCGGCGGCAGATCGTCGACCGGGTGCCAGCGGGTGTCCGGCGGCAGCTCGGGCTGGGCGGGGGAGGGCACCAGGCCCAGGAAGGTCGAGGCGATGGTGCGCGCGCCGGGCACCCGGTGTGGGTCGGAGAACACCGCCAGCTGCTCCAGGTGGGCGATTTCACGCAGATCCACCTTTTCGGCCAGCTGCCGTCGCACCGAACTGGTCAGGTCCTCGTCGTCGCCCAATCGCCCGCCCGGTAGCGCCCACGCGCCGCGCTGCGGGTCCAGCGCGCGCTCCCAGAGCAGCACGCAGAGCCGGGGGTTTCGGGTGTCCAGGCCCCGAACTTGGAAGACGACGGCGAGCACTTCGTGCGCGGTGCTAAACTGTGGCATGTTTTCGATCATAAGTCGAAAACCTCGAACTCCGAAAGGAGCGGCCATGACCGTCACCGATCGCATCGACACCGTCCGCGCCCTGGCCGACGACATCGTCGACGGCCCGCACGGATACGACGGCGTCCGCGGCGACGCCGCCTGGGCCGCCGAGATCCGCCGGCTCGCCGACCTGCGCGGCGCCACGCTGCTGGCGCACAATTACCAGCTGCCCGAGATCCAGGACGTCGCCGACCACGTCGGGGACTCCCTGGCGCTGTCCCGGATCGCCGCCGAGGCGCCCGAGGACACCATCGTGTTCTGCGGCGTGCACTTCATGGCCGAGACCGCCAAGATCCTGTCCCCGGACAAGACCGTGCTGATCCCGGACCAGCGGGCCGGCTGCTCGCTGGCCGACTCCATCACCGCCGAGCAACTGCGGGAATGGAAGGCCGACTTCCCCGACGCGGTCGTGGTGTCCTATGTGAACACCACCGCAGCGGTCAAAGGCCTCACCGACATCTGCTGCACCTCCTCCAACGCCGTCGACGTGGTCGCCTCCATCGACCCCGACCGCGAAGTGCTGTTCTGCCCGGACCAGTTCCTCGGCGCCCACGTCAAGCGGGTCACCGGCCGCAAGAACATGCAGATCTGGGCCGGCGAGTGCCATGTGCACGCCGGCATCAACGGCGACGAACTGGCCGCCCAGGCCCGCAGCCACCCCGGCGCGGACCTGTTCGTGCACCCGGAATGCGGCTGCGCCACCTCCGCGCTGTACCTGGCCGGTGAGGGCGCGGTGCCCTCGGAACAGGTCAAGATCCTGTCCACCGGCGGCATGCTGGACGCCGCCCGGGAGACCGGGGCGCGGCAGGTGCTGGTCGCCACCGAGGTCGGCATGCTGCACCAACTGCGCCGCGCCGCCCCGGATGTGGAGTTCCTGGCCGTCAACGACCGCGCGTCCTGCCCGTTCATGAAGATGATCACCCCCGCGGCGCTGCTGCGCTGCCTGCTGGAGGGCGCCGACGAGGTGCACGTCGACGCGGCCACGGCCGACAAAGCCCGGGCCAGCGTCGAGCGGATGATCGCGATCGGGCAGCCCGGCGGCGGCGAATGACCATCCGCGCCGACGTCGTGGTGATCGGCGTCGGGGTGGCCGGGCTGGCCGCCGGGCTGGCCGCCCAGCGCGCCGGCCGCAGTGTCGTCGTGCTGAGCAAGACCGCGCCCCGCCGCGGCGCCACCGCCACCTACTACGCCCAGGGCGGGGTGGCCGTGGTGCTGCCCGACACCGATGACAGCGTCGCCGCGCACGTCGCCGACACCCTCGCCGCCGGCGGGGGCCTGTGCGACGCCGACGCGGTGACCTCCATCGTCGCCGACGGCTACCGCGCGGTCGCCGACCTCGCCGCCGCCGGCGCCCGGTTCGACACCGGCCCGGACGGCCGCTGGTCGCTGACCCGCGAGGGCGGTCACCACCGCCGCCGCATCATCCACGCCGGCGGCGACGCCACCGGCGCGGAAGTGCAGCGCGCCCTCGACCACGCCGCCGCCACCCTCGACATCCGCGCCCGGCACACCGCCACCGCGCTGCTGCACGACGGCGCCCAGATCACCGGCGTCGCGGTGCTCACCCCGGACGGCCCCGACATCGTCGCCGCGCCGTCGGTCATCCTGGCCACCGGCGGGCTGGGGCACCTGTACCGGGCCACCACCAATCCCGACGCGTCCACCGGCGACGGTGTCGCGTTGGCGCTGTGGGCCGGCGCGCAAGCCGCCGACCTGGAGTTCATCCAGTTCCACCCGACCATGCTGTTCGACGGCGCGGCCGGTGGGCGGCGACCGCTGATCACCGAGGCGCTGCGCGGTGAAGGCGCCCGCCTGCTGGACGCCGACGGCGAGCCGATCATGGCCGGGATCCACCCGCTGGGCGACCTGGCGCCCCGCGACGTGGTCGCCGCCGCCATCGACGCCCGGCTGCGCGCCACCGGCGCGGACTGCGCCTACCTCGACGCCCGGGGAGTCGCCGATGTGGCGCGGCGGTTCCCCACCGTCACCGCGTTGTGTGTGGCCATCGGCGTCGACCCGGCGCGCCAGCTCATCCCGGTCACCCCGGGCGCGCACTACAGCTGCGGCGGCGTCAGCACCGACCCGTACGGCCGGACCACCATGCCCGGGCTGTTCGCGGCCGGGGAGGTCGCCCGCACCGGAATGCACGGCGCCAACCGGCTGGCCTCCAACAGTCTGCTCGAGGGCCTGGTGGTCGGTGGGCGGGCCGGCGTCGCCGCCGCCGAACACGCGCTATCCGCCGGACCCGCCACACCGGGGCCGGAGACCAGCGCCCCGCGCGCCGCCATCGACCGCGCCGAACTGCAGCGCGTCATGTCCACCGAGGTGTCCGTGCTGCGCGACGGGCCCGGCCTGGCCGCGGCCGCCGAAAAGCTCGACCGCGCCCGCCCGCTCACGCCGCGCACCCGGCGCGATTTCGAGGACGCCGCGCTGACCACGGTCGCCGCGGCCGTGGTCGCCGCCGCCGCGCACCGCGCCGAGTCCCGCGGCTGCCATCACCGCGCCGATTTCCCCGACACCGACGACGGTCAGGCCCACAGCGTCCCGCTGCGCCTCGACGACACCCGAGACGCCCGGGTGGCCTGATGCTCGACGACTTCGAGATCGCCGAGGCCCGCCGGGTCATCCTGGCCGGCCTGGAGGAGGACCTGCGCTACGGGCCGGATGTCACCACGGCGGCCACCGTCGGACCCGACGCCGCCGGCAACGCCGCCCTGGTCAGTCGCGCCGACGGCGTCGCCGCCGGGATCGACATCGCGCTGCTCACCCTGGACGAGGTGCTCGGCGCCGACGGCTACCGGGTGCTCGGCCGCGCAGAGGACGGCGACCGGCTGCGCCCCGGCGACCCGCTGCTCACCCTGGAGGCCGAAACCCGCGGGCTGCTGACCGCCGAGCGCACCATGCTCAACCTGGTCTGCCACCTGTCCGGCATCGCCACCGCCACCGCGGCATGGGTCGAGGCGGTCGACGGCACGAACGCCCGGATCCGGGACACCCGCAAAACGCTGCCCGGCCTGCGCGCGCTGCAGAAGTACGCGGTCCGCGTCGGCGGGGGAGTCAACCACCGGATGGGCCTCGGCGACGCCGCGCTGATCAAGGACAACCACGTCGCCGCCGCCGGATCGGTGGTCGCCGCGCTGCGGGCGGTCCGCGAATACGCCCCGGACATCCCCTGCGAGGTCGAGGTCGACTCCCTGGAGCAGCTCGACGAGGTGCTCGCCGAGGATGTGCGGCTGGTCCTGCTGGACAACTTCGCGGTGTGGGAGACCCAGATCGCCGCGCAGCGCCGCGACACCCGCGCGCCGCACGTGCGGCTGGAGTCCTCCGGCGGCCTGAGCCTCGACGTCGCGGCCGCCTACGCGGCCACCGGGGTGGACTACCTGGCCGTCGGGGCGCTCACTCACTCGGTGAGCGTGCTCGACATCGGCTTGGATATGTGACTCCGTTTTCAATTCCCTGGACCGATCAGCGACAATAAGAAGCGATGTCCACATTCCGCATGCCCCGCGTCGACCTGCGTGACCGCAGCCTGTCGGCGGCCCAATTGCGCGCCGCCCTGCCCCGCGGCGGCGTCGACGTCGACGCGGTGGTCCCCGTCGTCCGGCCGATCGTCGAAGACGTCGCCGAGCGCGGCGCGGCCGCGGCGCTGGAGTACGGCGAACGCTTCGACGGCGTGCGCCCGGCCGCGGTGCGCGTCCCGGCCGCCGAGCTGACCGCGGCGGCCGCCGAACTCGACGACGACGTCCGGGCCGCCCTCGAGATCGCGATCGAGCGGACCCGCGCCGTGCACGCCGATCAGCGCCGCACCGACACGGTCACCGAACTCGGCCCCGGCGCGGTGGTCACCGAACGCTGGGTGCCGGTGGAGCGGGTCGGGCTGTACGTGCCCGGCGGCAACGCCGTCTACCCGTCGTCGGTGGTGATGAACGTGGTGCCCGCCCAGGCGGCCGGAGTGGACTCGCTGGTCATCGCCAGCCCGCCGCAACGCGACAACACCGGCGCGTTCGCCGGCCTGCCGCACCCGACCATCCTGGCCGCCGCCGCGCTGCTGGGTGTGCGGGAGGTGTGGGCCGTCGGTGGCGCCCAGGGGATCGCGCTGCTCGCCTACGGCGGCGCCGACACCGACGGCGCCGAGCTCGACCCGGTCGACATGATCACCGGCCCGGGCAATATCTACGTCACCGCGGCCAAGCGGATCTGCCGCAGCCAGGTCGGCATCGACGCCGAAGCCGGCCCCACCGAGATCGCCATCCTCGCCGACGACACCGCCGACCCGGCGCACGTCGCCGCAGACCTCATCAGCCAGGCCGAGCACGACGAGATGGCCGCCAGCGTGCTGGTCACCGACAGCGCCGAGTTGGCCGAGTCCGTCGACGCCGAGATCACCGCCCAGCTGGAGACCACCGTGCACCGCGAGCGGGTGCGCACCGCGTTGAGCGGCCCGCAATCGGCCACCGTGCTGGTCGACGACACCGACACCGGCGTGCGGGTGGTCAACGCCTACGCCGCCGAACACCTGGAGATCCAGACCGCCGACGCGCCCGGCGTCGCGGCCCGGATCCGTTCTGCCGGAGCGATTTTCGTCGGCGCCTACGCGCCGGTCAGCCTCGGCGACTACTGCGCGGGCTCCAACCACGTGCTGCCCACCGCGGGTAGCGCCCGGCACTCCAGCGGCCTGTCCACCCAGACCTTCCTGCGCGGCATCCACGTCATCGAGCACACCGAAGCCGCCCTCAAGGACGTCGCCGGGCATGTCATCGCGCTGGCCAACGCCGAGCAGCTGCCGTCCCACGGCGAGGCGGTCCGGCGCAGGTTCGAACGATGACCGCCGCACCCGGCGCGGCGGTCGCACTGGCGGACCTGCCGCTGCGCGCCGATCTGCGCGGCAAAAGCCCCTACGGCGCTCCGCAGTTGAGCGTCCCGGTGCAGCTCAACACCAACGAGAACCCGCACCCGCCGACCCGCGCCCTGGTCGACGACGTCGCCGCGTCGGTGGCCGCGGCCGCCACTGAGCTGCACCGCTACCCCGACCGCGACGCCGTCGCGTTGCGCGCGGACCTGGCGGCATACGTCAGCGGCCGCACCGGGGTGCGCCTCGGCGTCGAAAACCTGTGGGCCGCCAACGGTTCCAACGAGGTGCTGCAGCAACTGCTGCAGGCCTTCGGCGGCCCGGGCCGCTCGGCGATGGGGTTCACCCCGTCGTACTCGATGCACCCGGTCATCGCCGACGCCACCCAGACCGAGTGGATCGGCGTGCCGCGGGCAGACGACTTCGCGCTGGACACCGCGGCCGCCGCGACGGCCATCGCAGAGCGCCGGCCCGACGTCGTGTTCGTCACCAGCCCCAACAACCCGACCGGGGCCAGCGTCGGCATCGACGATCTGCGGGAGCTGCTGGCCGCCATGGACGGCGGGGTGCTGATCGTCGACGAGGCCTACGGCGAGTTCTCCGCCCAGCCCAGCGCGGTGCGGTTGATCGACGAGTTCGGCGACCGGCTGGTGGTCAGTCGCACCATGAGCAAGGCGTTCGCGTTCGCCGGCGGCCGGCTCGGTTACCTGGTCGCCGCGCCGGCGGTCATCGACGCCATGCTGCTGGTGCGGTTGCCGTACCACCTGTCGGTGCTCACCCAGGCCGGCGCCCGCGCGGCGCTGCGGCACGCTGATGACACCCTCGGGTCGGTGGCGGTGCTGATCGCCGAGCGCGAGCGGGTCGCGGCGGCGTTGCGCGCCATGGGATTCCGGGTCACCCCCAGTGACGCCAACTTCATCCTGTTCGGCGACTTCACCGATTCGGCGGCCGCCTGGCAGCGCTACCTGGACGCCGGCGTGCTGATCCGCGACGTCGGCATCCCCGGAAAACTGCGGGTCACCATCGGCCTGGACACCGAGAACGACGCATTCCTGGCCGCCAGCGCGCAGCTGGCGGGCACCGACCTCGTGCAGGAGCCATCATGACCAACCGTCGGGCATCCATCACCCGCACCACCCGGGAATCCGACATCACCGTCGAGATCGACCTGGACGGGTCCGGGGTCACCCAGATCGACACCGGGGTGCCGTTCTTCGACCACATGCTCACCGCGCTGGGCAGCCACGCCAGCTTCGACCTGACCGTGCGGGCGGTCGGCGACACTGACATCGAGGCGCACCACACCGTCGAGGACACCGCGATCGTGCTCGGCCAGGCGCTCGGTCAGGCGCTCGGCGCCAAGTTGGGCATCCGCCGATTCGGCGACTCGTTCATCCCGATGGACGAGACCCTCGCGCACGCCGCCGTGGACGTGTCCGGCCGGCCGTACTTCGTGCACACCGGCGAGCCGGACTACCTCGTCGACTTCACCATCGCCGGGACCGGCGCGCCGTATCACACGGTGATCAACCGGCACGTGTTCGAATCGCTGGCGTTCAACGCCCGCATCGCGCTGCACGTGCGGACGCTGTACGGCCGCGACCCGCACCACATCACCGAGGCCCAATACAAGGCGGTGGCGCGCGCGCTGCGCCAGGCCGTCGAGTTCGACCCGCGGGTGAGCGGCGTGCCGTCCACCAAGGGCACCCTGTGAAGTCTGTCGTCATCCTGGATTACGGGTCGGGCAACCTGCGCTCGGCCCAGCGCGCGCTGGAACGCGTGGGCGCCACCGTCGAGGTCACCCCGGATCCCGCGCGCGCGTCGGCCGCCGACGGCCTGGTGGTGCCCGGCGTCGGGGCGTTCGCGGCCTGCATGGCCGGGCTGCGCGGGATCGGCGGCGAGCAGATCATCGCCGACCGGTTGGCCGCCGGGGCGCCGGTGCTCGGTGTCTGCGTCGGGATGCAGATCCTGTTCAGCCGCGGGGTGGAGTTCGGACACAATGCGCAGGGCTGCGGTTTCTGGCCGGGCGCGGTGACCCGGCTGGAGGCGCCGGTCATTCCGCACATGGGCTGGAACACCGTGGCGGCGGCGCCGGGCAGCCGGTTGTTCGCCGGCCTGGACCCCGACACCCGGTTCTACTTCGTGCATTCCTACGCCGCGCAGGACTGGTCGGGCGCCGACGACGCGCAGCTGACCTGGGCCCAGCACCACGTGCGGTTTTTGGCCGCGGTCGAGGACGGGCCGTTGTCGGCCACACAGTTCCATCCGGAGAAGAGCGGCGACGCGGGCGCGGCGCTGCTGTCCAATTGGGTTGAAGGGTTGTAGATGTCGTTGATTCTGTTGCCGGCCGTCGACGTGGTCGAGGGCAAGGCGGTGCGTTTGGTGCAGGGCCAGGCCGGCAGTGAGACCGAGTACGGCTCGGCCATCGAGGCCGCCGAGACCTGGCAGCGCGACGGCGCCGAATGGATCCACCTGGTGGACCTCGACGCCGCCTTCGGCCGCGGCTCCAACCGGGAGCTGCTGGCCGAGGTGGTTGGCAAACTCGATGTGGCCGTTGAGCTTTCCGGCGGCATCCGCGACGACGAGTCGCTGCGCGCCGCGCTGGCCACCGGCTGCGCCCGGGTGAACCTGGGCACCGCCGCGCTGGAGAACCCCAAGTGGTGCGCGCGTGCCATCGCCGAGCATGGCGACAAGGTGGCCGTCGGACTGGACGTGCAGATCGACGACGAGGGCCGGCACCGGCTGCGCGGGCGCGGCTGGGAGACCGACGGCGGCGACCTGTGGGCGGTGCTGGAACGCCTGGACGCCGAGGGCTGCTCGCGGTTCGTGGTCACCGATGTCACCAAGGACGGCACCCTGACCGGCCCGAACCTGGACCTGCTGGAAACCGTCGCCGAATGCACCGACGCCCCGGTCATCGCCTCCGGCGGGGTGTCGAGCCTGGACGACCTACGCGCCATCGCCACCCTGGTCGGCAGTGGCGTGGAGGGCGCGATCGTCGGGAAGGCGCTCTACGCCGGGCGATTCACCCTGCCCGAGGCGCTGGAAGCCGTGCGCGGGTAGCGATGCCCACACCGTCGCCCGAGCAACTCGAGGCCCTGCTGGACATCGCCGCGGGGATCCTCGACGGTGTGTGCCCGCAGTTCCTCGACGGTCACCGCGCCGCCTCGGCGGTCGCCAAGCTCGGCAACGACTTCGCCACCGAGGTTGATCTGGCGATCGAGCGACGCGTGGTCGCCGAACTCACCGCGGCGACCGGGATCGGCGTGCACGGCGAGGAATTCGGCGGCCCCAGCCTCGATTCGGAGCTGGTGTGGGTGCTCGACCCGATCGACGGGACGTTCAACTACGCCGCCGGGTCACCGATGTGCGCGATCCTGCTCGGCCTGCTGCGCGACGGCGAGCCGGTCGCCGGACTGACCTGGCTGCCGTTCACCGGGGAGCGGTACCGCGCCCTGGTCGACGGCCCGGTGCTCGCGGGCGACAGTGCGCTGCCGCGGCTTTCGCCGACCACGGTGGCGGACTCGATCGTCGGCGTCGGCTCCTTCAACATCGATTCCCGCGGCTACTTCCCGGGGGCCTGGCGGGCGGCGGTGCTGGCCGGGTTGAGCCGACGCTGCTCGCGGATCCGGATGCACGGCGCGACCGGGATCGACCTGGCGTATGTCGCCGCCGGGATCCTCGGCGGGGCAATCAGTTTCGGTCACTACGTGTGGGACCACGCGGCCGGGGTGGCGCTGATCCGGGCCGCCGGTGGCATCGTGACCGACCTGGAAGGCCGACCGTGGACGACCGCTTCGCGCTCGGCCCTGGCGGCTGCGCCCGGGGTGCATGAGGAGATGCTGGAGATCGTGGCATCCGTTGGGACCCGAGAGGATTACCTGTGAGCTCAGACGTCGCCACCCGCGTCATCCCGTGCCTGGATGTCGACGACGGCCGGGTCGTCAAGGGCGTGAACTTCGAAAACCTCCGTGACGCAGGCGATCCCGTCGAACTGGCCGCCCGCTACGACGCCGAGGGCGCCGACGAGCTGACCTTCCTCGACGTCACGGCGTCCTCGTCGGGCCGGGCCACCATGCTCGAGGTGGTGCGCCGCACCGCCGAGCAGGTGTTCATCCCGCTGACCGTCGGCGGTGGCATCCGCGCGGTCGCCGACGTCGACGTGCTGCTGCGCGCCGGCGCGGACAAGGTGTCGGTGAACACCGCCGCCATCGCCCGCCCGGAGCTGCTGGCCGAGTTGTCACGGCAGTTCGGCTCCCAGTGCATCGTGCTGAGCGTGGACGCCCGCACCGTCCCCGAAGGTTGCGAACCCACCCCGTCGGGCTGGGAGGTCACCACCCACGGCGGCCGGCGCGGCACCGGCATCGACGCGGTGGCGTGGGCGGCGCGCGGCGCGGAACTGGGGGTGGGGGAGATCCTGCTGAACTCGATGGACGCCGACGGCACCAAGGCGGGCTTCGACCTGCCCATGCTGCGCGCGGTGCGCTCGGCGGTCAGCGTGCCGATCATCGCCAGCGGCGGCGCCGGGTCGGTCTCCGATTTCGCACCGGCGGTGCGGGCCGGCGCGGACGCGGTGTTGGCGGCCAGCGTGTTTCACTTCGGCGACCTGACCATCCCGGAGGTCAAGGCGGCCATGCGCGCCGAGGGGATCACGATCCGATGAGCGAGCGCTACGACCTCGACCCGGCGATCGCCGCGCGGCTCAAACGCAACGCCGACGGGTTGATCGCGGCCGTCGCACAGGAGCACGGCACCCGGGACGTGCTGATGGTCGCATGGATGGACGACGCCGCGCTGGCGCGGACCCTGGCGACCCGGGAGGCCACCTACTTCTCCCGGTCTCGCGGCGAGCAATGGGTGAAGGGCGCGACCAGCGGGCACACCCAGCGCGTGCACTCGGTGCGGCTGGACTGTGACGGCGACACGGTGCTGCTGGTCGTCGACCAGGTCGGCGGAGCGTGTCACACCGGCGATCTCACCTGCTTCGACACGGATCAGTTGCTTTAGCCCGACGCGGCGCCGGTGATGCGCCGAACGTCCCACAGGTGATGGTGGCTGTCGTGGATGGCCAGGCGCAGGGCGTCGAGCACGGTGATGGCCCCGGGTTCGGGGTGGAAGAACGTGAGCTCCTGCGGGGTCATATAGGCGGCCGAGACGAACGCCGCGCGCGCCCGGCGCATCGCGCCCATCGCGGATTCGAAGGGGATTTCCGGGTAGTGGCGCGCAGCGGCCAGCGCGTCCTGGTCGTAGGGCGCCACCCGCGGCTCGGCCATCGCGGGGAGGCCGGTGAACCGCTCCACCCAGATCGACTCGTTGTCGGCGACGTGGCAGATGTATTCGCCGACGCTCCAAGCCAGTTCGTCGATCCGCGCGCCGTAGGTGTGCGCCCGGACGGTCTTATCGAATCCGGCGTGCACCCGCTTGTGCAGCGCAATCAACTCGTCGAACGAATGCGACCACGAGTATCCGCACTCGCGGCAGGGTTCGCCGTACTCTTCGACGCCGGGTTGAGTCACCTCTCGATCGTCGCACGCCGGCCAACGGGCGCGCGCGTCACCCGATGATCAGCCGATCGGCGCGGGTCCGAGCGGTCCAGCGGCCGTCGGTGTGGCTCACCTCGATGGGGTGCCGGAAGGCCGCGCTGACGTGCTCGGTGGTGAGCACCTCCCGAACGGCGCCGGAGCAAACGGTGCGGCCCTCGGAAATGAGCAACGCATGGGTGGTGGACGTCGGCAGCTCCTCCAGATGGTGGGTCACCAGGATGGAGGCCATCTCCGGGTCGGCCTCCGACAGCGCGTCGATGGTCTCCAGCAACTGTTCCCGGGCGGCGACGTCGAGGCCGGTGGTCGGTTCGTCGAGCAACAGCAGTCGCGGACCGGAGATGAGGGCTCGCCCGATCAGCGCCCGGCCCCGCTCACCCTGAGAAAGATTGGGCCACAGCACATCTGCGCGGTGGCTCATGCCGACCAGGTCGATCATCGCCTCGGCGCGGGCCAGCTGATCGGCGGTGGGGGACCAGCGCATCGGGATGTCGATGGTGGCCGTGATCCCGGTCAGCACCACCTGCCGGGCGCTGAGCGGACTGTGCAGCCGGTGCCGCGGATTGACGTGGCCGATACTGCGACGCAACTGCGCCAGGTCGGTGCGGCCCATCTGCGAACCGAGGATCCGCACCGTGCCCGACGTCGGGAAGGTCACCGCAGCGCAGAAGCCCAGCAGCGTCGACTTGCCGGCGCCGTTGGGCCCCAGCAGCGCCCAGTGTTCCCCGCGCGGGATGGTCAGCGAGATGCCGTCGATGATCTGCTTGCCGTCGCGCCGGAAGGTGACGTTGTCGACCTCCAGGACCGGGCTCATCGGAACGCCTCGTTCAGCGCCGAGAGCCGCGTTTCCTCACTGTTTGCCTGATGCATCAACAGGGAGTCTAGGGCAGCCGTACCTCCCGGTTCTCGACTCATTTGAGGTCGCCTCCTCATTGTCTCGCGATGGACTTTAGGCCGCACTTGTAGTGGGGCTTAGGCGGTGTCGCTGAGCGTGGGACAGCTCCCGTGTGGGCCCCGAATTTTCTCATAGAATTCTCACCGTTTGAGGTCCGAATTCGGTTGTCTCGCAGCGTTTCTTGTCGGTGTCGAGGTATAGCGTTTTGGGTATGAGCAGCACCGCCTACGCCGATCGGGAGGCGATCTTCGCCGCCCTCGCGCAGGCCGAAACCGCTCACCACGTCCTGGCTTCGGCGTCCCTCGACGCGCTCTCGTCGGAGGAGATTCTGGAAGTTCTCGCCCGCCGGGAGGCGCTCGCGTGGCGGGCCCCGGCGGCCGACCATCGGCTGCTGGCCCGGCTGATCGCCGACGGCAATCCCGGGGTGTTGGGGGCGGCGAACCTCACCCTCGTGTTGGAGGACCGTCTGCGGATCTCCCGCGGCGCGGCCCGACGGCGGTTGGCCGAGGCAGCCGACCTGGGGCCGCGGGTCGCGGTGGATGGGCAACCCCTGGAACCGGTCATGCCCACCGTGGCGCAGGGGGTGGCGGCGGGGGTGATCGGCCCGGAACAGGTCGCGATCGGGGGGTGTCAGATGGTCTGTGTAAGTCCTGACAAGGGAAGGATCTCAGGGCATGACGACAGATCGGGATTTGGACGCGCGGCTGGCTGAGGCCGCGTCGACGGTGGAGGTGGCCGAGGCGCTGCGGGCATCCGGGGCGGTCGATGAGCTGCTGGCCTCGATCGACTCCGGCGAGGTCGCGCTGACCGGTGAGGGTGGCCTGCTGCCCGGGCTGATCAAGCTCGCGTTGGAGCGGGGCCTGGCCGCCGAGCTGACCGATCATCTCGGCTATGAGAAGGGCGACCCGGCCGGCCGGGGCCTGCCGAACGCCCGTAACGGGCACTCGGCCAAGACCGTGCAGACTGAGGCCGGCCCGGTCTCGTTGGAGGTGCCTCGGGACCGTGACGGGTCGTTCACGCCGCGGCTGGTGCCCAAGGGACAGCGCCGGCTCGGTGGGCTCGATGACATGATCGTTTCGCTGTATGCCGGCGGGATGACGTTGCGGGACATCCAATTTCACCTGCAATCAACGATCGGCGCCGAGGTGTCTCATGAGACGATCTCCAAGATCGTCGACGAGATCTCCGATGAGGTCCTTGCCTGGCAGCGTCGCCCGTTGGATGCGCTGTACCCGGTGATCTACCTCGACGCGATCGTGGTGAAGGTCAAAGACGGCGGCCACACCCGCAACAAGGCCGCGCACATCGCCGTGGGCGTCGATATGGCCGGCGTCAAGCATGTCCTGGGCATCTGGGTCCAGCAGAACGAAGGAGCCTCGTTCTGGGCGTCGGTCTGCGCTGATCTGGCCAACCGAGGGGTGCGTGACGTGCTTATCGTGTGCTGCGACGGGCTCACCGGGTTCCCCGAGGCCATCACGGCGACCTGGTCGCAGGCCACCGTCCAGACCTGCGTGGTGCACCTGATCCGCAACGCGCTGCGGTTCGTGTCCTACAAGGACCGCAAGGCCGTGGCCGCCGCGCTCAAGCCGATCTACACCGCCGCTGACGCCGATGCCGCCCGCGCCGAGCTGGATGCGTTCACCGCATCAGATTTGGGCAAGAAAAACCCCACTGTGACAATGGTTTTCGATCGATCATGGGAGCAATTCATCCCCTTCCTGGAGTTCCCTCCAGAGCTACGCCGGGTGATCTACACGACCAACTCGATCGAGTCGTTGAACTACCAACTTCGCAAGGTCACCAAGACCCGCGGGCAGTTCCCCAACGACGCCGCGGTGGTGAAACTGCTCTGGCTGGCGATCTGCAACATCGAAGACAAACGCGCCGCCGAACGGGCCAAGGAACGCGGCCAGAAACATAACCGAAAGGCCGCCGGACGCCTCGTGGAAGGACAAGTGGTCACCAACTGGAAGAAAGCCCTCGAACAGCTCGTGCTGGTCTACCCAGACCGCATCGAGCCCCACCTGTAGAACACACCAAACGACAACATCAGAGGAAACGACTTACACAAAAGACTTGACACGCTCCGCGATCGTGCGAGACACCTACGCGAAGATCCCGGCGGCGGTGGATCCGGAGACCCGGGCTGATGCCGAGAAGGAGTTGGCCGAGCTCGCCACGCAGTACGGGCCCTCGCATTTGAGCAAACTGGCGACCATGCTGCTCATGGTCCTCGATCCGGACGGGGACTTCGCCGATCGGCGCCGCGCCGCCGCCCGCGGCCTGTCCGTCGGCGCCCAGACCCATGACGGGATGCGCAACCTGCGGGCGCGGTTGACCCCCGAAGCGTGGGCCACCCTAGAACCCATCCTGGAGAAGTTGGCGGCGCCGGGCATGTGCAATCCCGACGATGAACACCCCTGTGTCTCGGGAACACCGTCGGAGGAGCAGATTCAGGGTGATCGGCGCACGATCGCCCAGCGCAACCACGACGCCCTGGTCGCCGCCATGCGGGCACTGCTGGCCTCCGGCGACCTCGGGCAACACAACGGACTACCCGTCACCGTGATCGTCACGACAACCTTGGCGGAATTGAACGCCGCCGCCCACGGCGGAGTCCCCGCCGACCTCAGCGGTGGGCCGATCATCGACCCGGTGGTGACGATCACCGGCCCCGACGCCCCGAGCGGCGGCCCGGTGACCCCGGCCGTGCCGGAACCGCCCGAGAACCCGACTGCCACTGATCCTGCCGGACTCCCGACCCCCTACGTCCCGGCCGCGCTCACGGGGTGGGCGGTGACTGCGGGCGGGTCGATGGTTCCGATGAGTGATTTCCTGCGGATGGCATCGCATGCCCTGCATTACCTGGTGATCTTCGACGGACGTGGCCGACCGCTGTGGCTGGGTCGGACCAAGCGTCTCGCTTCAGCCGATCAGCGGCTGGTCCTGTTCGCCCGGGACAAGGGATGCACCCGGCCGGGGTGCACAGCCAGCGCCTACCGGTGCCAGGCCGATCACCTCGACAATTTCAGCCAGGACGGCCAGACGAATGTCGACGAGCTGGGGCTGGACTGCGGCCCGGACAATCGGATGGCCTACCAACAGAACTGGAGCACCCGACTCAACGCCGAGGGCCGCGTCGAATGGACCCCACCAGCACACTTGGATCGCGGGCAGCCGCGGGTCAATCCGTATCACCAGCCCGCCGACATGCTCGCCCACTTCCACAAACGGTTCCGCCACCAACACCCACCCGGGACGGACCCACCCCAGGGGCCAAAGAGCTAGGGCCGAGAAGCGCCTGACTACCGGGCCGCGAGCGCCGCCAGCGCCTTATCCGCGTGCACGTCCATCGACACTTCGCTCGAGATGACTTCCAGCACCCGTCGGTCCGTCCCGATCACGAACGTGGTGCGCTTGACCGGCGCGAGCTTGCCCAGCAGTCCGCGCTTGACCCCGAATGCCGAGGCCACCGAACCGTCGGCGTCGGACAGCAGCGGGTAGTCGAACTTCTCCTTCTCGGCGAAGCGCGCCTGCTTGTCCACAGCGTCGGTGCTGATGCCCACCCGCTGCGCGCCGGCCGCGGCGAACTCGGCGGCCAGATCACGGAAGTGGCAGGCCTCCTTGGTGCAGCCGGGCGTCATCGCCGCCGGATAGAAGAACAGCACCACCGGGCCGTCGGCCAGCAGGTCGCTGAGCCGGCGCGGGGTTCCGGTCTGATCGGGCAGGGTGAAATCATCGACGGTGTCTCCGGGCTTCATAGAAGGTCACGCTACGCCGCGAATCCCGTTGGCGGCGTCTGGGAGGATGGTGCCCGTGCATTCCGACGACACCGGCGCCACCACCCGCGAACAATTCGCCGCGCTCGCCGCCGAGCACCGGGTGGTCCCGGTCACCCGCAAGGTGCTCGCCGACGCCGAGACACCGCTCTCGGCCTACCGCAAGCTCGCCGCCAACCGGCCCGGCACCTTCTTGCTGGAGTCCGCGGAGAACGGTCGGTCCTGGTCGCGATGGTCGTTCATCGGCGCCGGCGCGCCCACCGCGCTGACGGTCCGCGACGGGCAGGCGCACTGGCTCGGCGCCGCGCCGGCCGGCGCCCCCACCGGCGGTGACCCGCTGGCCGTGCTGCGCGACACCCTGGCCCTGCTGGAAAGCGAACGGCTGCCCGACGTGCCGCCGCTGACCGGCGGGATGGTCGGGTTCTTCGCCTACGACCTGGTGCGCCGGCTGGAGCGACTGCCCGAATTGGCCACCGACGACCTCGGCCTGCCGGACATGCTGATGCTGCTGGCCACCGACATCGCCGCTGTCGACCACCACGAAGGGTCGATCACCCTGATCGCCAACGCGGTCAACTGGAACGGCACCGACGAACATGTCGACGCCGCCTACGACGACGCGCTGGCCCGACTGGATGTGATGACCAAGGCGCTCAGCCAGCCGCTGCCGTCGACGGTCGCCACCTTCGCGCGGCCCGCGCCGACCTACCGGGCCCAGCGCACCCCCGAGGAGTACACCGCCATCGTCGACAAACTCGTCGGCGACATCGAAGCGGGGGAGGCCTTCCAGGTGGTGCCCTCGCAGCGCTTCGAAATGGACACCCCCGCCGAGCCCATCGACGTGTACCGGATGCTGCGGGTCAGCAACCCCAGCCCGTACATGTATCTGATGCACGTCCCCGACGGCGACGGCGGAACCGCGTTCTCCATCGTCGGCTCAAGCCCGGAAGCCCTGGTCACCGTCACCGACGGCCGGGCCACCACGCACCCGATCGCCGGCACCCGGTGGCGCGGGGAAACCGAGGAAGAGGACATCCTGCTGGCCAAGGACCTGCTGGCCGACGAGAAGGAACGCTCCGAGCACCTGATGCTCGTCGACCTCGGCCGCAACGACCTGGGCCGGGTCTGCGAGCCGGGCACCGTCAAGGTCGAGGACTACAGCCACATCGAGCGCTACAGCCACGTCATGCACCTGGTCTCCACCGTGCACGGCGATCTCGCGAAAGGCCGCACCGCCCTGGACGCGGCCACCGCGTGCTTCCCGGCCGGCACCCTGTCCGGCGCGCCGAAGGTGCGCGCGATGGAACTCATCGAAGAGGTCGAACTGACCCGCCGCGGCCTCTACGGCGGAGTCGTCGGCTACCTCGACTTCGCCGGCAACGCGGACTTCGCCATCGCCATCCGCACCGCCCTGATGCGCGACGGGAAGGCCTACGTGCAGGCCGGCGGCGGCGTGGTGGCGGACTCCAACGGCCCGTACGAGTACAACGAGTCGCGGAACAAGGCCACCGCGGTGCTCAACGCCGTCGCCGCCGCCGAATCCCTGACACCGACCCGTGGCTGACCGGTCGCGCCGGGTCGCGCAACTGTTGCTCCTGGTCGCCGCGCTCGGGCTGTGGGGCGCCTCCCGTTTGACCTGGGTGAGCATCATCGTCGCCGACGGGCTCGGCCAGCCCCGCGACATCGACGTCAACGGCGCGGCCTGGTCCGCCGCGCTGACGCCGCTGGCGTTGGTGCTGGCCGCGGTGGCGGTGGCCGCGCTGGCCGCGAAACCGTGGGCGCTTCGGCTGCTGGCCGCGGTGGTCGCCGCCGCGGTGGCCGCCCTCGGCTACCTGGGTGTCAGCCAGTGGGTGGTCGCCGATGTGGCGCGCCGCGCCGCCGGCATCGTCGACGTCGCCACCAACACCCTGGCCGGCAGCTCCCGGCACTACTCGGGCGCGGTGCTGACGCTGATCTGCGCGGGGTGCGCGCTGGCCGCGGCGGTGCTGCTGCTGCGGGCCGCGTCGAGTTCGGGGACCACCGCCGCCGCCCGGTACGCGGCTCCGGCCGTTCGGCGCGGTGATTCGGCCCGCACGGCCGGGGCCGGGGCGGCGATGTCGGAACGGATGATGTGGGACGCCATCGACGAGGGCGACGATCCCACGGCCGATTCGACGAGTGACGCCGACGCCGCGGACCGGGAGCCGGGCGGGCAGGGGCGGTGAACCGCAGGGCGCCTACGACGGCTACCCTTCTCCCATATCCCGCAGACCGATTTCGTATTGAAGGGGAACCGTCAGCCATGAGTTCGGCGAGCGTGCTCGACTCCATCATCGAAGGAGTCCGCGCCGACGTTGCCGCCCGCGAGGCGGTGGTGAGCTTTGCCGAGATCAAGGCCGCCGCGGAGGCTGCTCCGGCGCCGCGTGACGTGCCGGCCGCGCTGCGCCGGCCGGGTATCGGCGTTATCGCCGAGGTCAAGCGCGCCAGCCCGTCCAAGGGTCAGTTGGCCAATATCGCCGACCCGGCCGATCTGGCCCGGGCCTATGAGGCCGGCGGCGCCCGCATCATCAGCGTGTTGACCGAGGAACGGCGTTTCCATGGATCCTTGGCGGATCTGGACGCGGTCCGCGCGGCGGTCTCGATCCCGGTGCTGCGCAAGGACTTCATCGTCGGTCCGTACCAGATCCACGAGGCACGCGCGCACGGCGCGGACATGGTGCTGCTGATCGTCGCCGCACTCGAGCAGCCCGCGCTGGAAGCGATGCTGGACCGCACCGAATCACTTGGCATGACCGCGTTGGTCGAGGTGCACACCGAGGAGGAGGCCGACCGCGCGTTGCGCGCCGGGGCCAGCGTCATCGGCGTCAACGCTCGCGACCTCAAGACCCTGACGGTGGATCGGGACTGCTTCGGCCGGATCGCCCCCGGGCTGCCCAGCGGCGTGATCCGGGTGGCCGAATCCGGTGTTCGCGGCACTGCCGACCTGCTGGCCTACGCCGGAGCCGGCGCCGACGCTGTGCTCGTCGGCGAGGGCCTGGTGACCAGCGGAGATCCGCGCAGCGCGGTCGCCGACCTGGTCACCGCTGGCGCGCACCCGTCCTGCCCGAAGCCGGCGCGCTGACACCGATGGATCGCACCCCCGGGTTGCCGCACGCCAGCGCTGGCGTCGCCGTCCCCAGCCAGCATGATCCCGATGCTCGCGGTCACTTCGGCGTGTACGGCGGCCGGTTCGTCGCCGAAGCGCTGATGGCCGTCATCGAAGAGGTCACCGCGACCTACGAGAAGGTCCGCAACGACCGCGAGTTCCTCGACGAACTCGACCGGTTGCAGGCCGACTACGCCGGGCGGCCGTCGCCGCTGTACGAGGCGGCTCGGCTGTCCGACCACGCCGGCGGCGCCCGGATCTTCCTCAAGCGCGAGGACCTCAACCACACCGGCTCGCACAAGATCAACAATGTGCTGGGCCAGGCGCTGCTGGCGCAGAAGATGGGCAAGAAGCGGGTCATCGCCGAGACCGGCGCCGGCCAGCACGGGGTGGCCACTGCCACCGCGTGCGCGCTGCTCGGCCTGGAGTGCGTCATCTACATGGGCGCGGTGGACACCGCGCGGCAGGCGCTCAACGTGGCCCGGATGCGGCTGCTGGGCGCCGAGGTGGTTTCCGTGACCGCCGGTTCGGCCACCCTCAAGGACGCCATCAGTGAGGCGTTCCGGGACTGGGTCACCAACGCCGAGAGCACCTACTACTGCTTCGGCACCGCGGCCGGGCCGCACCCGTTCCCACTGCTGGTGCGCGACTTCCAGCGGGTGATCGGGCTGGAGGCCCGCCAGCAGATCCTCGACCGCGCCGGCCGGCTGCCGGACGCGGTGGTGGCGTGCGTCGGCGGCGGCTCCAACGCGATCGGCGTCTTCCACGCGTTCATCGACGACCCGGGTGTGCGACTGGTCGGTTTCGAGGCGGCCGGCGACGGGATGGAGACCGGCCGGCACGCGGCGACGTTCACCGGCGGATCGCCGGGCGCGTTCCAGGGCTCGTACTCCTACCTGCTGCAGGACGAGGACGGCCAGACCATCGAATCCCATTCCATCTCAGCGGGATTGGACTACCCGGGCGTCGGCCCCGAGCACGCCTGGCTCAAGGACACCGGCCGCGCGGAGTACCGCCCGATCACCGACACCGAGGCGATGGACGCGTTCGGGCTGCTCTGCCGCACCGAGGGCATCATCCCGGCGATCGAATCCGCGCATGCGGTGGCCGGCGCGCTGCAGCTCGGCCGCGAACTGGGCCCCGGCGCGGTGATCATCTGCAACCTGAGCGGTCGCGGTGACAAGGATGTGGCCACCGCCGCCAAGTGGTTCGGCCTGCTCGACGACGAGGCGGCGCAGTGACGAATCAGGTCGCGACCGGACAGCAGGGCCGGCTGGGCCCGGTGTTCGAGGCATGTCGCGCCGACAACCGCGCGGCGCTGATCGGCTACCTGCCCACCGGCTACCCGGACGTGGACACCTCGATGCGCGCGATGGCGACCCTGGTCGAATCCGGTTGCGACATCGTCGAAGTCGGCATCTCCTACTCCGATCCCGGGATGGACGGACCGGTCATCGCCGCCGCGACCGAAGCCGCCCTCAAAGGTGGTGTGCGGGTTCGTGATTCGCTGCGGGCCGTCGAGACGGTCAGCGCAGCCGGTGGCGCCGCGGTGGTGATGACGTACTGGAACCTGGTGCTGCGCTACGGCGTTGACGCTTTCGCCCGTGATTTGGCGGCCGCCGGCGGGATGGGCATCATCACCCCGGACCTCATTCCGGAGGAGGCCGACGACTGGCTGGCCGCCGCCGAGGCGCACCAACTGGACCCGATCTTCCTGGTCGCTCCGTCGTCGACCCCGGAGCGCCTGGCCATGACGGTGTCGCACTGCCGTGGCTTCGTGTACGCGGCGTCCACCATGGGCGTCACCGGGGCGCGGGACGCCGTGTCGAACGCGGCTCCGGAACTGGTGGCTCGGATTCGCGAGGTGTCCGACATTCCCGTCGGCGTCGGGCTGGGTGTGCGTTCCGGCGCCCAGGCCGCCGCGATCGGCGGCTACGCCGACGGCGTCATCGTCGGGTCCGCGCTGGTTTCAGCGCTCGGCGATGAGGGCATTCCGGCGCTGGGGGAACTGACTGCAGAACTTGCCGCCGGGGTGCGGCAGAGGGGATAGGTAGCTGGGTTGAGTACGACGTTGCTGGCGTATTTCCCCAGCCCACCGCAAGGCGTCTGGTATCTCGGCCCGGTGCCGATTCGCGCCTACGCGGTGTGCATCATCATCGGCATCATCGTCGCGCTGATGCTCGGCGACCGCCGCTGGGTTGCCCGCGGCGGCGAACGCGGCGTCATCTACGACGTCGCCCTGTGGGCTGTGCCGTTCGGGCTGATCGGCGGCCGGCTCTACCACGTGATCACCGACTGGCCGACGTACTTCGGTCCGGGGGGCCACGGCCCGATCGCCGCGCTGCGGATCTGGGACGGCGGCCTGGGCATCTGGGGCGCGGTGGCGCTCGGCGCCGTGGGCGCCTGGATCGGCTGCCGGCGGCACGGCATCCCGCTGCCGGCCTTCGGCGACGCGGTCGCGCCCGGAATCGTGCTGGCCCAGGCCATCGGCCGGATCGGCAACTACTTCAACCAGGAGCTCTACGGCCGCGAAACCACGGTTCCGTGGGGCATGGAGATCTTCAATCGCGGCCCCAAGGGGTGCGCCGGCCCGCAGCCGCTCGACGGGATGTCCACCGGCGAGCTGTGCGCGGTGGTGCACCCGACGTTCCTCTACGAACTGCTGTGGAACGTCCTGATTTTCGCGCTGCTGATCTGGGTGGACCGCCGCTTCAAGATCGGGCACGGCCGGTTGTTCGCGCTGTATGTGGCGGGCTACTGCGTGGGCCGGTTCTGCGTCGAACTGCTGCGCGCCGATTTCGCCAACGAAATCGGCGGCATCCGGGTCAACTCGTTCACCTCCACCTTCGTGTTCATCGGCGCGGTGGTGTACTTCATCCTCGCGCCCAAGGGCCGGGAGAAGCCCGAGGACCTCGAGGGCAAACGTCCTCCCGAGCCCATTCGGGAGGAACTGCACGATCTGGGCGGCAGCGTCAGCAAGGACCTCGCCGCCGCGGTCGCAGGCAGTGGCCTGGGGGTGGCGGTGGCCAGAGCCAGCGTCGACGGCAAGAAGGAAGCCGAGGCAGAGGCCGCCGAACTGGTGGCCGAAGAGGCGCCCGAGGCCGAACCCGATGATCTGGCCGAAGCCATCGAGGCCGGGGTGGACCCCGCGGCGGCCATGACCGTCGACATCGCCGACGATGCCGAAGCCGCCGAACCCGACGAGGCCATCGAGGTGGTCGAGGCGCTGGACGGCATTGAGCCCGACGCTGGCGAGGTGGTCGCGGTCGTCGAAGAAGACCCCGAACCTGACACGGTCGCCGGGGACGCCGAACTGGCCGAGGCCGAGTTGGCCGAGGATCCGGACGTGGCCATCGAGGCCGAGGACGACCTGGAACCGTCCCCCGAGCCGGAGGAAGACTCCGGCGAGGACGTCGATCTGCTCGACGAGTCCGAGCGCGAAGAGCTGGAAGGGTTCGCCGAGCCGGCCGGCCCCGCCGCCGTCTCCGAACAGGGCGAGGAAGAGCAACCGGCGTCCGCCGACGAGGCTGATGGCGACGAAGCCGAGCGGGACGCTGACGAGTCCAGCGAATCCGATGCCGACATCGACATCGACATTGACGAGGAGACTGCGCTGGGCGAGGACGCGGATTCCGACGAAGAAGCGGAACCCGAGGAAGACGATGAGCCCGAGGAAGACGGGGAGCACGACGCGGACGCGGCCGTCGATGGGGAACCCGAGCCGGTAGCCGCACTCGTTGAAACCGCCGCGGAAGTCGAGGCCGAGTCCGACACGGTCGCCGCAGACGCCGAACTCGCCGAGGCTGAACTGGCCGAGGGCCCCGAGGTCGTCATCGAGCCCGAGCCCGAGCCTGAGCCTGTGGCCGTGGTTGACGCGGAAGTCGAGGCCGAGTCGGAGGCTGACTCCGGTGCGGATGTCGACCTCCTCGATGAATCCGAAGCCGAGGAACTCGAAGGCCTGTCCGAACCGGTCAACGAGAGTGCCCCGGAATCCGAGGCGGCCGAAGAGATCGACTCCGCTGAGGAAGCGGAGGACGCGGAGGAAGCGGAGGACGCAGGCGCTCCCGAGGAACCGGCCGAGGAGCCAGACGCCGACGACGATCCGGTGAGCCGTGCCGCCGAGGAAGCCGAAGCCGAGGACGGCGACGAGGACGATCCGGTGAGCCGGGCGGCCGAAGCTGCCGAGTTCGACGACGAGGACGATGTCGTCGATGAGCCGTCGGAGACCGATGCGCCTGCCGAGGTCGAGAATCCTGCCGAGGTCGACGAAATCGCCGAGGCCGACGACCCCGCCGACACTGCTGAGACGTCCGAGACCGTCGTGGTGACCGAAGACCCCGCCGAAGACGACGTGGCCGCCGAAAGTGAGGACGACGCCCCGCAGGACGCCACGGCCGCCCAGATGGCTGCCGCGGTGGCGGAGCCCAACGAGCCCCGCCGTCGCTGGTTCCGCCGGCGGAAGTGAGCGGGCGGGCGAACCTGTACGGCGCGCTGGGCATCGGCGCGCTGACCGCCGGGGCGCTCACCTACACCGCGCTGGCAGACCCGCACCGGCCCGGTTTCCTGTTTCCGGGCTGTCCGTTCCTCGCGCTCACCGGTTGGTACTGCCCATTCTGTGGTGGCCTGCGGATGACGCACGCGGTGCTGCACGGCGACTGGTCGACCGCCGTGCACGACAATGTCTTCCTGCTGGCCGCCCTGCCGCTGTTGGCGCTCTGGGCGGGCTGGCGCTTGGGGACCAAGAAACCACTGCTCACGAGGGGTTTCGTTGTTACCGTGCTGGTCGCGCTGCTGGCCTGGACGGTGGTGCGCAACGTGCCGGGCTTCCCGCTGACGCCGGAGTTCTCCGCCCGCTGACCCCGCGTTGCCACAGCATGCTGGACGTCGTCCCGTTGACCGGAATCTGAACTCTTCTTGATCGGTCGAGACGCGCGCCGAACGGGACTATGCTGATTCGTCGTGAGTAGACGCGCCAAGATCGTATGCACGCTCGGACCCGCCGTCGGTAGCGAAGAAAAGGTGAAGGCGCTCGTCGAGGCCGGGATGGACGTCGCCCGGATGAACTTCAGCCACGGCGAGTACTCCGCGCACCAAGCCACCTACGAATGGGTCCGGGCGGCTTCCAACGCCACCGGGCGGGCCGTCGGCGTGTTGGCCGACCTGCAGGGCCCGAAGATCCGCCTGGGCCGGTTCGCCGACGGACCCACGGTCTGGGAGACCGGCGAGACCGTCCGGATCACCGTCGAAGACGTCGAAGGCACCCACGACCGGGTGTCCACCACCTATAAGCACCTCGCCAAGGACGTCAAGGTCAATGACCGGCTGTTGGTCGACGACGGCAAGGTCGCGCTGATCGTCGAAGGCGTCGACGGACCCGACGTGGTCTGCTCGGTGATCGAGGGCGGGCCCGTCAGCAACAACAAGGGCCTGTCCCTGCCCGGCGTCGAGGTGTCGGTTCCGGCGTTGTCCGAGAAGGACATCGCCGACCTCGAGTTCGCGATGAGCCTCGGCGTCGACATGGTGGCGCTGTCGTTCGTGCGGTCCCCGGCCGACGTCGACCTCGTGCACGCGGTGATGGACCGGTGCGGGCGCCGGGTGCCGGTGATCGCGAAGCTGGAGAAGCCGGAGGCCATCGACAATCTCGAGGCGATCGTGCTGGCCTTCGACGCGATCATGGTGGCCCGCGGCGACCTCGGCGTCGAACTGCCGCTGGAGGCGGTGCCGCTGGTGCAGAAGCAGGCGATTCAGATGGCCCGCGAGAACGCCAAACCGGTGATCGTCGCGACCCAGATGCTCGACTCGATGATCGAGAACTCCCGGCCCACCCGGGCCGAGGCCTCCGACGTCGCCAACGCCGTGCTCGACGGCGCCGACGCGCTGATGCTGTCCGGTGAGACCTCCGTCGGCCGCTACCCGTTCGACGCCGTGCGCACCATGAGCCGGATCATCACCGCGGTGGAAGACAATTCCACGGCCGCGCCGCCGCTGACCCACACCCCGCGCACCAAGCGCGGCGTCATCTCGTATGCCGCCCGCGAGATCGGCGAGCGGCTCGACGCCCGGGCGCTGGTGGCGTTCACCGAATCCGGCGACACCGTCCGCCGGCTGGCCCGGCTGCACAGCCCGCTGCCGCTGTTGGCGTTCACCGCCCGCCCCGCGATCCGCAGCCAGATGGCCTTGACCTGGGGCACCGAGACGTTCATCGTGGGCCAGATGACCAGCACCGACGGCATGATCCGCGAGGTGGACAAGTCACTGCTGGCGCTGGGCCGTTACCGTCGCGGTGACCTGGTCGTCATCGTCGCGGGCGTGCCGCCGGGCACCGTGGGGTCCACCAACCTGATCCACGTGCATAGGATCGGCGAGGACGACCACTAACAGGACGGGGGCCCGCGTGCCGCAGCGCGACTTCGATGAGCTGCTGGCGGTGCTGGACCTCCGCGCCGGTGGCGAGGACGTGTTCTTCGGGGCGCACCCCAGCAAGAACCCGGTCCGAACCTTCGGCGGGCAGATGATGGCCCAGGCCTTCGTCGCGGCGTCGCGCACCCTGCCGCGCTACATCCCACCCAGCGCGCTGAACATCCACTTCATCGCCGGTGGAGATCCCGAGCACGATCTCGAGTTGCGGGTGGTCCGGCTGCGCGACGAGCGCCGGTTCGCCAACCGGCGCGTCGACGTCATGCAGGACGGCACCCTGCTGGCGACCGCGCTGGTGGCGTTCATGGCCGGCGGACGCGGGTTGGAGCACAGCACCCCGCCTCCGGAAGTGCAACCGCCGCATGACCTTCCGACGATCGAGAAGCTGTTGGAAGGTTACGAGGAAACGGTGCCGCTGTTCGTCGAGGCGCTCAAACCCATCGAGTGGCGGTACACCAACGACCCGGCATGGATCATGCGGGACAAGGGCGAGAAGCTTCCGCACAACCGGGTGTGGCTCAAGGCCCGCGGCGAGATCGGCGAGGACCCGGTTCTGCACCAGGCGGCGATGGTGTACTCGTCGGACACCACCGTGCTGGACTCGATCATCACCACCCACGGCCTGTCCTGGGGGCATGACCGCATCTTCGCCGCCACGATCAACCATTCGGTGTGGTTCCACCGCCCGATCACGTTCGACGACTGGGTGCTGTACTCGACGCAGTCGCCGGTGGCGGCGGAATCCCGCGGCATGTCGAAGGGTCACTTCTTCGACCTGGACGGCCAACTGCTGGCCACCGTCGTCCAGGAGGGCCTGATCAAGTACTTCCCGACGAACTGAGGATCAGGGCTCGGGCGTCACCGTGACGCTGAAGCGATCTTCCAGATTGTTCGCCCACTGGTCCTGGCAGGCCTGTTGGGCGGCGACGTCGTCGCCGGCCCGGTTCAGGCAGTCCACGAAGTCCTTCCCGCCACCCTCGTTGAACAGCCACATGCCGGCGGTGATCATCACGATCACCACCACCACCGAGGCGACGACGCCGAGCGCGCCGGTGACGATGCCGGCGGTGGCCATCCCGCCGTTGTTCGCTTCGCCGCGCTTGGCGCGACCGCGGCCCACCACTCCGCAGACGATCCCCGCGACGCCGAGCACCACACCGCCGACGACCGTGAGCGCCGCCGGCAGCGACAACAGGCCACAGATCAGGGCGCTGAGACCCACCCCGTTCTTCGGTTGGGCCGGCGCCGGGTAGCCGCCCGGCTCGCCGGAATAGGGCTGCGGAGGCGGCGGCGGATAGTTCCAGGGCTGTTCGCCGGACGGCTGATACGGCGGCTGAGTCAAGGCGTCTGCTCCCGGTCGGCCGGTGGACGATTTCCCCGACCACGATACACGCGGGGCCTTCCCAACAGCTGGCGGCAGGCGAAGCCCTCGGGCGCCAGCCCTAACCCGGAACGCGGATCCGCTGCCCGGCGAAACCCGCCGGCAGGTGATGGGTGGCGACCACCACGGTGCGCTCCGGACCGAACAGGCCGCCGACGCGCAGCAATTCGTCGAGCACCGGTTCGGCGTCGCCGATGTCGAGATGTTCGGTCGGCTCGTCGAGCAGCAGCACCGGCGCCCGCGAGCACAGCGCCCGGGCCAGTAGCAGTCGTCGGCGTTGCCCGGCCGAGACCGCCGAGGCCCCGCCGGTCAGCACCGTGCCCAAACCCCCCGGCAGGCCCGCCAGCCATTCGCCGAGACCCACCCGGCGCAGTGCCTCCTGGAGCTCGGCGTCCGCGCAGTCGCCGCGGACCACCAGCAGATTGTCCCGAACGGTGGTCTCGAAGATGTGCGCGTCCTCGGCGAAATATCCGATCCGGGAACGCAATTGGGCTTCGTTGAGGTTGCTCAGCGCCACCCCGCCGACGGTCACGCATCCCTGCTGCGGCGGGATCAGCCCGGCGAGGGTGAGCAGTAACGCGGTCTTGCCGGCGCCGCTGGGCCCGGTCACGGCCACCCGGGCGCCGGCGGCCACATCCAGGGATCCACTGAAACCGCCGCTGGCGCCGGGGAAGCCGGAACACAGATTGTCGGCGCGCAGGTCGACGCCGTCCGGTTCCGGTCCGGGCGGCCGATCCACCGGCGGGTTCGAGGGGCGAGGAACGAGCTCCGAAGAGGCCCGGCGCAGCCGACCAGCCGGCTCGGGTGCGCGCGGGTTCCCGGTGAGCTCCAGCAATCGCCGGGCGGCGATGCGGGAACGGGTCAGCTGGACCGCCGCCGCAGGCAGCGCCGTCGTCGCCTCGAACGACGACAGCGGCAGCAGCATCAGGATCGCCAGAATGGGGGCGTCCAGCGTGGGGGACAGCCCGATCCCGACGACGGCGGCGGCCAGCACGGCGGCGCCCAGAGCCAGCGTCGGCGCGGCCGCCCCGAGCGACGCGGGTGCGGCGGCCCGGTCCAACTCGGCGCCCCAATCCCGTTGCCGCGCGCGGGTTTGTGCGATCAGCCCGGGCAGCCGGCCGGCCACCCGAAGCTCCGGGCCGTGCCGCAACGCGAGCACGGCCGCCTCATCGCGGTCGGCGTGACGTTCCCGTGCGGACAATTCGGCGGCAGCGGCGCCGCGGGCGGCCAACCACGGGGCCAGCATCCCGGCGACCAGCAGACAGATCGCCAGCACAGCCGCGACGACGGGGGAGATCAGCGCGATCGCCCCGACGGCGGCCACCGACAGCACGGCGGCCACCGCGATCGGCAGCACCGCCCGCACCAGCACCTCGGACAGTTCGTCGACGTCGGCGCCGACCCGGCCGGCCAGTTCACCGCCGGAGACCCGCAACGCCGCCGGGCGGGCCACCAACCGGCGGTAGGTCTGCGCGCGGGCGTTCGACGCGCCGGTCAGCGCCTCATCGTGGCTGACCAACCGCTCGCAGTAGTGCAGCACGCCCCGGGAGATGCCGAACGCCCGCACGGCGACCACCGCGACCGATAGGTCCAGGATCGGGGGCATCTGCCAGGCGCGGGCGATCAACCATGCCGACACCCCCGCCAACGCCAACGCGCTGCCCAGCGAGCCGACGCCGAGCGCGATGGCCAGCAGCAGCCGAGGCAGCCGCGGGCGCAGCAGGGCCAGCGCCTGCCACAGCGGGTCGGCGCGGTCCCCGGGATCACCGTCGCGCATGGCTAGCCACCTCGATCACCGTGTCGGCGCAGTCCAGCACCGGTCTGCGGTGCCCGACGACGACGACCGTCGCCCCGGCTCGCGCCCGCTCGCCCAGCGCGGTCAGCACCCGGGCCTCGGTTCCGGCGTCCAGGTGCGCGGTCGGCTCGTCGAGCAGCAGCAGCGGGGCGCGGGAGCCCAGCGTTCGGGCCAGCCCGAGGCGCTGGCGCTGACCCAGCGACAGTCCGGCGCCGCCCGGACCCAGCACGGTGTCCCCGCCGTCCGGCAATTCCGCCAGCACGGCATCGAAACCGGCTGCCGCGCACGCTGATTCGACATCGGTCAGCGGACCGAAGAGCTCGAGGTTCTCGGTCACCGTGCCGGGGATCAGCACCGGGCGCTGCGGCAGCCAGGACAGCTGCGCCCACCAGGGTTCCGGCGCCAGCTCGGTCACGGGTACGCCCGCCACCGTCACCGTGCCCGCGTCCGGCCGGGTCAGCCCGGCCAGCACCGTCAGGGTGGTGGATTTGCCCGCACCGTTGGGTCCGGTCAACACCGTCACCCGACCCGGTTCGATCACCCCGGACAGCCCGGCGGGCGCCGCGCCGTCGCGGCCCTCGACGCTGAGTCCGTCCAGCTCGATCCGCGCCCCCGCGGCCTGCGCCCGCGCAATCCCGGCGGGCGCCGGTTCGGCGCCGTCGATCAGGGCGAACGCCGCTTCGGCGGCGGTCTGGCCGTCCTGGGCGGCGTGGAACTCCACCCCGACCCGGCGCAGCGGCCAGAACACGTCCGGGGCCAGCAGCAGCGCGGTCAGCCCGGCGACCAGGGTCACCTCGCCGTAAACCAACCGCAGCCCGACGCTCACCGCGACCAGCGCCACCCCGAAGGTGGCCAGCAGCTCCAGCACCAGGGTGGACAGGAACGCGATCCGCAGCGTCGCCATCGCCGAGCGGCGATGCGCGGCCCCCAACTCGGCGATCCGATCCGCCGGCCCGGCGGCCCGGCCCAGCGAAACCAGGGTCGGGATCCCGGCGATCAGATCCAGCATCCGGGCCCGCAGCGTCGTCATCGCGGTCAGCGCGGCCGCCGACCGGTCCCGGGTGGCCAGTCCGATCAGCACCATGAACAGCGGGATCAACGGCAGCGCCACCAGCACGATCAGAGTGGCGGGCAGGTCGAAGCACGCCATCACCACCAGCGCCGCCGGGGTGAGGATCACCGCCTGGAACAGCGCCGGCAGGTACGCGGTGAAGTAGGGGCGCAGCCCGTCCAGGCCGTCGATCACCACCGTCGTCGCGGCGTCGCGTTGCTCGGCGATGAGCCGGGGATCGCGGGCGGTCACCGATTCCAACACCCGGGCGGCCAGGTCGGCGATCGCGGCCGACGCGCCGCGCTGCGACAACCGGGCCTGGCGCCATTGGGCCAGCGCGTGCAGGACCCAGACGGCGGCCAACCCGGCCAGCAGCGGCGCCCAATGCGCCACGGTGCGGGTGGACGGATCGCTGATCACCCCGGCCACCAGCGCGGCCAGCAGCACCGAACCCGCGATCGCGGCGAGGCTGACCAGCGCGCCGTAGCCGACGCTGGCCAGCAGGAACCGCCGGACCGCGGGCGATTCCCGCCACAGCCGGGGGTCGATCGGGCCGCGGGCGCTCAGCGCGCTACCTCGGCAGACCGATGGGCTCGGGGATCCGGTCGGCGGAAATCCGCTGCCGGAACACCCAATAGGTCCAGCCCTGGTAGCAGATCACCAGCGGAGCGACGATCACCGCGGCCCAGGTCATGATCTTCAGCGTGTACGGGCTCGACGAGGCGTTATGGATCGTCAGGCTCCAGTCCGGGTTCAACGTCGATGGCACCAGGTTCGGGTACAGGTCGCCGAAGAGCATGGTGATGACCAGCAGCACGGTGACCGTCGTCGCGACGAACGCCCACCCGTCACGGGTTCCGTTGCGCAGCAACAGGATCGAGCCGACCAGGCTCAGCGCGGCCGCGGCGAACACGATCCATGTCCACGGCTTGCCGTAGGCGAACTCGGTCCACAATCCGAACCCGCCGATGACGACCAGCGCGGGCGCCGAGATCCGGCGCGCCGCGGACAGCGCGTCCTCGCGCACCGTCCCGCTGCTCTTGAGCGCCAGGAACGCCGCTCCGTGCAGCAGGAACAGCGCGCACGTGGCCAGCCCGCCGAGCAGCGTGTAGACGTTGATCACGTCGAAGAAGGACAAGTCCCAGACCTGCTGATCCTCGGCGACCGGCAGGCCGCGGACCAGGATGGCGAACGCGACACCCCACAGGACCGCGGGCAGCCAGGAGCCTGCGGCGATGCCGATATCGGCCCAGCGCCGCCAGTTCGGGTCGTTGATCTTGCCGCGCCACTCGATCGCCACCACCCGCAGGATCATCCCGAACAGGATCAGCAGCAGCGGCAGGTACAACGTCGAGAACACCGTCGCGTACCAGCCGGGGAACGCGGCGAACATGGCGCCACCGGCGGTGATCAGCCACACCTCGTTTCCGTCCCAGACCGGGCCGATGGTGTTCAGCGCCGCGCGCCGGTGTCGCTCGGCGTCCTCACCCCGGCGCGCGGCCATCCGGCCCAGCGGGCCCATCAGCATGCCGACGCCGAAGTCGAAGCCCTCCAGGATGAAGAAGCCGACGAAGAGCGCGGCGACCGTGATGAACCAGAACTGTTCGAGACCCATCGTCGATCAACTCCCTTCCTAGTAGGCGAACGACAGGGGTTCGACGTCGTCGTCGCCCGGGGTGACCGCCGGAGCGGGCTCGGCGTCGTGCTCCTGCGGGCCCGCCGCGATGTAGCGGCGCAGCAAATAGGACCAGGCCACCGCGAGCACCGCGTAGGTCAGGGTGAACAGGATCAGCGAGGTCCACACCATCCCCGCCGAATGGTTGGACACCCCGTCCTGCACCGTCAGCCGGATCGCCTGATCTCCGTCCGGGTTGGGCGCGACCACCCACGGCTGGCGTCCCATCTCGGTGAACACCCAGCCGGCGGAGCTGGCAAGGAACGGCATCGGCAGGCTGAGCAGGGCGAACCCGGAGAACCAGCGCTGATTGGGGATCCGGCCGCGCCGGGTCATCCACAGCGCCGCCAGCGCGAACAACCCGGGCAGCACCATGAACCCGATCATCGCCCGGAACGACCAGTAGGTGACGAACAGGTTCGGCCGGTAGTTGCCGGGACCGAACTTCTCCTCGGCGGCCTTCTGCAGATCCTCGACGCCTTCCAGCGTCACCCCGCTGAACTGGCCCTCGGCCAGATACGGCAGCACGAACGGCACCTCGAGGACGTGGATGACGCCGTCACAGCTGTTGTGCGTGCCGACGGTCAGCACCGAGAACTTCGGATCGGTTTCGGTGTGGCACAACGATTCCGCCGACGCCATCTTCATCGGCTGCTGCTGGAACATCAGTTTGCCCTGCACGTCCCCGGTGAACAGCAGCCCGAAGGACGCCACCAGCGCAACCCAGCAGCCGAGAATGGTGGCCGGCCGGAACATCCGCACCGCGTCGGATTCCGGGGCCGCCGGGACCGGGTGGCCGGCGTCCTCGTCGGCGCGGCGCCGGTCGCGGACCATCCACCAGGCGCTGACCGCGGCGACGAAGATCGCGGCGGTCAACATGGAGGCGGCCACCGCGTGCAGGAACGCCCAGATCGCGGTGTTGTTGGTGAACAGCGCGACGATGCTGGTGAGTTCGGCGCGGCCGGTGTCCGGGTTGTAGACGGCGCCGACGGGATGCTGCATGAACGAGTTGGCGGCGATGATGAAGAACGCCGAGGCGTTCACCGCGAACGCCACGATCCAGATGCAGGCCAGGTGCACCGCGCGGGGCAGTCGGCTCCAGCCGAAGATCCACAGGCCGATGAAGGTGGATTCGAAGAAGAAGGCGACCAGGCCTTCCATGGCCAGCGGGGCGCCGAAGATGTCGCCGACGAAGCGGGAGTACTCGCTCCAGTTCATCCCGAACTGGAACTCCTGCACGATGCCGGTGGCGACGCCGATCGCGAAGTTGATCAGGAACAGCTTCCCGAAGAATCTGGTCAGTCGGTACCACTCGTGGCGGCCGGTGATGTGCCAGATGGTCTGCATGACCGCGATGAGCGGGGCCAGGCCGATGGTCAGCGGCACGAAGATGAAGTGGTAGACGGTGGTGATGCCGAACTGCCACCGTGCGACGTCTAGTGCGTCCATATTCACACCGGCTTCCTGCGCTCAGGTTCTACGACGCAGTGTAGTAGCACTCGTCGTCGGGTGAAACCCGCCGCTGTCCAGTGTGAGCCGAACGACAGCTTTCCGGCCAACGCAACAGGCCGCCGTCCACCGCAGTGGACGACGGCCTGTTGGCGGGGTCGATCAGACCGGGGACTTGCCGGCTTCCTTCTTGAGCGCCAGCGCCGAACCGATCTCGAAAGCGCCGAGCACGATCAGCCACGCGCCGACCACCAGGGTCAGCATCACGATCGAGGAGAACGGCGCGACCATCATGACGATGCCGGCCAGCGTGGTGATGACGCCGAAGAAGATCGCCCAGCCGCGGCCCGGCAGGTCGGGGTCGCCGACGGCGGTGCCGGTGGTGGCCACGCCGCGGAAGATGAAGCCGACGCCGATCCAGATGGCCAGCAGCATGATGGCAGTCAGGCCACCGTCGCTTTCGTTGCCACCGAAGCTCTTCAGCGCCAGGAAGCCCAGCACGATGCTGGCGGCGCCGCTGATGAACATCAGCACCCGGCTACCGGCCGAGGCGTGGATCGCGAACGCGAAGACCACCTGGGCGATACCGCTGATCAGCAGGTAGGCGCCGAACAGGATGGCGGTGACGAGCAGCGTCTTACCGGGCCAGGCCAGGACGATGACGCCGAGGATGATGGCCAGAAGGCCGGACACAACAGAGGATTTCCACAGCGGGCTCACCAGTTCGGGAATGATGGTGCCGCGTTGGGGCGTGCTAGTAGTCATGGGCGAATCTTGACACAATCAGATCAACGCTGGGTAACCACCCCCGCATCGTTAGCTTCCGGTTATCGAAACGGCTGCTGAGAATCAACCTGAGGGGATCGGAAATGGCGGCGCAAGGTCCTGATCCGGCCGCTCCGCTGTGGCGCGCTGCCCAGGTGTTTCGTCTCCTCGGTTACCTCTACGCGCTGGGCTTCCAAATTGCCGTCAACGGCGATCTGGAACGCCCCCTCCTCGCCTGGTCAATGTTTGCTGGCCTCACGGTGTGGACCGTCTTTTGTGCGGTCGCCTATTTGCACGGGTTCGGCCGCCGGCCGGGGTGGGTGATCGCAGAGCTGGCCGTTTCGCTGGCGCTGCTGTTCGGCACGCTGCTGGTGGCCTCCCCGGACTGGGTGGCCGACAACCAGTCCCTGCCGACCACCTTGTGGCTGACCAACGCCACCGTGTCGGCGGCCATCCTGTGGGGTCCGGTCGGCGGCGTGCTGACCGCCGCGCTGATCATGGCCGCCTACGCGCTGGAGAAGGGCGCGGTCGAGGTCAACCTGGGCCGTAGCGCCGGGCTGGTCATCGAACTCGCGGTCGGCCTGGCGGTGGGCCTGGCCGCGCGCACGGCGCGCCGCGTCCACGCCGAACTGGAGCGGGCGGCCCGGCTCACCGCCGCCGCGTCCGAGCGGGAGCGGCTGGCCCGGCAGATGCACGACGGGGTGATCCAGGTGCTCGCGCTGGTCGCCCGACGCGGCCGGGAGATCGGCGGGCCGACCGCCGAACTCGCCGAACTCGCCGCCGAACAGGAGCGGGTGCTGCGGCGCTTCGCGCACACCGGTGACCTGGCCGTGCGCCCCACCGCCGACGGGGACGCCGACGGCCGGATCGACCTGCGCCCCCTGCTGGACCGCTACGCCGGGGACCGGGTGACCGTCGCGATGCCGGCCACCGCCGTGCCGCTGCCCGCCGAGGACGCGACCGAACTGGCCGCCGCGGTCCGCAACGCCCTCGACAACGTCGCCCTGCACGCCGGTCTCGACGCGCGGGCCTACGTGCTGGTCGAGGATCTCGACGACGAAGTGGTGGTCAGCGTCCGCGATGACGGAGCCGGCATCGCCCCCGGCAGACTGGAAGCCGCCCGCGCCGAGGGCCGGATGGGCATCGACAAATCCATCGTCGGTCGACTCTCGGCGCTGGCCGGAACGGCCGTGCTGCACAGCGACGACGAGGGCACCGAGTGGGAGCTGACCGTGCCTCGGTCAGCCGGGAAGGCACAGCGATGACGACGGAAACCCCCGCCCCGACGGTCATGGTCGTCGACGACCACCCGATCTGGCGCGACGCCGTGGCCCGGGACCTGGCCGATGAGGGCTTCACCGTGGTGGCCACCGCCGACGGGGTGGCAGCCGCCAGGCGGCGGGCCGCGGTGGTGCTGCCCGACGTGGTGGTGATGGATATGCAACTGGCCGACGGCGACGGGGTTCGCGCCACCGCTGAGGTGCTCGCGGTGTCCCCGGCCAGCCGGATCCTGGTGCTCTCGGCCTCCGGCGAACAAGACGATGTGCTGCAGGCCGTCAAGGCGGGCGCCACCGGATACCTGGTCAAGAGCGCGTCGAAAGCCGAACTGTCCGAGGCGGTCCGGGCCACCGCTGCCGGGCGCGCGGTGTTCACCCCCGGACTGGCCGGGCTGGTGCTGGGGGAGTACCGGCGAATGGGCCGCACCCGCAAGGCCGCGCCTATGCTCAGCGAGCGGGAGACCGAAATCCTGCGATACGTGGCGAAGGGGATGACCGCCAAGCAGATCGCCGAGAAGCTGTCGCTGAGCCACCGGACGGTGGAGAACCACGTCCAATCGACGTTCAAGAAGCTGCAACTCGCCAATCGGGTAGAGCTGACCCGCTACGCCATCCGGCACGGCCTGGACAAGGAACCCTGAGCCGCTGCCACAACGGTTCGGGTAGTACTACCTAGCGCTCGCCCGACATGATGGGGCAATGGCTGACCCCAATCCCGCCGCCGTCGCCGTGCTGTCGCGACTGTCCGGCGAATGCGCCGCGCTATCGGACCGGTTGACCGCGATGGCCGGCGAGCTGACCGAACTGCAGAGCGCCTTCGGCGTCGCGGTTCCCGCGCAACCCGCCACGCCGCCGCCTGTGCTGCCGCAGCCCGCGGTCCCGCAGCCGGCCATGCCGTACCCGGCGCAGCCCGTCGCCGCGTACCCGGCTGCCCAATACCCGTCCCGGCGAGAAGGTTGGGCCCCGCCCACCGTGGCGTACCAGCCTTTCCCGTCGACCCCGTCGACCCCGTCGGCGCCGAAGCCGCCGCGCCCCGATCGCGGGTCGGGCTGGGTCGGCAAGCTGCTCGCGGTCGCGGGCGTCGGGGTCACCCTGATCGGCGTGGCGCTACTGCTGGTGCTGGCCGCCCAGGCCGGCATCCTGCGCCCGGAGATCCGCGTCATCGGCGGGGCGGTGCTGGCCGGGGCCCTGGTCGCCGGGGCGATCCGGTTCAACCGCCGCCCCGGCGGCCGCACCGGCGCGATCGCGCTGGCCGCCACCGGCGTCGCCGCCGCCTACCTCGACGTCATCGCCGTCTGCACCATCTACGGGTGGATTCCCGCGCCGGTCGCCCTGCTGCTGGCCTTCGGCCTGGCCGGCGCCGGCATGGTGCTCGCCCGGCGCTGGGATTCCCAGGCTCTCGGACTGCTGGTGCTGATCCCGCTGACCGTGCTGGCCCCGATCGTCACCGATGGTCTGGACCTGCGTCTGATCGGATTCATGCTGATCGCCTCGGCCGCCAGCCTGCCGTTCCAACTCGCCAAGAACTGGGGCTGGATCTTCGCGGCCCGCACCGTCGCGGTGACGCTGCCGCTGCTCGCCGGGCTGGCCGGCGTCCACCGCACCGCCGAGCATGCCTGGCTGATCGGCGGGGCCTGCGCGCTGGCCGCCGCGCTGGCGCTCGCCGGCGCCCTGCTGGTGCTGCCGACGGTCACCAACCGGGTGGCCATCGCGCTGTGGACCGTCGTCGGGACGCTGCCGGTGCTGGTCGCGCCGGCCGGAGTCGGCAGGACCGCCGCGGTGCTGATGCTGTTCGTCCTGGCCGTGACGCTGCTGACCATCGTGGCGCTGGCGCACCGGCTGCCCGGCGTGCCGGGCCCGGTCGCGACCATCTGGTCGGCGCTGGCCGCGGCCGCCATGATGATCGCCGCCGTCGTGCTGTTCGACGGACCGGTCCGCGTCGCGGTCATCCTCGCCCTGGCGCTGCTGGTCGCGCTGGCCGCCGAACGCGTGAGCTCCGCCCGCTGGATCTCGGTTGCCGTCGGCGCGTTCGGGTTCCTCGGCTACCTGGCCTACGTCCCGCCGGAGCACCTGGTCCGCGCCCACGAGCTCGACGGGGGACCGGCCACCGCCGTTCTGGTGTCCAGCGTGCTGCTGATCGGCTGCGTGGCCGTGCAACTGCTGGCCTACGCCCGCTCCGCCGCCGCAGCGACCGCGCCGGACGGCACGCGCGCCGACCTGCGCCCGTGGTTCGTCATGGGCGGCGCGGTGGTGCTGTACGCGGTGACGGCGTTCATGGTGGTGGCCGGGGTGCTGATCGGCGGGACCGAGGGCGGATTCCTGGCCGGACACGTGCTGGCCACCATCTGCTGGGTGATTGCGGCGGCGGTGCTGCTGGTGCTGGCCCTGCGGATCCGCGACGCCGGAACCCGCAATGCGCTGGTCACCGGTGGTATGACCCTCACCGCGGCGGCCATGGCCAAGCTGTTCCTGTTCGACCTGGGCACGCTCGACGGGATCTTCCGGGTGATCGTCTTCATCGTCGTCGGGCTGATTCTGCTGGCCATGGGCGCCGGTTACGCGCGGACGCTGGCCCAACAGGACTCCGAACGGGTGGACCGCTGAATTACTATGGTGGCGTGTCGCGACCTCCGGATCTCCTGCATCATCCCGTCGTCACCGCCGCGGTGGGGACCGGCGCCTACGCGTGGGACGGCGCGAACGCCGCGTACCGACTCGCGACCAAGGTCCCGATCTTCGGCTCCCAGCTGGACCGCAGCTCCAACGCGCTCTCGCAGCGCGGCGAGGAAGCCATGGCCGCCGGCATCAGCTCGATCCGGCCGATCGTCTCCAACATCCTGATCCAGGTGCTGCAGCAGACGATCGCCGAGATGGACCTGACCAAGGTCGTCCGCGACCAGATCGACGTCAACGCCATCGTCAGCAACGTCAATATCGACGCGATCATCGACCGGATCGACCTGGTCGGATTGGCCAACTCGGTGATCGACGGCGTCGACCTGCCCCGGATCATCCGGGATTCGACCATGTCGGTGACCACCGGCGCGCTCGACGGTGTGCGTTCCACCGGCCAGCGCGCGACCGGGGTGGTCAACCGGGTGCTCGGCCGCAACGCCGAGATTCCCGCCGACGCCTGAGCGCTTCCCAGCGCCGGTCGGCTGTCGGACCCTCGATTTATCGTTCTTTATACAAATAGGGGTTATCCCCGTGATGTGTAAAGAAGTGTAAACATGGTTCAGCAGCGCAGTCCCTACACGCCGGGCTCCCTGGCCCATCACCTCCCCGGCCGCGACGCCCAGCTCGAACGCGTCAACGTCCACCTGACCAACCTCAGCCTCTACCGGCAGCTCGACGGCCGCGTCCACGTGTTCGTCGGGCCCCGCGGCGTCGGCAAGACCAGTCTGCTGCGCGCGGTGCAGAGCGACGCGGACCGTCGCACCTTCACCACCGCGTGGGTGACCGGCGGCGACACCGCGTCGTTGGCCGTCGAACTGGCCAATGAGTTCGAGCGGATCTCCAAGAAGTGGACCAAGACCACCCGGCAGGCGTTGATCGCGACGCTCAAGACCGTCCGAATCACCTTCGGTGGCGCCTCGGTGCAGTTGGCCGGCTCCGCGGAGCGCGCCGCGAATCCGGGCGCGGCCCGACTGCTGCAGCAGGCGATGGTCACCGCCGGTCGCGGCGCCGTGGAAGCCGGCGCCGCCGGGCTGGTCGTGTTCGTCGACGAACTGCAATCCGCCGACCCGGTGGGCATCCGGGCGCTGGCCTACGCCTGGCAGCACATGCAGGCCGAGGCCGACGATCTGCCGGCGGCCGTCTTCGCCGCCGGGCTGGGACACACCCAGGACGTCGTCGCCAAGGCGGTGAGTTTCGGCGAGCGGTTCGAGTACGGGCAGCTGACCAACCTCGACGAACGCGCGGCGCGCGCCGCGCTGGCCGACCCGGCGCTGGCCGTCGGCGTCGCCTGGGAACCCGCCGCACTGGACCTGGTGCTGGCCGAGACCAAGGGCTATCCGCAGTTCATCCAGGAATTCGGCGACAAGATGTGGGAGGCGGCCGGATACCCCGGCCCCGGCGGTGTTTTAGCGACGGCGCATATCCCGGCCGCGATGACGCAATTCACCGTCGCGCGCAACGCCATGTTCCGATCCCGGTGGACTGCCGCCACCCCCGCCGAGCAGAAGCTGCTGATCGCGATGGCCGCCCTCGGCGAGGGCGACATCCGGCGCAAGGAGGTGGCCGACGCGATGGGCGTCGGCACCGCAGCGATCGGCATGGCCCGGCAGTCCCTGATGGACAAAGGGTTGATCGAGGCCGCGGCGCGCGGCCGGATGCGTTTCACCGCACCGGGATTCGGCGGTTTCATCCGGGAGTTCGTCGACACGGCGGACTGAGCCCGCGGGGCGGCGAGCCGAAAAATGCCACGCGCGCCGCCACGTCCCCAGTACCGTCGAAAATGAGACGGACCAGACAGGGGACCGCGGTGGCGAATTCGGACTGGCGAACCACACAGCTGATGGCGGCGACCCGCTGCGGACACGTCGAGGTCTTCGAACGCTTCGGCGACCTGCCCGGCCAGTACCACTCCACCCCGCTGCTGCGGCTGTTCGGCACCATGCTGCAGGAGAACGCGAAGACCGGCGAGACCCGGATCGTGCTCGCGGTGGCCGACGACCACGGCCGCGTCCGGGAACTGGTCCCCGGGGTGACCAAGAAGCGGTTTGTCGCCGTCATGTGGGACGGCGGCCCGATGGACCCCGATTCCGCGCTGCACCGACGGTTGGAGGCCTGGTCGGAGTGGGGAGTGGTGCCCGACGAGGACGACTGGGCGTCGTTGCGGCCGACCGGGCCCCGCTGAGGCTCGCCGCTAGGAGGCCGGGCCGGTCCACAGGTGCACCGGCAGATTGGCGTGCATCCGCTCGCAATACAGCCGCAGCATCTCGGCCAGCGCCTGCGGCCGGGACAATCCGCCGTCCTCCAGCGCCCGCACCGTCGACACCTGCCAGGACGCGCCGTTCTGGCCGGACTTCGCCCGGCCCTCGATGGCGCCGAGGAACTCGTCGCGCACCTCGGCGGCCACACCCCAGCGGATCAGCCCCTCATCGGCCATCGGCAACAGCACCCGCAAGGTCAACTCGTCGGCCGTCACCTCGCCGAGGCCGGGCCAGTACAGCCGGGCGTCGATGCCGTAGCGCGCCGCGGACAGGAAGTTCGCCTCGGCGGCGGCGAAGCTCATCTTGGTCCACAACGGCCGGTCCTCCTCGCTTAAGGTGCGCAGCAGGCCGTAGTAGAAGGCGGCGTTGGCCATGCTGTCGGTGACCGTCGGGCCCGCCGGCAGCACCCGGTTCTCCACCCGCAGGTGCGGCCGGGACACCCCGTCGGTCTCCACCACGTCGTACACCGGCCGGTTCCAGCGGTACACCGTGCCGTTGTGCAGCCGCAGTTCCGGCAGCCGGGGGATGCGCCCGGCGGCCAGCTCGACTTCCGGGTCCTCCTCGGACAGCTCGGGCAGCAGCGACGGGAAGTAGCGGACGTTCTCCTCGAACAGGTCGAAGATTGAGGTGATCCAGCGTTCGCCGAACCACACCCGGGGCCGAACCCCCTGCGACTTGAGCTCGTCGGGCCGGGTGTCGGTGGCCTGGGCGAACAACTCGACACGGGTCTCGGCCCACAACTGCCGGCCGAAGAAGAACGGGGAATTGGCGCCGAGCGCCAACTGGGGGCCGGCCAGCACCTGCGCGGCGTTCCAATTGTTCGCGAAATCACCGGGGGAGACCTGCAGGTGCAGCTGCATGCTGGTGCAGGCCGATTCCGGGGCGATGGTCGCGGCGTCGCAGCGCAGCCGCTCCGGCCCCTCGATGTCGATGACGATGTCCTCGCCGCGGGCGGTGAAGATCGAGTCGTTGAGCGCCTGATACCGCACCGAATCGCTCATCCAGTTGGTTTCCAGATGCTCGGGCATCAAGGTCGGCAGGATGCCGATCATCACGATGTGCGCGCCCGCCTTGTTCGCCTTGGTCTCGGCGGCGTTCAGGCTCGCCCGCACATCGTTGGCCAGGTCGAACGCGGCGTGGCCGGGCAGCGGCCGCGGCGGCACATTGAACTCGATGTTGTAGGCGCCCAGCTCGGTTTGATAGGCCGGATCGGCGATGGACGCCAGCACGTCGTCATTGCGCATCGCCGGCTGGTAGGTGTCGTCGACCAGATTGCATTCGATCTCCATGCCGGTCAGCGGCCGGCCGAACTCGAAGCTCGACGTCGACAGCATGGTCTCGAACACGTCCAGGCACTGCTGCACCTTGCGTCGGTACTCCTGCCGGTGCGCCCGGGTGAACTCGGTACGAGTTAGCTCTTCGCCCACACCTGTCGATGCAACCGGCTGGGCACGCGTCGCGCAACGTCTTCGGTGGAATTGCCCGCTTCGGCGCGTCATCGCCCGCGTCGGACGACTTCAACGGCCGTTCTCTCATACTGCAGTGCCGAATGTTTGATGATTCAACGCGCCGAGATGTGTCGAAATTGTTATCTTCGGCACCCGGGAGATTCCCGGCGCGAAATGTGGGGGAACCATGAACAAATTCATTGCGGCTGTTTCGGCCGCTGCGGCGGGAGCGGCCTTGGCGTTCGCCGGCGCCTCGGGGGTGGCCGTGGCCGACGACGGGCTGAGTGGCGCATACACGTTGACCTGGGACCTCAGCCAGGCTGCCCAGGTCAAGAACAAGGAAGTCCGGACCGACCAATGGACGGTCACGCCGTGCGGCGCCGGTTGTGCGGATGTGGCGATGGGCGGCGGGCAGACCGGTCAGATGCATTTGGTCAACGGGCGTTGGGAAATGTCGCGTGACATGACCTTGATGAACTGCAATGCCGGTGGCCCAGATGTCACGGTCTTCACTTCGCTAGACGCCGCCACACTCCAGGGATTTCAACGCAACACCAACCACTGCGCGAATGTGACATTCGAAGGCCCGGCGTCGCTGGCTCGGTCGTAGCGTCCAGGAAGTCCGACAGCTGCGTGGTGCCCCCGGTGAGACTCGAACTCACACTGGACGGGTTTTGAATCCGTTTCCTCTGCCAATTGGGATACGGGGGCCAGCGGGTTCACACCTTAGACGATGGTGCGTGGGCGGCTGAGCGGACCTCGCCGTCTCAGACGGGATCGGCGGTGATCTCGGTGAGACTCGAACTCACAGTGGACGGGTTGTCCGTTTGTTGTTCACGGGTGGGTAACTTGGGGTCTGCCTCGCTCATCACCGCGCGGCACGACAGAATGGACCCCATGACCGGCACCAGCACTGCCTCCGGCCCGACGGCCCACCGCGTCCTGATCGCCGAGGACGAGGCCCTGATCCGCCTGGACCTGGCCGAGATGCTGCGCGAAGAGGGTTACGACGTGGTCGGCGAGGCCGGCGACGGACAGGAAGCCGTCGAACTCGCCGAGCAGCTGCGCCCCGACCTGGTGATCATGGACGTGAAGATGCCCCGGCGCGACGGCCTGGACGCCGCCGCCGAGATCGCCGGGAAACGCATCGCCCCGATCGTCATGCTCACCGCGTTCAGCCAGCGTGACCTGGTGGAGCGCGCCCGGGAGGCCGGCGCGATGGCGTACCTGGTCAAGCCGTTCTCGATCAACGATCTGATCCCGGCCATCGAGGTCGCGGTCAGCCGGTTCCGGGAGATCACCGCGCTGGAGAGCGAGGTCGAGTCCCTCACCGACCGGCTGGAGACCCGCAAGCTCGTCGAGCGGGCCAAGGGGCTGCTGCAGTCCAAGCAGAAGATGACCGAACCCGAGGCCTTCAAGTGGATTCAGCGGGCCGCGATGGACCGACGCACCACCATGAAGCGGGTCGCCGAGGTCATCGTGGAGTCGCTCGACGACGGCGGGAAAACCACCTCCGCCGAAACGCCCGAGTAGCCGGGGTTCGTGGCGAGCCCGCGGTTCGGGTTCGGCGCCCTGCCCCGGTGGCGCGCGCCGGCGATCCTGCTGTTCACCGCGGTGCGGTCGTCGTCGGTGCTCGGGCATCACCTCATTCACCGGTTCCAGGCCGAGCGGTTTCAGGTGTTCCTGGCCGGCCACTTCGCCATGTGGTTCGGCGCGGGTGTGCTGCTGCCGCTGTGGGAGTACTTCGTGCTGGCCCCGTCGCGCTGGTTCCTGGTGCTGGCCGGGGTTTCGGCGGCGCACTCCGTTTTGCTGGTGCTGGCGATGGACCTGGTGCGCCGCGAACGCTACGAGCAATCCATCTCGCTGGTCTGCGTCGGCAACTGGGTCGGCGTGCTGGTAGTGGTGTACGTGTCACCGGCGCTGCTGCCGGTGATGGCGGTCATGGCGCTGCTGCCGGTCGCCTTCGCCGAAGCCTACGTCCGATGGCAACGCGGATTGCTGTTCGTCGGAATCACCGGGCTCTGTCTGCTGACGGCCGCCGTGCTGGCGCGTTTCGTGCGCCGCGAAGACGCCGCCCAGATCGGGAACCTGTGGGTGGAGACGGCGTTTGTGATCGCCGGACTGACCGTCGTTGGACTCAACCTGATGGTGGTCGTGTGGAATAACGCTGCGGCGCTGCGCACCTCGGAGACCTACCTCGCCGAACACGCCGTCGACCTGGCGGCTTCCCGGGCCCGGCTGGCCGCCGCGGCCGACGACGAACGCCGCCGCATCGAACGAGATCTGCACGACGGCGCCCAGCAGCACCTGGTCGCGCTGTCGATGCTGATTCAGCTGGCCCGCGACGCCGAGCCGGAGCGCGCCGACGCGTTGCTCGACGACGCCGCCGAACTGGTCGGCACCGCGGTGGTGGAGATCCGTCGGCTGGCCCAGGGCATCTACCCGCCGCAGCTGGTCAGCGGCGGGTTGGCCGGGGCGCTGCCGATCCTGGCCGCGCGGTCGGCGATCCCGGTCCGCCTGGACCTCGGCGACCTGGGGCGCCACCCGGCCCCGATGGAGGCGGCGCTGTACTTCTGCTGCAGTGAGGCGCTGCAGAACGCGGCCAAACACGGCCGCCCCGACACCGTCGCCACCGTGACGGCGAGCGTCGACGGCGACCGGCTGCGCTTGACGATCGCCGACGACGGGCCGGGGTTCGACCCCGAGACGCAGGGCCGCGGGCTGGCCAATATGCGGGACCGGATCTCGGCGCTCGGCGGGGACCTGCTCATCGACACCGCGCCGGGTGCGGGCGCCCGGGTTGTCGCCACGGTCAAACTGGGCGATCCGGATTAGGTCACAGAATGGTCACGACGGCCTTCTGCGCCGTCGGCTTGCGGCGCCAGCCGTTAGGTTCGACACTCGTACCTGCAGAAACTGCGATTTCTCCCATCCTCTGAGGAGCGTTTCTATGACGTATCGGACCCTTACCCGCGCGTTTGCCGTCAGCGGCATCGCCGCGCTCGCGTTCACGGCGTGTTCCTCCGGAGGTGAGAAGGACACCAGCGCCGCCGACACCGACACCAGCACCGAGGCCGCCGAGGTCGTCGTCACCGACTGCGAGCCCGATCAGGCCACCGCGGGCGCCACCCCGGACACCAGCCCGCTCAAGATCGGCACCCTGCTCCCCGAGACCGGGACGCTGTCCTTCCTCGGACCCCCGGAGATCGCCGGCGTGCAGATCGCCATCAACGAGATCAACGACGCCGGCGGCGTGCTGGCCCAACCGGTCGAACTGGCCACCGGCGACTCCGGTGACACCACCACCGACACCGCCAACACCACCGTCGACCGGCACCTGGCCGGCGGCGCGGACACCATCGTCGGCGCCGCCTCCTCCGCGGTGTCGCTGAAGGTCATCGACAAGATCGCCAGCGCGGGTGTGGTGATGTTCTCCCCGGCGAACACCTCCGACCAGTTCGTCTGCTACCCGGACAAGGGCATGTACTTCCGCACCGCCCCGACCGACGTGCTGCAGGCCCAGGCGCTGGCCCAGCTGATCACCGAGGACGGCGCCCAGCGGGTGGCGATCCTCGCCCTCAACGACCCGTACGGAACCGGCCTGGCCGCCAACGCCGTCGAGGACCTGCAGGCCGCGGGCATCGCCGAGGACCAGATCACCAAGATCATCTACGACCCGAACGCGCAGTCGTTCAACGCCGAGGTCGACCAGATCAAGGAGTTCAACCCCGACGCCGTCGCGGTGATCGGCTTCGAAGAGACCGCCAAGATCGTCACCCGCATGCACGAGGTGGGCATCGGCCCGTCGGACGGCATGCTGGTCTACGGCACCGACGGCAACATGGGCAACGCGCTCGGCAAGGGCGTGGCCAAGGGCCTGCTGGCGGGTATGAAGGGCACCACCCCGCTGACCGACGTCGGCCCGGAGTTCGAAGGCCGACTGCTGGCCCAGGACCCGAAGCTGGTGGACTTCAACTACGCCGGTGAGGCCTTCGACGCCGTCGTCATCACCGCGCTGGCCGCCGAGCAGGCCAAGTCCACCGCCGGTGTCGACATCGCCGCCAACATCAACTCGGTCACGCGCGACGGGGTGGAGTGCACCAGCTTCGCGCAGTGCCGGGACCTGATCGGCGAGGGCAAGGACATCGACTACAACGGTGTCACCGGCGCGTTGACCTTCGGGCCGGCCGGGGAGCCGTCCGTCGGCTCCTACGGCAGCCTCGAGTTCGACGCGGACAACAACCTGAACACCGTGGACTACATCGTCGTCGAAAGCTAGACCGCAGAGACACGCGCCGGGCAGCCGGGGGAGAGGGCTACTTCTTCTCCCGGCTGCCCGCCAGCGTTCCCAGGTACAGCTCGATCACCTTCGGGTCCTTCATCAGGTTGGCCCCGGTGTCGGTGTAGGCGTTGGCGCCCTGGTCCAGCACGTAGCCGCGGTCGCAGATCTGCAGGCAGCGCCGCGCGTTCTGCTCGACCATGATCACCGAGACACCGGTGGCGTTGATCTGCTTGCAGCGGATGAACACCTCGTCCTGGAACATCGGCGACAACCCCGCCGACGGTTCGTCGAGCAGCAGCACCGACGGCTCCATCATCAGCGCCCGGCCCATGGCCACCATCTGCCGCTCACCGCCGGATAGCGCGCCGGCCTTGACCTTTCGGCGTTCGGCCAGCAGCGGGAACAGTCCGGCGACGAAGTCGAAGCGGTCCCGGAACGCCGTCGGGCGCAGGTAGGCGCCCATTTCCAGGTTCTCCTCGATGGTCAGCGACGGGAACACATTGTTGGTCTGCGGCACGTACCCCACGCCCTTGGTGACCAGCACGTGCGCGGGGGCGGAGGTGATGTCCTCGCCGCGCAGCCGGACCGAGCCGCTGCGCACCGGGATCAGCCCGAACAGCGTCTTGAGCAGGGTGGACTTGCCCGCCCCGTTGGGGCCGATGATCCCGACGATCTCGCCGTCGCGCAGGAAGAAGTCGCAGCCGCGCAGGATGTCGACCTCGGGGATGTAGCCGGCGATCAGCTGGTCGGCGCGCAGCAGGGCGTCGGCGGGTTCGGGCTGTGCGGTCATCGCGCTTCTCCGTCGGACAGGTCGCCGCCGGACTCGATGGTCTCCACCACCGCGGCCTCGATCTCCTCGGCCAGTTCGGCGGTGGCGCCGACGGGATTGCCGTGCTCGTCGAACTCCAGCGCCAGATCGTGGTGGCTGCCCAGGTAGGCGTCGACGACGGCCTCGTTGTCACCCAGTCGCTCCGGCGGTGATTCGGCGATCACCGAGCCCTGGGCCATCACCACCACCCAGTCGCTGACGTCGCGGATGACGTCCATGTCGTGTTCGACGAACACCACCGTCATGCCTTGGTCGCGAAGGGATTTCACGTGCCCCAGCAGGCTTTCGGTGAGCGCCGGGTTCACCCCCGCCATCGGCTCGTCGAGCATCACCACGGTGGGGTCGGTCATCAGCGCCCGCGCCATCTCCAGCAGTTTGCGCTGCCCGCCGGACAGCGACCCGGCCATGTCGTCGGCCTTGGCGTCAAGTTTGAACCGGGCCAGCATCTCTCGGGCCCGCTCGGTGATCTCCGCCTCCTGCGTGCGCCAGCGGAACGTCAGCAGCGCGGCGCCGATGTGCTCGCCGACCTGGTGCGGCGCGCCGAGTTTGAGGTTGTCCAGCACCGTCATCTTCGCCAGCGCCTTGGTCAGCTGGAAGGTGCGCACCACACCCTTTCGGGCCACCTGGTGCGGGCGCAGCCTGCTCATGTCCTGGCCGTTGTAGGTCCAGGAGCCGGTGTCGCACCGGTCGAATCCGGTCAGCAGGTTGAAGAAGGTGGTTTTGCCGGCGCCGTTCGGCCCGATCAGACCGGTGATGGAGCCGCGCTGGATCTCCAGATGCGCGACGTCGACGGCCTTCAGGCCGCCGAACGAGCGGGAGATGTTGTCCACCACGATGATCGGGTCCGGTTTGGGACTGCCCGGTTCGGCGAGTGCGCGAGGAACGAGCGCAGGAGCGACGAGGCCGGGCTCATCGGGACTGCCCGGTTCGGCGAGTGCGCGAGGAACGAGCGCAGGAGCGACGAGGCCGGGCTCATCGGGACTGCCCGGTTCGGCGAGTGGGCGCTCAGCCATCGAGGGACACCTCCCTTCTTCGGCCCATGATGCCCTGTGGTCGGAACACCATCAGCGCCATGATCAGGATGCCGAGCAGCACGTAACGCGTCGCGCCGACCTGCGCGTCGGTCAGCGGCAGCAGCGGGTCCGGGCCGGCGATCGCCTGCCGCATCAACGCGTCGGGGATGGCCAGCAGGAACCAGAACAGCATCGCTCCGACCACCGGGCCGAGCACGGTGGCGGCGCCACCGAGCAGCAGTGCGCCGAACGCGTAGAAGGTCTGCGAGGTGGAGTAGAAGTCCGGGTGGATGGACTTGGTCTGCAGCGCGTTGAAGATACCGCCCATGCCGCCGATCACCCCGCCCAGCACCAGCGCCTGCAGCTTGTAGACGAACACGTTCTTGCCGAGCGAGCGCGCGGCGTCCTCGTCCTCCCGGACCGCTTTGAGCACCCGGCCCCACGGGCTGCGGGTCAGCAGGAAGACGAACACGCACAGCACCGCGACCAGGGTCCAGCCGACCAGCATCGCCCACACGTCGTCGCCGACGAACTTCATGCCGAGGAAGGAGTACTGCTTGCTGGAGTCGAACGGGCTGTAGGTGGTGAACGGCCCGGCGAAGCCGTACAGGCCGTTGGTGGAGCCGGTGACCGAGTCGGCGGCGGTGGACCGGAAGATCAGTCGCAGCACCTCGGCGGCGGCGATGGTGGCGATGGCCAGGTAGTCCGCGCGTAATCGCAGGGTGGGGATGCCAAGCACCACCGCAAGCAGTCCGGCAGCGGCCAGCCCGACCAGGATGCCGACCCACAGCGGCTGCCGGTAGGTGACGGTCATGATGCCGACGCCGTAGCCGCCGAGCAGGGCGAACCCGATCTGGCCGAAGTTCAGCAGCCCGGTGTAGCCGAAGTGCAGGTTCAGCCCGATGGCCAGCAACGCGTAGAAGATGGCCGACGGGCCGATCAGCTGGGCGAAGGCGATTTGCAGCGCGCTCACGATGTCCACGGACTCACCCGACCCTTTCCCGGGAGCCGAGGATGCCCTGCGGCCGGACGATCAGGATGAAGATCAGGATCAGCAGGCCGCCGACGTACTTGAGGTCGGGATTGATGAACAGGGTGGACAGCTGCACCAGCAGGCCGACGATGACGCAGCCGATCAGCGCGCCGTAGGCGGTGCCCAGCCCGCCGAGGGTGATCCCGGCGAACATCAGCAGCAGCAGTTTGAAGCCCATTTCCCACTGCACCCGGCCGCCGAGTTCGGAGACCGCGAGCAGGATGCCGCCGAGCGCGGCCAGCCCGCCGCCCAGACACCAGACGTAGGTGATGACCCGTTCGACGTTGATGCCGGAACTGGAGGCGAGGTCCTTGTTGTCGGCGACGGCGCGCATCGCCTTGCCGATCCGGGTCTTCTGCAGCATCACCGCCAGCGCGATCAGCACCACCAGGCTGATCGCGATGACGATCAAGTTGATGTCGGTGATGGCGAGCGGGCCCCACGTGCGCTGCGCGCTCGGCGAGTACCCGGGCAGCGCTTCGGTGCGGTCGCCGAACAGCATCAGGATCAGGTAGCGCAGCGCGATGGCCAACCCGATCGACACCACCAGCGCCGGGATCAGCCCGACCCGGCGTTTTCGCAGTGGACGCCACAGCCCCGCGTTGTTCAGCCACCCGACCCCGACCCCCGCCACGATGGCCAGCAGCGCGGCGGCCGCCAGCGGCAGCCCGAATGTCGCGTTCAGGATCCAGGTGAACACCGCGCCGAGCGTGACCAGCTCGCCGTGGGCGAAGTTGGTCAGCCCGGTGACGCCGAAGATCATGCTCAGTCCCACCCCGGCGACCGCGATGACCAGGCCGAACCGCAGGCCGTCGATGGCCAGCCGGATCACCCGCTCATAGAGCGGGACGCTGGTGGTGGTGCGGACCTCGCCGAAGGTGAAGACGACGGTGTTGGTGCGCCCGGCGGTGACCGTGCGGGTCACCGAGGACTGCACGCTGACCCCGTCGGGCAGGGTGTCCGGGTCCACCTCGAAGACGTGGGGGCCGACCGGCACCTCGAACCGCCAGCGTCCGGAGTCATCGGAGGTGGTGGAGCCGACCTCGGCGCCGTCGGGGTCACTGGCCCGCACGGTGGCGCCGGCGACCGGTGTGCCGGCGTTGACCAGCCGCCCGGAAACCGTCGCGGTGTCGCCGTCGTCGGCCGACGCGGGCCCGGCGACGAGCAGCGTCAGGAACAGCGCCGCGAACAGCAGGAGCGCCGCATGGAGCCTGCGGCGTGTTCCTGAATCCACGACAAACCCCCTGCTTTGTTTCCCGGGGACTGTAAACGCTGCGGCGGCCCCCCGCAGCCCGGACACCCCGATACGGCGCGGAAACCGTCCGGCCCGACCCGCCTCGCGCGGCGCCCCGGTCGGTGACAGAGCCGCTGAGTAGGGTGGACCCCCGTGAGCCCCGCACCCGCCGCAGAAAAGCCCACCCTGATGCTGCTGGACGGCAACTCGCTGGCGTTTCGGGCGTTTTTCGCGCTGCCGGCGGAGAACTTCAAGACCCGCAGCGGCCTGACCACCAACGCGGTCTACGGCTTCACCGCCATGCTGATCAACCTGCTGCGCGACGAGAAGCCCAGCCACGTGGCCGCCGCGTTCGACGTGTCCCGGCAGACCTTCCGCAAGGAGCGGTACCCGGAATACAAAGAAGGCCGCTCGGCCACCCCGGACGAGTTCCGCGGTCAGATCGACATCACCAAGGAGGTGCTCGGCGCGCTCGGCATCACGGTGCTGGCCGAGCCGGGGTACGAGGCCGACGACATCATCGCGACGCTGGCCACCCAGGCGCAGAACGAGGGCTACCGGGTGCTGGTGGTCACCGGCGACCGGGACTCGTTGCAGCTGGTCACCGACGATGTCACCGTGCTGTACCCGGTCAAGGGCGTCAGCGAGCTGACCCGCTACACCCCCGAGGCGGTGGCCGCCAAGTACGGGCTGACCCCGGCGCAGTACCCGGACTTCGCCGCGCTGCGTGGCGACCCCAGCGACAACCTGCCCGGCATCCCGGGGGTGGGGGAGAAGACCGCCACCAAGTGGATCACCGAGTACGGGTCGCTGCAGGGCCTGGTCGACCGGGTCGACACCGTCAAGGGCAAGGTCGGGGACTCGCTGCGCGCCAACTTGAGTTCCGTTGTGCTCAACCGGGAACTCACCGAGCTGGTCCGCGATGTGCCGCTGGCGCAGACCCCGGACACCCTGGCGATGGTCCCGTGGGACCGCGACCAGATCCACCGGCTGTTCGACGACCTGGAGTTCCGGGTGCTGCGCGACCGGCTGTTCGACACCCTGTCGGCCCCGGAGCCGGAGGCCGAGGAGGGCTTCGAGGTGCGCGGCGGCGCGCTGGAGCCGGGGACCGTCGCCGACTGGCTGGCCGCGCACGCGCATCCCGGCGCCCGGGCGGGGGTCGCGGTGACCGGCGCGCACCGCAGCTTCGACAGTGACGCGACCGCGCTGGCCATCGTCGCGGCCGACGGCGAGGGCGGCTACCTGGACACCGCGACGCTGACCGCCGACGACGAGGCCGCGCTGGCGGCCTGGCTGGCCTCGCCCGCGCACCCCAAGGCGCTGCACGAGGCGAAGCTGGCCCGCCACGACCTGGCCGGGCGCGGCTGGACCCTGAACGGGGTCACCTCCGACACCGCGCTGGCCGCCTACCTGGTGCGGCCCGGCCAGCGCACCTTCGCCCTCGACGACCTGGCGGTGCGCTACCTGGGCCGCGAGCTGCGGGCGGACACCCCGCAGCAGCAACAACTGTCGCTGCTCGACGACGCCGACGGGGTCGACGAGCAGGCCGTGCAGACCCTGCTGCTGCGCGCCCGCGCGGTCGTCGACCTGGCCGACGCGCTGGACGCCGAGCTCGCCAAGATCGACGAGGCGAACCTGCTGGCGGAGATGGAACTGCCGGTGCAGACCGTGCTGGGCGAGATGGAGTCGGTCGGGATCGCCGTCGACCTGGACCGCCTCGGCGGGCTGCAGTCGCAGTTCGCCGACCAGATCCGTGACGCCGCCGAGGCCGCCTACGAGGTGATCGGCAAGCAGATCAACCTCGGCTCGCCCAAGCAACTGCAGGTGGTGCTGTTCGACGAGCTCGGCATGCCGAAGACCAAGAAGACCAAGACCGGCTACACCACCGACGCCGACGCGCTGGCCACCCTGTTCGACAAGACCGGGCACCCGTTCCTGCAGCATCTGCTGACCCACCGCGACGTCACCCGGCTCAAGGTCACCGTCGACGGGCTGCTCAACGCGGTCGCCGCCGACGACCGGATCCACACCACCTTCAACCAGACGGTCGCGGCCACCGGCCGGCTGTCCTCCACCGACCCGAACCTGCAGAACATCCCGATCCGCACCGACGCGGGCCGCGAGATCCGCGACGCGTTCGTGGTCGGCGCCGGCTACGCCGAGTTGATGACGGCCGACTACAGCCAGATCGAGATGCGGATCATGGCGCACCTGTCCGGCGACGAGGGCCTGATCGAGGCGTTCAACACCGGCGAGGACCTGCACTCGTTCGTCGGGTCCCGGGCGTTCGGGGTGCCGATCGAGGAGGTGACCGCCGAACTGCGCCGCCGGGTGAAGGCGATGTCCTACGGACTGGCCTACGGGTTGAGCGCCTACGGTCTGGCCTCCCAGCTCAAGATCTCCACCGAGGAGGCCAAGGAGCAGATGGACGCCTACTTCGCCCGGTTCGGCGGCGTGCGCGACTACCTGCAGGCCGTCGTCGAGCAGGCCCGCAAGGACGGTTACACCTCCACGGTGCTGGGCCGCCGTCGGTACCTGCCCGAACTCACCAGCAGCAACCGTCAGGTCCGGGAGGCCGCCGAGCGGGCGGCGCTGAACGCCCCGATCCAGGGCAGCGCCGCCGACATCATCAAGGTCGCGATGATCGACGTGGATCGAAGCCTGCGCGCGGCGGGGCTGCGGTCGCGGATGCTGCTGCAGGTGCACGACGAGCTGGTGCTGGAGGTCGCCGACGGCGAGCGGGATCAGGTGGAGGCGCTGGTCCGGGACAAGATGGGCGGGGCGTACCCGCTGTCGGTGCCGCTGGAGGTGTCGGTCGGCTACGGCCGCAGCTGGGACGCGGCGGCGCATTAGTGCCGGACACGACGGGGTCGGCGCGATGACCGACGAGGCGGAACGGCAGCACACGCGGTTCCTGGCGCATCTGGGCGCCACCATGGCGGCCGCGAACTACCCCTCACCGCTGATCAGCGAGCTGCTGGACCGGGCGTCGAAGGCTTACGGCTACAACAACAGCAGCATCGTGCTGCCGAGTTTCGTCCAGGTGACCGGGGAGCCGTCGGCGCGGGGCACCGTCGTCGAGTCCGTCTCACCGCGCGCCGACTTCCGCTTCGAGCAGACCTTTCCGCTGGCGAAGCTGATCCGCGATGTGCTGCGCGAGCGGGTCACCGCGGCCGACGGGGAAGCGCGGCTGACCCGGCTGCTGGACGCCGCCCCGCGGTACCCGTGGTGGGTCACCCCGCTCGGGTACGGGGTGTGGAGCGCCGGGCTGTCGCTGGTGGTCGAGCCGTCCCGGCTGAACCTGCTGATCGCCAGCGTGCTCGGCGTGTTCGTCGGCCTGCTCGTGAAAATCGGGGACCGGACACCGGCGTTGGCCAACCTGGTGCCGGTGCTGTCGGCGTTCCTCGTCACCTCGGTGTGCATCGAAGGCGCCCAATGGATCGGTCTGGATCACGTCGGATTGCGCGCGATCATCCCGCCGTTGGCGATCTTCCTGCCCGGCGCGGCCATCACCCTGGCCGTCATCGAATTGACCTCGCGCGACGTGGTTTCCGGATCCGCCCGGTTGATCGCCGGCATGATGCAGCTCGCGCAGCTGGCGTTCGGAATCCTGGTCGCCACCCAGATCTTCGGCGTCGATGAGGTCCCGCTGACCGCCGACAAGGCCAACCTCCTGGGCCCGTGGGCGCCGTGGCTCGGCGTGCTGGTCTACTCGGTCGGGGTGCTGTTCTACCTGGCGCCACCGCTGTCGTTCCTGCCGTGGCTGCTGGTGGTGGCCTATCTGGCGTTCGCCGGGCAGTACTTCGGCGACAAGCTGCTGGACAGCTATGCCGCCGGGTTCCTCGGCGGAACGGTGTTGATGGTGGCGGCGTTGGCCGTGAGCCGGATGCCGAAGTCACCGCCGGCGATGACGATGGTGATGCCCGGTTTCTGGTTGCTGGTCCCCGGCGGGATGGGCCTGATCGGCTTCGCGGAGATCTTCGGCGCCGACGGCGACGACGCGCTGCCGTCGACGCTGATCTCGATGATCGCGGTGTCACTCGGCATCCAGGCGGGCCTGGCGCTGTGGCAGGTGAGCCAGCGAGTCAAGAGACCTGACTCCCGGCCGCCTACGCTCCCTGAGCCAGACTTGACGCCATGACGCATGTTTTCGATGAGGCCCTGTCGCTGGAGTCCGCGGGGTCGCCGGGACTGGTGACCGGGGCGACGCATCCCGCGTGGGCGAATATGGTCGGGCCGTTCGGCGGGGTCACCGCCGCGGTGCTGACCCGGGCCATCGAGACGCACCCGGACGTGCTCGGCGACCCGCTGGCGCTCACCGTCAACTACGCGGCCCCGATCGTCGACGGCCCGTTCGAGCTCGCGCTGAACCCGGTGCGGACCAACCGCACCAACCAGCACTGGATCGTCGAACTGCGCCAGGACGGCGAGACCAAGACCACCGCCACCGCGGTGTTCGGCGTGCACCGTGACTCCTGGGCCGACACCGAGGCGGTGATGCCCTCGGTTCCCGCCCCGGAGCAGTTGCCGCGCGGCGCCCAGGAGTTCCCGATCTGGTTGTCCCGCTTCGACCTGCGGTTCGCCGCGGGACCGTTCCCGCAGACCGTCGGGCAGGCGTCGCCGTCGTCGCAGTCCCTGCTGTGGGTCCGCGACGCCGAGGGCCGGGCGTTGGACTACGCCGCCTTGAGCGCTGCCGCCGACATGTTCTTCCCACGGATCTACCTGCGCACCGGCCAGCTGATCCCGGCCGGCACCATCAGCTTGACCACCTACTTCCACGCGTCCCGGGCGGAGCTGGAGGAGGTGGGCGCGGATTTCGTGCTCGGCGCTGCGTCTGCGAACCGCTTCTCGCGGGGTTTCTTCGACCAGTCGGCGACCGTGTGGAGCCGCGGTGGGACCTTGCTGGCCAGCACCCATCAGCTGGTGTACTTCAAGGGCTGAACCCGGCCCTAGGCTGGGCTGATGACCGAGCCCGAGCGTCCGGCCCGCATCCCCGCGCCGCTGCGGCACGGGGTGCTGTTCGTCTCCGGTCTGCTCGCGGCGCTGCCGGCCCGGCTCTCCGACCTGCTGACGGTGGTGATGGCGCGGCTGGTCTATTGGAGGGGTCACGCGCTGCACTCCGCGGTGCTGCAGGATTTCCGGGACAACGTCGACCCGACGGCCCAGCGGTCGCTGCGCAAGTGGCGGCCGGTGCGCTCGATGTACCGCGCGCTGGTCCGCAACGCCAACGACGCGCTGTGGTTCCTGACCGCGTCGCCGGAGCGGGCCCGGCGGCGGTTCCGGATCGTCGACCCGTCCCCGCTGGCCGTGGCGTTGGCGCCCGGGCACGGCGCCATCGTGGTTTTCCCGCACCTGGGTTCCTACGCGTCGCTGCCGGTGGTGCTCGCGCTGAACGGGTTCCCGACGACCATCGTCGCGAACCGGCAGGCGGCGCCCATGCAGTGGGTGATGGAGCGCGGTGCCGCCAAGGCCGGAATCGAGCTGGTGGTCGTCGCGCGGGAGCGGGGGAGCAGCATCACCGCCGCGATGGCCGACGCGCTTGGGCGCGGGAGGGTGGTGGCGGTGGCCGGCGACTACTTCCGGGCCCGCGAGGGCGGCGGCGCCGGGGTGCCGGTCGAGCTGGGCGGCGCGGTCCGGTCGGTCGGGGCGGGCCCGGCGCTGTTGGCGTTGCGCACCGGGGCGCCGCTGGTGCCGGCGGCGGTGTTTCAAGCCGCCCATCGCCGGGAGCCGGTTCTCGGGCGGGTTATCCCGGTTGCCTCGTCACCCGCGGGCGCCGATCCTGATTTCGGGGCTGATTCACCCGCCGCCGTGCAGGAGCTGTCGCAGCAGATTGCCGACGCGATGACGGAGTTCATCGCGCGCGAACCGGAGCAGTGGGTGATGCCGGGCGGCCTGGTGTCGGACTCGTTGGGCCGCCGGGCGGCAAGACGCTGAACCGGTTCTGCGTCAAAACGTGCGCCAAATGGCGGGCGCCTCCGGCAAATAGCCATTTGCCTAGGCAATTTCGCGCACAATTTGACGATCACGGTTCGCCCGGCATGCCATGGAACCGGATGACCATCGGTATGGGTCTACATCCGCATGACCCGAGATCCAGGTATCTACTCCCATGCGCAGCTTCGCGAGCGCGGCTACGACATCCCCGGCTTGCGGCGCGGTGTCGCCTCCGGTGATTTGATCCGGTTGCGACACGGTTGGTTCGCGATCCGCACCCACGATCCGGAAGCCGCCGCCGCGGTGAAGGCGGGAGGCGCGCTCGCCTGCGTCTCGGCGATGCGCTGGCACGGGCTGTGGGTGCCGCCGGGATACGCCGAGACTCATATCCGTCGCACACGTCGGAGCCGCGGGCGGGGGCTGTCCTGCTCTGCGATCGGCGGCCCTTATCCGGTGACCGGGCCGGTCGATCCGGTCACGCTCGCACTGGCGTGCGCGGCTCGGTGCATGACCGCTGAAGACTGGGTGGCCAGCTGCGACAGTCACCTCAGTTCGGTCGGCATCGACGCAGCGGAGTTCTTGAAGACGCTGGGACACCCGGGGGATTCCCGATTGAAGAAACTGCTCGCGATGACCGACCCGTCGTCTCAGTCCGGTACCGAGAGCATTGCGCGGGTGCGGCTCAAGGCATTGGGATACCACGTGATTTCGCAGCCGAGCGTCCCGGGCGTCGGTCACGTGGACCTGCGGGTCGGCGCCTTGCTGATCGAGTGCGACAGCGTGCAGCACCACACCGACTTGGCTGCCTACCAGCGGGATCGCGCTCGCGATCGCAAGGCGGTGGTCGCCGGGTGGATCACTTTCCGCCTGACGTATGACGATGTCCTGTACGGCTGGGACGAGACACTGCGCGACATCAGGGCGGTCACCGGCAGGGGACGGCATCGGGCGCGCGGCGCGCAGATGCGGGGCGTGCTCGCGGAGAGCCTTCAGGCCGACGCGGCGGAGTCCGCCGCGAGGCGTGCCGCGGCCGTCGAGGCAGCGGACTAGCCCTGAACCGGTCCCACTCAGCCAACTCCAGGACCCGACGACGACGCCCCAGCGCACGTAGGAGCCGGGGCGTCGGGAAGAGGGATCAGTTGTTCTCGGACCCGCCGGGGCCGTCGGAATCATTGGATCCATTCTGGGCGCCGGCGGGGTCCAGCCCTTCTTGCCGAGGAATCCGGCGACGTAGTCGTTGATGTAGCCAAGGGAATGCAGGTCGTCGTGAAGCACCTCATCCTTCGCGCCCCGGTTCGTGTCGTCGGAGCCCTGCAGGCTGTGCACCTCAATGTTGTGGACGCGGGCGCCCAGCACGGCGTTGAGGAACGTCTTCCGGTACGGCGTGACGTACTCGTCGTCCTTGGCGCCGATCACCAGATAGTCCACGCCCTTGACCGTGTCCGGGGTCTTGTTCAAGGGCGTTGATGAAATCGCCGCCCTCCAGCTGCTGGCGCGGCGCGACGCCGAGCACGACGTCGACAACCCGGTCGAACGCCCAGCGGGCGGCGGGGCGCAACGGATTCGGGAGCAGGTCGATTGCGTCGAGGAACATGGTGCCGGAGGTGACGTAGGCGACGTTCTTTTTGCCGAACACCGATTCCAGGCCCGTGACGACGCGTCCGTCGTTCTGAGTCTCGTTCAGGTAGTTCTTGATGATCAGGCCGCCCTGTGAGTGGCCGACCAGGTCGACCCGGGAGGGATCGCGGCCTGCCGCCTGCTCAAGCCGCCTCACCTCCGCGATCTTGTCGGCAAGAGTTTGCGTCGATTCCTCGATGTCGGCCATGCCGCCCATTTCCGGTCCGAGCAGGCCGACCAGGCTGAAGTCTCTGCCGTAGTTGTAGCTGTAGACCGTGAAACCCCTGGCCCTGAGGCTCTCTTCGAGCTTCGCCACCTCGCCGACATTGCTCCAGGTGCCATGCACGATGATCACCGGGACCTTCTCGCGATCCGGGTCGAGTTCACTGCCGTCAGGACTGAGCTGGGGGTTCTCCACTTCGCCGGAGGTCAGCACCACCTCGCCCCACTCGACCGTGACGTTCCGCAGCCCGCCGAAGTCCACGCCCGGCAGCGCGGACTGGGCTTGCGCCAGTGCCGTCGGCCCGACGGTCGTCGGTGCCAACGCGGCGCCGAGGACGACCGCCATCAGGGCGGCGAAGACCGCGAACAGTTTTCTCACGGGAACCTCCGGGCTGGGGAGTGCGCGCCACCACAGTGATGGCGATCACGCGAAGATTACGAACCGGGATTTAACGCGTGTCAACTTACGGATTCGTAGGTCATCGAGTTACGGATCCGTAGGTTGCCGTCCCTGAATGGGACCCCCGCCGGCGGGTGAGTTTGTTCAGCGTGTGGCATGTCGAGTAGGCTCACAGGGTGCTCACGCGTGGTTTCCGCGTGCGCGCACACCAATAACGATCCTGTCCCTACGATTAAACCTGTCCGGAGCAACCCACCACATGCCAAGCCCCTCCGTCACCTCGCCGCAAGTAGCCGTCAACGACATCGGCTCGGCCGAGGATTTTCTCGCCGCCATCGACAAGACCATCAAGTACTTCAACGATGGCGACATCGTCGAAGGCACCATCGTCAAGGTTGACCGCGACGAGGTCCTGCTCGACATCGGCTACAAGACCGAAGGCGTAATCCCTTCCCGCGAACTGTCCATCAAGCACGACGTCGACCCCCACGAGGTGGTGTCCGTCGGTGACGAGGTGGAAGCGCTGGTCCTCACCAAGGAGGACAAGGAAGGCCGCCTGATCCTGTCCAAGAAGCGCGCTCAGTACGAGCGGGCCTGGGGCACCATCGAAGAGCTCAAGGAAAAGGACGAGGCCGTCAAGGGCACCGTCATCGAGGTCGTCAAGGGCGGCCTGATCCTCGACATCGGCCTGCGCGGCTTCCTGCCCGCGTCCCTGGTCGAGATGCGTCGCGTCCGCGATCTGCAGCCGTACATCGGCAAGGAGATCGAGGCCAAGATCATCGAGCTCGACAAGAACCGCAACAATGTGGTGCTGAGCCGCCGCGCCTGGCTGGAGCAGACCCAGTCCGAGGTGCGCAGCGAGTTCCTCAACCAGCTCACCAAGGGCGCCATCCGCAAGGGTGTCGTGTCCTCGATCGTCAACTTCGGCGCGTTCGTCGATCTCGGCGGCGTCGACGGCCTGGTGCACGTCTCCGAGCTGTCCTGGAAGCACATCGATCACCCGTCCGAGGTCGTCGCCGTCGGCGACGAGGTCACCGTCGAGGTGCTCGACGTGGACATGGACCGCGAGCGGGTTTCGCTGTCGCTCAAGGCGACTCAGGAAGATCCGTGGCGGCACTTCGCCCGCACCCACGCCATCGGCCAGATCGTGCCGGGCAAGGTCACCAAGCTGGTGCCGTTCGGCGCGTTCGTCCGCGTCGAGGAAGGCATCGAGGGCCTGGTGCACATCTCCGAGCTGGCCGAGCGTCACGTGGAGGTCCCGGACCAGGTTGTCGCCGTCGGCGACGACGCGATGGTCAAGGTCATCGACATCGACCTGGATCGCCGCCGGATCTCGCTGAGCCTCAAGCAGGCCAACGAGGACTACACCGAGGAGTTCGACCCGTCGAAGTACGGCATGGCCGACAGCTACGACGACGCCGGGAACTACATCTTCCCGGAGGGCTTCGACGCCGAGACCAACGAATGGCTCGAAGGCTTCGACAAGCAGCGCACCGAATGGGAGGCCCGGTACGCCGAGGCCGAGCGTCGGCACAAGATGCACACCGCGCAGATGGAGAAGTTCGCCGCGGCCGAGGCCGAGGAGGCCGCGCGGCCGACCTCGAGCAGCAGCCAGAGCGACGAGCCCGCTGGCGGGTCGCTGGCCAGCGACGCCCAGCTGGCCGCGCTGCGCGAGAAGCTCGCCGGCAACGCGTAGCGGCTTCCGCGCCGAGCAACAGAACTCCCCGGCCCGCATGGGCCGGGGAGTTTTGTCTTGTCAGGGAGTCACATGCATCCATCGCTAATTGACAATGATTGTCGTTGCCGATTGAAATGGCGGGCATGGTCCCCGTGAAACCTCTGTTGGCAGCGCTGTCCGTCACCGCCCTCCTCGCCGGCTGCGGCGGCGAGAGCACCCGAACCGAGCAGGAGACCACCGCGGCCTCCGCCACCCCGGCGGCGCCGCAGGAACAGGGCAGCCGCACCCCGCGGCTGGCGCTGAGCTATGACGGCGGCGTGCTGGTGCTCGACGCCAAGAAGCTCGAGCAGGTCGCCGACATCCCCGTCGACGGGTACCTGCGGCTGAACTCCGCGCAGGACGGCAGGCACGTGCTGGTGTCCCAATCCGACGGATTCACCGTGCTGGACATGGGCACCTGGGCCGAAGCCCACGGCGATCACCGGCACTACTACACCGCGGAGCCGCAGCTGACCGACATCCGGTTCGGTGGCGAGAAGCCCGGGCACGTCGTCGCGCACGACGGCCTGCTCACCTTCTTCAGCGACGGGACCGGGCAGGTCGACGTGGTCGATCCGCGCGACCTGTCCACCGGCGCCGTGCAGCGCCGGGTGAACACCACCGCGCACCACGGCGTCGCGGTCGCCCGCGCCGACGGCACCGTGGTGGTCAGCGTCGGAGACGACGAATCCCGTTCCGGCGTCGAAATTTTGGACAACGCCGGCAATGCGGTCGCATCCAACGACCAGTGCCCCGGACTGCACGGCGAGGCCGCGGCGGCCGACGGCGTGCTCACCTTCGGCTGCGAGAACGGCATTCTCATCGTGCGCGGCAACAACATTGAGAAGGTCGCCAGCCCGGACCCGTACGGCCGGATCGGCAACCAGGCGGGCAGCGACGAATCACCGGTGGTGCTCGGCGACTACAAAGTCGATCCCGACGCGGAGCTCGAACGCCCCGAGCGCTTCACCCTGACCGACACCGCCACCGGCGAAATCTCCATCGTGCCAATCCATTCCACCTACAGCTTCCGCTCGCTGGGCCGCGGTCCGGCCGGTGAGGCGGTGCTGTTGGGCGCCGACGGCGCGCTGCACGTCTTCGATCCGGCCACCGGTGCGGAGACCGCGCACTACCCGGTGATCGAGGCGTGGACCGAACCCGAGGACTGGCAGGACCCGATGCCCACCCTGCACATTCTGGGCTCGACCGCCTACATCAGCTCGCCCGCCGAGCGGCGGCTGCTGGCCGTCGACCTCGCCAACGGCGCGGTGACCGCCGAGACCACCCTGGACAAGGAGACCAGCGAGCTCACCGGTGTCACCGGCTGACCGATCGGAGCGGCCTGACAGACTGTCGGAATGCTGCGAATCGGTTTGACCGGAGGCATCGGCGCCGGCAAGTCCACGGTGTCGTCGATGTTCGCGTCCTACGGAGCGCTGGTCATCGACAGTGACCTCCTCGCCCGCGAGGTCGTCGAGCCGGGCACCCCGGGCCTGCTCGCCCTGGTGGAGGCGTTCGGCGACGGCATCCTGGCCGCCGACGGTTCGCTGAACCGGCCGGCGTTGGCCGCGGTGGCCTTCGCCGACGAGACCAAACGCCGCACCCTCAATGGGATCGTGCACCCGCTGATCGCGCAACGCCGCGCCGAACTGATCGCCACCGCGAACCCGGCCGGCGTCGTCGTCGAGGACATTCCGCTGCTGGTCGAGAACGGGCTGGCGCCCCTGTTCCCGATGGTCGTCGTGGTGCACGCGGACGTCGAGGACCGGGTCGCCCGGCTGATGACCCACCGCGGGTTCACCGAGCAGGACGCGCGCGCCCGGATCGCCGCGCAGGCCACCGACGAGCAGCGCCGCGCCGTCGCCGACGTCTGGTTGGACAACTCCAGCAGCCCGGACGAGCTCACCGAGAAGGCCAGCCTGCTGTGGTTCGACCGGGTCGCGCCATTCGCCGTCAACCTCGCCGAACGCCGTGCGGCGACCGTCGACCCCGTCGTCGTCCCGCCGAACCCGGAATGGCCGGCCCAGGCGGACCGCATCATCGCCCGGCTGCGGGCGGCCTGCGGGCAGCACGCCCGCAAGGTCGAGCACGTCGGCCCGACGACCATCCCGGGGCGCGCCGCCGAGGACCTCATCCACATCGATCTGCACGTGGGCTCCCCGGCCGCCATCGACACCGTCGCCGAACCCCTGCTGGCCGTCGGCTACCCGCGGGTGGTGCCAGGCCTGCACGCTTCGGCCGACCCCGGCCGGCCCACCCACGTCCGGCTGCTCGCCTCCTGATCACGCCCCATGGCAGACGTTCCCGCGGGGTTCCGGCCGGTGCGCTGGGACGACAGCGGGCTGCGCGGCAGACGCGCCCGGATCATCGCGGACCCCGGTGTGTACTACGACCTGCCGCCGGATGAAGCCGACGTCGTCATCGTCGACGACGAACCCAATATCTACGCGGAACTGACCGTCGCCCTCCCCGAAGCCGCCGATCGGCGATTGGCCATCCACCACAGCTGCCTCGCGGTCACCACGGGCGATGAGGCCGACACCTAGGCTGGATTCATGCCTCGAATGATCGCCACGGCCAACCGCGCCAGCCTCGATGAACTCCTCGCCTTCGTCCGATCCCGGCACCGGACGATCCTGTCGACCCGGCGCGCCGACGGGTCGCCGCAGCTGTCGCCGGTCAGCGGCGGGGTCGACGAGCAGGGCCGGATCGTCATCTCGACCTATCCGGGACGCGCGAAAGCCGTGAACGCCAAGCGCGATCCGGATGTCAGCGTCTGCGTGCTGTCCGACGAATGGAATGACGGATACGTGCAGGTCGACGGCGCCGCCGAGGTGCTCGACATGCCCGAGGCCGAGGACGCCCTGGTCGACTACTTCCGCAGCATCTCCGGCGAGCACCCCGACTGGGACGACTACCGGGCGGCGATGCGCCTGCAGAACAAGTCGCTGATCCGGGTCACGCCGACCCGCTGGGGCCCGATCGCGACCGGAGGATTTCCCGCGGACGTCGCGCGTCGCCTCGATGAGGCCGACGGGAGCTGAGCTGCGTCCGGCTCAGGCAGCAGGCTCAGGCAGCCGGCGCGGGCTCCGCGTCCGGCGCGGCCTGGGTGTCCGGTTCGGCGATCGGGGCGGGGCCGGGCAGATTGACGGGGGAGTCCGTCGGGGACGCGCCGCAGGTCAGGGTGCCGTAGTCCGGATCGTCCTTGGGGCGGGTCAGCCGCGGGGCGGCCCAATGGTCGGCCTGCGCGACGATTTGATCGTCGATCAGGATCTCGCAATGCAGGTTCGCCGAATACGGCAGATCGACCGACACGGTCATGCCGGCCAGGTCGCGGTCGCTGAGCGCCGCCATCGCCTCGAAGGTGCGTCCCGGCAGCATGGTGGGGTCGGCGGATTCCAGCTGGCTGTCGGCGGAGCGGAACAGCACCCGCGCGCCGCGCGCCAGACCGTCGACGCGGGCCCGATAGGTCACGTTGACCGGCCCGTCGTCCACGGCCTCACCGGGGGCGGCGTCTTCGCCCGACGGAGCGGGTTCGCCGGGCGCCACATCGCCGGCGGGCGTGGCCACCTGAGAGGTGTCCGGCAGCGCCGGATCCGGCTCGGGATCGGCGGACGCGATCGCGGGCTGGGCGCCCAACACGGTGACAGCGCACAACGCGGCCAGCGCGGCACGCGCAGTGGGGTCGAACTTCACGTTGGGTCTCGCCTTTCACGGCCGAGGGCCGGAACATTTCGCTAGCTGGTCTCAGTATCCACTATCGCCAGCTGATCGGCATCCCGTTACCGCTCAGCCAGGAACCCAGATCGTGGCCGTGCGCCGCCAGGCCGGCGACGGCGGTCAGGGTCGTCGCCATCGCCCGCTCGGCGACTTCCGGTGTCAGCAGCCCGGCGCGGTGCGCCTCCAGGAACTCGTCGACGTCGATGACGTCGGTCCGATCTCCCCGATAGACCACCAGGTCCAGGTAGTGGTCCTCGGTGTGCCACACCTCGCCGGCCGCGCCGTCATCGATCCAGATGTCCACCACGTCGAGGTAGTGGTCTTGGGGCTTCTCATGACCGGGATTCCAGTCGTAGACGGTGGCCCGCAGGCCCAGGCTCGGCAGCAGCCAGGACTGCAGGTGGTTGAACTGCGCGCGCCCCGGGGTGGGCCGGGACAGGTACAGGCCCCACGGCGTGCGTCGGTACGCGTCGACCTCCCGGACGAACCCCTTGTTGTCGGTGTTCGTCCGGGCGGCGACGTCGAAGGTCTCGCGTTTGGGTGGGTGAATGGGCTCAGCGTAGTGCCGGGCGGCGGGTCGACCCGAGAAATTGGCGTCGGGCGGTCCTTCGGGGCGGCCTTAGATTCAGTGCGTCGAGATCGTCACGAAGGAGAGAACCAGATGCGCACTTCCAGGATCCGCGTCGTCATCGCAGGCGCCGTCATGTGCGGGGCCGCGGCGCTGGGCACGGCGGGGACTGCCGGCGCCTGGCCGACGACCGTCACCGGTGAGATGCAGACCTTCATCAACAACGCCCGAAGCGCCGGGGCCCCCGGCGACGACGACGCGCTGCTCACCCAGGGCTACCTGGCCTGCCGGATCCTCTACACCGGGCAGGGCCGGCAGGCGGCGGTCGACGCCACCAGCGACGCCGTCGTCAACGCGGCGCGGGGAACGCTCTGCACCCAGGCGCCCTCCTGATCGGGGGTGATGCCCCGTGCCCGCCCTCGTCGTCGCCGATCTGCACGCGGTGATGCGCCATGCGCGATGCGCCTTAACCTGTGCGCCGTGCGGAGCTGCAATGTGATCGAAGGAATCGAACCTTCTGCGCTGCCCTCCGCGCACCGACAGTGACCGGGCTTGGCCCGCCGGTCTGGGCTTGTGCACGCCTCGGCGACGACTACCTGCTCACACCCGATCAGTCGAGTAGATCCACCTCCCAGTTCGCGCGCTGGATCCGCACGTCCAGCTCCCGCAGCTCACGAGACACCCCGTCGGCGGCGGCCCGCACCTGGGACACCGGCAGCGCGGACAGCATCTTCAGCTCCGAGCGCAGCTGCCGCACATACCCGGAGTTGTCCGCGCCGGCCGCCGCGTCCGCCGCGGTGGTCAGCAGGTGATGCCGCCAGCGCAGCGCGTCCCGACGGGCCAGCGCGTCGGTCAGGGTGCCGTCGGCGCCCAGCTGCGCCGCGGCGTTGGTCCGGTTGATCCGACGGATCAGCGTCTCCCACTCCTCGATCAGCGCGTCCGCCTCGGCCATCAGCGCCGCGGCGTCCTCGGACGGGGTCTCACCCTCCTGATACCGCGCGTTCGCCTTCACCCGGGTGCGCAGCGCTTCGATCCGCCGCAGGGTGGTGGCCCGCAGCGACAGCGCTTCTGCCAGCTTCATGGTGCTCGTCTCCTTTTCCGGGTCTCATCTTGACGCGTGTTCGGGGGAGCGGACAACGCATTTTTGTTCGCAAGCTCACGGCTCGACCCGCTGTCGGCGCCCATGCGACAGCGGGCTCTTCGCCGTTCGCAAGCTCACGGCTCGACCCGCTGTCGGACCAAGGGCATACCCTGAAAACCATGGCATTCGCAGCGGAACACCCGGTCCTCGCGCACTCGGAGTACCGGGCCATCGAGGACGCCGTCCGATCCGACGCCCGGTTCGAAGTGGTCAGCGAATACCAGCCCGCTGGCGACCAGCCGGCCGCCATTGAGGAGCTGGAACGACGGGTCAAGGCCGGCGAGCGCGACATCGTCCTGTTGGGCGCCACCGGAACCGGCAAATCGGCGACGACGGCCTGGCTGATCGAACGGCTGCAGCGGCCCACCCTGGTGATGGCCCCCAACAAGACCCTCGCGGCGCAGCTGGCCAACGAGTTGCGGGAGATGCTGCCCAACAACGCGGTCGAGTACTTCGTCTCCTACTACGACTACTACCAACCCGAGGCGTACATCGCCCAGACCGACACCTACATCGAGAAGGACAGCTCGATCAACGACGACGTCGAGCGGCTGCGGCACTCGGCGACCTCCAGCCTGCTGTCCCGGCGCGACGTCGTCGTGGTGGCCTCGGTGTCCTGCATCTACGGCCTGGGCACCCCGCAGTCCTATCTGGACCGGTCGGTGGAATTGGCCGTCGGCGACGAGGTGCCGCGGGATCAGCTGCTGCGGCTGCTGGTCGACATCCAGTACGACCGCAACGACATGTCCTTCACCCGCGGCGCGTTCCGGGTGCGCGGCGACACCGTCGAGATCATCCCGTCGTATGAGGAACTGGCCGTGCGGATCGAGTTCTTCGGCGACGAGGTGGAGGCGCTGTACTACCTGCACCCGCTGACCGGTGACGTGGTCCGCCAGGTCGACACGCTGCGGATCTTCCCCGCAACCCATTACGTCGCAGGACCGGAGCGGATGGCCAAGGCGATCTCCGGCATCGAATCCGAACTCGAGGAGCGGCTCGCCGAGTTGGAGAACAAGGGCAAGCTGCTGGAGGCCCAGCGGCTGCGGATGCGCACCAACTACGACATCGAGATGATGCGCCAGGTCGGATTCTGCTCGGGCATCGAGAACTACTCCCGCCACATCGACGGTCGCCCGGCCGGCTCCGCGCCGGCCACCCTGCTGGACTACTTCCCCGAAGACTTCCTGATGGTGATCGACGAGTCGCACGTCACCGTCCCGCAGATCGGCGGTATGTACGAGGGCGACATGTCCCGCAAACGCAACCTGGTGGAGTTCGGTTTCCGGCTGCCGTCGGCCACCGACAACCGGCCGCTGACCTGGGAGGAGTTCGCCGAGCGGGTCGGGCAGACGGTGTACCTGTCGGCTACCCCCGGCCCGTACGAGCTGGCCCAATCCCAAGGCGAGTTCGTCGAACAGGTCATCCGCCCGACCGGGCTGGTCGACCCGAAGGTCACCGTGAAGCCCACCAAGGGCCAGATCGACGACCTGATCGGCGAGATCCGCACCCGGACCGAGCGCGATGAGCGTGTGTTGGTCACCACGCTGACCAAGAAGATGGCCGAGGACCTCACCGACTACCTGCTGGAGATGGGCATCCGGGTGCGCTACCTGCACTCCGAGGTCGACACCCTGCGCCGGGTGGAGCTGCTGCGGCAGCTGCGGCTCGGCGAGTACGACGTGCTGATCGGCATCAACCTGCTGCGCGAGGGGCTGGACCTGCCGGAGGTGTCGCTGGTGGCGATCCTGGACGCCGACAAGGAAGGTTTCCTGCGGTCACCGCGCAGCCTGATCCAGACCATCGGCCGCGCCGCCCGCAACGTCTCCGGCGAGGTGCACATGTACGCCGACAAGATCACCGATTCGATGAAGGAGGCGATCGACGAGACCGAACGCCGCCGCGCCAAGCAGATCGCCTACAACGCCGAGCACGGCATCGACCCGCAGCCGCTGCGGAAGAAGATCGCCGACATCCTCGACCAGGTCTACCGGGAAGCCGACGACACCGAAGTCGGGGTCGCCGGGTCCGGGCGCAACGCCTCCCGCGGCAGGCGCGCCCAGGGGGAGCCGGGCCGGGCGGTCAGCGCCGGGATCATCGAGGGGCGTGACATCGCGAACATGCCGCGTGCCGAGCTGGCCGACCTGATCACGGACCTGACCGAGCAGATGATGGCCGCAGCGCGGGACCTGCAGTTCGAGCTGGCCGGCCGGCTGCGCGACGAGATCGCCGACCTGAAGAAGGAACTGCGCGGGATGGACGCCGCCGGTCTGAAGTAGGGCAGCCGGTCGGCCAAGCGCGGCGCCGCGTCACCGTACGGTGTAGCCGTGACCGCATCCGAGAACCCCGCCGCCGGAAGCTGGCGGGAGCTGTTCGGCCCGCGTTACGGCCGCGCGGTGGCGGTCCTCGCCGGTGGCGTCGCGCTGTACGCCACCAACGAGTTTCTGGTGGTCAGCCTGCTGCCGTCGACCGTCGCCGACATCGGCGGCGCACGTCTCTACGCCTGGGTGACCTCGGTGTATCTGGTCGCTTCGGTGGCCGCGGCGACGACGGTCGGCGGCCTGCTGCGCCGGTTCGGGCCGCGGAACGCCTACCTGGGCGCCCTGACGGTGTTCGCCGCCGGCAGCGCGGCGTGCGCCCTGGCGCCGACGATGGAGTTGCTGCTGGCCGGCCGCGCGGTGCAGGGCGTCGGCGGCGGCGTGCTGGCGGGGCTGGGCTACGCGGTGATCAACGCCGCGCTGCCGCCGCACCTGTGGACCCGAGCCTCGGCGCTGGTCTCCACGATGTGGGGCGTCGGCAGTCTCACCGGCCCGGCCACCGGTGGGCTGTTCGCCCAGCTGGAGTTGTGGCGCTGGGCGTTCTGGACGCTGGTGGCGTTCACCGCGGTGATGGCTGTCTCGGTGCCGTTGGCGCTGCCGGTGCGGACCGCCGACCCCGAGGACAGCGAGCCGATGCGGGTCCCGGTGTGGTCGTTGCTGTTGCTCGGTGTGGCCGCGCTGGTGGTGAGCACCGCCGGCCTGCCCCGGCAGTGGTGGGGGACTGCCGCGTTGTTGGCGGCCGGCGTGGGCCTGCTGGCGGTGTTCGTGGTGGTGGACCGCCGGGCGACGGTGGCGGTGCTGCCGCCCACCGCCTACCGACCCGGGCCGCTGAAATGGATGTACGCCACCCTGGGCCTGCTGATGGCCGTGACCATGGTCGACATGTACGTGCCGCTGTTCGGGCAGCGGCTGGCCGGGTTGGCGCCGCTGGCCGCCGGCTTCCTGGCGATCACCCTGTCGGCCGGCTGGACCGGCGGCGAACTGGTCAGCGCCTCGGCCGGCCGGCCGGCGCTGGTCCGCCGCATCGTGGCGACCGCACCGGCGGTGATGGCCGTGGGGTTGGGCCTGGCGGCGCTGACGCAGCGCGCAGACGCGGGCCTGGGCCTGGTCGTGGTCTGGGCCGTCGCCTTCACCGTCACCGGTGTCGGCATCGGAATTGCCTGGCCGCACCTGTCGGCCTGGGTCATGGGTGGCGTCGACGATCCCGAGGAGGGCGGCACTGCCGCCGCGGCGATCAACACCGTGCAACTGATCTGCGGGGCGTTCGGCGCGGGCCTGGCCGGGGTGGTGGTCAACCTCACCGACGACGGTGGCGCCGCGCCGGCGCGGGCGATGTTCGGGGTGTTCGCGGTGCTGGCGTTGGCCGGCTTGTTCGCCTCGGTGCGGTCGGTGGCCCGGCGCTGACGGTCGATCGGGAATCGGCGCGGAGGTCGCCGCCGCTGCTCTCAGGATCGAATCAGCGCGCGTGCAAACCTGGGCAACGGTCCGTCATACCGGCAAGCTTGTGACTGTCACGCGGGTGTGGCTGAAGGGTTAGGCGGCGGCCTGCAAAGCCGTTTATACGGGTTCGAGTCCCGTCACTCGCTCCACGCGGAACCGCTGGCTCCGGGCACGGCGGGTCCGGATTGGCTCAGCACCTGCGACGGCCTGCGGGCTCACAGCCGGGCGCTTTCCCCGACGACCAGGTCGGCGGTGATCAACTTGCTCGGCAACTCCGTGGCGCCGTCGACCGTGTCCAACGCGCGATCGATCAGCCAGTCGCCGATGTCGGGCAGCGGTATGGCAAGCGTGGTCAGGGTCGGACGGAGCAGCCGCGCGGCCATCCCCCCGTCGAACCCGGTCACCGACAGGTCGTCGCCGATCCGGATGCCCCGCCGCGCCGCCTCGGCATAGATGTGGCCGGCCAGCACGTCGCTGCCGGACACAATCGCCGTCGGCCGCGAGTCGCGGTCCAACAGCTCCTCGACGGCCGCGTGCACCGCGGTCGGCGCGGACGCCGTGGTGCGCACCTGTCCCGCCAGCCCGGCTGCCGCGGTGGCATCCCGAAACCCGTTCTCCCGGTCCACATCCCACCGGCTGCCGGTCTGGTATCCGATGAACGCCAGGTCCCGGTGGCCGGCCGCGATCAACCGGCTGGTCAGGTCACAGACGCTGGCCCGACTGTCGATGTCGATCCAGTTCGTGGAGATCTCCGGGTCGATCCGGCCGAAGCAGGCGAACGGCACACCGCGCTCCAGCAGCGTCGGCACCCGGGGGTCGCCCGCGGCGACGTCGGCGAGGACCACGGCGTCGACGGTGCCCGAGCGGATGAGCTCATCGACGTCATCGGCGCCGTCGACCAGCACCAGGCTGTGCCGGCGGCGCCCCGCGGCCGCGGTGAGCGCCCGGATGAATTCCAGCATGATGGTGTTGGACGGATCCAGTTCCCCCGGGAAGATCGGGTGCGCGACACGTTCGGCGCGGCGGGTCCGCAGGCTGCTGGCGCCGGCGTGCGGGCGATAACCCATCCGGTCGATGACCTCCAGCACCCGGGTCCGGGTCGACGCCGCCACCCGGCCGCGGTTGCGCAGCACATTGGAGACCGTCTGGACCGACACGTTCGCCGCGTCGGCGACGTCGCGCATCGTCACTCGGCGCAGGTCGGCCACGCTGGCCTCCGTTCCCCGCCCGTCAGCACGGCGCCACCAGCCACAACGCCTGATACGGTTCCAGCCAGAGGCAGCCGTCGTCGCCGATCTGGACCGGGTTTCCGCCGAGCGCGTCGATCGCCGGAACGGCGCCCGGGTAGTGCGAGCGCACCGGCCACGGCTGCCACTGCTCGGTGACATTGAACAGCTCGACCAGTTCGCCCTGCGGGTGATCACGCAGCACCATCAGGATCCCGGGGTTGGGCCCCGGGGCCACCGCGGCGGGTGTCGCGGCGTGCAGCTGCGGCAGCGCCGACCGGGCCCGCGCCATCTGCGCCAGCCCGTGGAACAGCCGGTGTGCGACGGCGCCGTCGACAAACCGCTGCGCCTGAAGTTCGCTGCTCATCGGCCCCCGGTGCGCCCAGCGGTTGTCGGCGGCGTGCGCCGGATCCGCCTGCCAATTGGGGTCGTTGGGCATGCCGAGCTCGTCGCCCATCCAGATCACCGGGATGCCGCCCCACCCCATGATGATCGCGTGGGCGAGCAGAATCCGGCGGAGGGCAATGTCGATCGCGGCCGGATCACCGGCCGCTTCGGCGGCTTCCAGGCCGGCGAGGGCGGCCGTCGTCCCGCTGACCCGCCGGTCGCCGGTGGCCGGGTTGGGCTGGAACACCAGCCCGCGGGCCGTCGACCCGGGGAACTCGCCGAGGTAGTAGTCCGACAGAAACGAACGGTGGGCGAATCCGCCGAGTCCGACCGCGCCTGCGTCGGCGTCGTCGATCGCCCAGCCGATGTCGTCGTGGCAGCGCAGATAGCAGATCCAGGACGTGGTGGTCGGAGCTGTCGGCAGGGCGCCAAGGGCACGCACGGCCAACGCGGTGTCCCGGGTGGCCAGCATCGACCAGACCTGCGCCATCAAGGTGTTGTGGTAGGCGAGGTCGCTGGCCTTGCCGTGTGACCGCCCGCGACCGAAGTACTGGACGAGTTCCCGGGGCGCCACGATGGCCTCGGCCTTGAGCAGGGTGGCCGGCGCCGCGATTCGCAGCACGGCGCGCAGCGCCTGGGCGATCGCGTGGACTTCCGGTTGGTTCTGGCAGTTGGTGCCCTTGCGCTTCCACAGGAAGGCGATCGCGTCCAGGCGGATGACTTCCACACCGACGTTCGCCAGCCACAAGACGATGTCCGCGTACTCGAAGAACACGTCGGGGTTGGCCCAGTTGACGTCCCACTGGAAGCTGTTGAACGTGGTCCACACCCAGCCGGACAGCTCGGGATCCCAGCTGAAGCTTCCCGGAGCGAAGTCCGGGAAGACTTCCGGCAGCGTCTTCTCATACTCGTCGGGTTCGGCCCGGTCGGGATGGATGTGGAAGTAGCCCCGATAGGTTTGGTCCCCGTCCCTGGCCGCGCGAGCCCAATGATGTTCCCGGGCAACGTGATTGAGAACCAAATCGAGGACCAGGCTGATCCCGGCGGCGCGCATCGCAGCGGTGAGGTCGCGCAGATCCTGCACCGTGCCCAACGCGGGTTCCACGTCGCGGTAGTCGGCGACGGCATACCCGCCGTCGCTGTCGCCGTCGCGTGCCCGCAGCACCGGCATGAGATGCAGATAGGTCACCCCGAGTTCGGACAGGTAGGGCAGCTGCGCGCGCACCCCGCGCAGGTCGCCGCCGAGCCGGTCGCAGTAGGCGGCGTAGCCCAGCATCGCCGGCTCCTGGAACCAGTCCGGGGCGAGGGTGCGGGCCTGGTCCAGGCGATGCAGGTCGGCGGGCCGGTCCCGGTAGGCGCGAGCAGCCGCCTCGATCAGACGACGCTGCAGCGCCGCCGCCGACTCGGCCGGATAGAGCAGCGCCAACGCCGCGCGCAGATCGGGCAGCCAGCGCCGCACGCGCAGCTCGAAGAGGTCACGCCGGTCCGGGGAAAGCCCGGCGAGGATGTCGTCGACCGCCGAACGGTCGGGGGCCACCCGGTTGTCCAAGCTGCTAATCGGCGCCCGCCGATGTCGCGGGGTGATCCTCTGGCACTTCGAGTTCGCCGGTCTCCTCGGCCGGCCGCACCACCAGCACATCGCACGGGGCGCGCTTGGTCACCTCGGTGGCCACCGTCCCCAACAATCGCTCGGCGAGGGACCGGTGATGACGGGCGCCCACCACGATCAGCTGCGCCTCGCGCTCGGTGGCGACGTTCACCAGCACCGCCGCCGGGTCACCGTCGACGAGCAACGCCGCGCCGATGGTGGCTCCGTACTCCTGGGCGATCGCCACGGCTTCGGCGATCGCCGTGCTGGCCGCCGCTCGGCCAGGCACCTGGCCCATCCGGGCGTCCCCGCCCAGGGTCGCGACGTTCTTGGCGTCGAGTCGGCGCGTCATCTCGGCGAACGCGCAGACGATCACCAGGTCGGCGTCTTCGCGCCTGGCGGCCAGCGCTGCCCGGGCCACCGTCGGACCGGCCAGCGCCGAACCGTCGGTGCCCACCACGATGGTGCGGTAATTGTTCAGCATCCCGAGACCTCTCTCCTCAGTGGCCCGCGGGCATCGCGGTGACGGCGTCGACGTCGCGCACCATCGGCGGTTCTTTGATCCAGCTCATCGCCAGCGCGGCCAGCGCCAGCAGCACGCCGGCGAACATGATGGCGTTGCCCGGGTCGTTGTCCAGCAGCGTCTGGTAGATGGCGCCGAAGGTGAGCGTCTGGATCAGCATCGGGATGACGATCATCATGTTGATGATCCCCATGTACACCCCGTAGCGGTTGGACGGAATCATCCGGACCGCCATGATGTACGGCACGCCCATGATCGACGCCCACGCGATGCCGAGCCCGATGATCGGAATGAACATCGCGTATTTGTTGGTCAGGTGCGGGAACACGAGCAGTCCGACGGTGGCGCACAGCAGGCAGGCGATGTGCACGAATTTCGCGCCGCGCCGGCGGGCGAACGCGACCAGGGAGAAGGCCACGGTGAACGTGACTATGTTGTACCAGCCGTTGATCAGGCCGGTCCAGCCCACCGCTTCGGCGTACTCATCGGAATGCGTGTCCTGGGTGCCGAACGCCGACTGCGCGATCGACAGCGCGACGAACTGCCAGTAGCAGAACATCGCGTACCACTGAAACAGGTAGACCAGCGCCAGCTTTCGCAGTTCCCGCGGCATGTCGACGATGGCGTCCCAGATCTCGCGGACGGCGGAGATCAGCCCGCCCTTCTTGGCGCGCAGCGCCGCGAGTTCGGCCTCGGTGGGCGGAATCTCCGGCGTTTTCAGCACCGAGATCAGCACCGTGGTGATGGAGCAGACCGAGCCGAGCATGAACGAGCCGACCACCCAGTAGGGGATGCCCGCATCGGTCGCGCCGGTGATGAACTTCTGGAAGACGAACAGCGAAACGTTGGCCAGGGTGATCCCGAAACCGGTGAAGAAGCTCTGCGCGAGAAAGCCTTTCGCCAGCTGCGAGGGCGGCAGCTTGTCGGCGATCAGCGCGCGGTAGGGCTCCATCGCGGTGTTGTTGCTCGCGTCGAGCAGCCACAGCAGCAGGACGGCCATCCAAAGCGCGGCGGCGAACGGGAACAGGAACAGACACACCGAGCAGCCGATCGCGCCGATGATGAAGTACGGCTTGCGTCGGCCGAAACGCGGGCTCCAGGTCCGGTCGCTGAGGGCGCCGATCAACGGCTGGATGAGCAGCCCGGTGATCGGTCCGGCGAGGTTGAGGATCGGCAGACTGTGCGGATCGGCGTCTAGGAACGTGAAGATCGGGTTGACCGCGGTCTGCTGCATGCCGAAGCTGTACTGGATCCCGAAGAATCCCAGGTTCATCAGCAGAATCTGCTGCATCGTCATCAGCGGCTTGCGCCGGACGACGGTGGCCTGGCCGCCGTCCGCGCTCACAGCTCCGGTGTCGGCCATCAGGCGCTCTCCTTGCTCTTGGCGTCGAGGTAGTCCTGCAATCGGGTGAGTTCGCGTTCCCAGCCGAGGCTGTGCTCTTCGGCGACGGCTTCGTCGTAGGGGCCCTGGATGATCCGGATCAGCGTGCCGTCGCGACCGGTTTTGAGGAACTCGACCCGAAGCTCCAGTGGTATGTCCGGATCGATCCCGGGGTCTCCGGTGATCCGCTGCCGGGCGACGAACACATCGGGTGCGAAGAATTCGGTGAAGACCGCGTCGGTGGTCACCCGGACCGCCGGCTGGTCGTCGCGGACTTTGACGTGATGGTGGTGGCCGCCGAGGCGCAGCTCGGAGGTCACGGTGTCGGCCTCGACGTGCCAGCCGGGGCTGCCGCGCCAGGCCGCCATCTCGTCCGGATCGGTCCACGCGCGAAACAGCACCGCGCTGGATGGGCGGAAAACTCGCTCGACGACGAGCATGACGTTCGCAGTGATCACTCGCTCCAATCCCGTGGCGCGCCAGTTCTGCACGGCGCGAGAGGTGGATAGGTGTGATGTGGTTTATCGTTCCATCACAGTGTGATCAATATCGCATTCAGTGCCGAATGGTGTCAAGAGTCTCAGTCGAGGTCGCGCACTTTGCCGCTGTCGACGGCGGCTTCGATCTCCGGATCCTCGGCGTCCTTGCGCAGCCGGACCTTGCTGTACACGCTGAACACGATGACGCCGATCAGCAGTGTGTACAGGGTGATGGTGATCGGGGAGCTGATCAGGGTCATCGGGTTGTTCTCGGAGTTGTTCATCGCCTCCCTCAGCGACGACTCAGCCAGCGGGCCGAGGATCACCGCGATCAGCACCGGGGCCAGCGGAACGTCGAAGCGGCGCATGGCGAAGCCGATGAGGCCCAGGATGATCATGAAGACGACGTCGATCATCGCCGCGCTGGCCGCGTACACACCGAAGCAGGCGAACATGCCGATGCCCGCGTACAGGTAGGCCTTCTCGATCCTGAGCAGCCGGGCCCACAGCGGGGCGAAGGGCATGTTCAGGATGAGCAGCACGACCATGCCGATGAACAGGCTGGCCAGCAGCGCCCACACCAGGTCGGCGTTGCGGACGAACAGCAGCGGACCCGGCTGCATGCCGTACTGCATGAACGCCGCCAGCAGCATCGCCGCAGTCGCCGAGGTGGGCAGGCCCAACGCCAGCAGGGCGCCCATCGCGGTGCCGGCGGTCGCGTTGCCGGCCGCCTCGGGCGCGGCGACGCCCCGGATTGCGCCCTTGCCGAACTGCGGGTCGTCGCTGCGGGCGTCCAGTCGCTTCTCCACACCGTAGGCCAGGAACGTCGGAACCTCCGCACCGCCGGCCGGGATGACGCCGAACGGGACGCCGAAGGCGGTGCCGCGCAGCCAGGCCGGCAGTGCCTTCTTGTATTCGGCGAGCGACAGGAACGCCCGCCCGGTCGACGGGGTGAAACTGCGGTCGTCGGGGCGGCCGAGCCGGGACGCGATGTAGATGACCTCGCCGACGGCCAGCATGGCCACCGTGATGACGACGATGCTGACCCCGTCGAACAGCGCGATGTTGCCGAAGGTGAACCGCTGGGTGCCGCTGACCTGATCGGTGCCGATCATCGCCAGTGTCAACCCGATCAGCAGCCCCGCCAGGCCCTTGACCACCGAATCCGACACCACCGCGGAAGTGGCCAGGAACGCGAAGATGGCCAGCGCGAAGTATTCGCCGGGGCCGAACGTGGTGGCCAGGTTCGCCAACGTCGGGGCGAAGAACACCACCAGCACGGTGGCGATCATGCCGCCGATGAACGCGCCTAGCGCCGAAGTGGCCAGCGCCTGCGCGCCGCGACCGCGTCTGGCCATCAGGTGCCCCTCGAAGGAGCCGGCGATGGCTGTCGAGTTGCCGGGGGTGTTCATCAGGATGCCGGCGATGGAGTCGCCGAACAGTCCGCCGAAGTAGATGCCGGCGAACATGACCAGCGCGGCCAGCGGGTCCAAGGTGAAGGTGATCGGCAGCAGCAGCGCCACCGCCATCGCCGACCCGAGACCCGGCAGCACGCCGACCGCGGTGCCGATGACCGCGCCGATGAAGACGTAGAGCAGGTTGACCGGGGTGAGAACGTCGGCGAAACCGCCGAGCAGACCGACAATCGAATCCATCAGAACATTCCCATCACGCCGGCCGGCAGGTTCAGCCCCAGCATCCCGGCGAAGATCAGCTGCATGATCGAGGATGCGGCGAGGCCGATCAGCAGGTTGAACACGTAGCGGGTATTGCCCAGGCCGACGGTCAACCCCCAGAACACCAGCGCCGCGGAGATGATCCAGCCGGCCGGCTGCAGCAGCACCGCGAACCCGACGAACGAGCCGACGGTGATCGCGACGGCCCGCCAGTTACTGCTGGGGTCGGCCGATGTGCCCTCCTCGTCGACCTCCGGGATCTCGGGGTTACGCAGGATGCTGATCGCCAGAAACGCGGCGACGATGAAGCAGCCGACGGCGGTGATCCACGGAAACGCTTTGGGCCCGAACAGCGAATCCTTGCCCGAGATGTCCATGTCCTGGATGCCGATGATGAGGAACACCCCGAGCACCACCAGCAGCGCCGGCATGATCAGCGCGCTGCGGCCGGCCCAGAACCGGCGGCCGGACTCGGTCTTAGTGGCGGTGCTCATACGCTCGCTCCTCCTCGGGCCTCGTACCTCGCCCCGCATCGTCGACTCGCGGTGCTCATACGCTCGCTCCTCCTCGGGCCTCGTACCTCGCCCCGCATCGTCGACTCGCGGTGCTCACTGGTCCAGCCCCAGTTCGGTCACCAGGGTGCTGATCCGCTGCTGCTCCTCGACGAGGAACTTGCCGAACTCGTCACCGGTCAGGAAGGACTCCTTCCAGCGATTGCGTTTGACGACGGCCTCCCAATGCTCGGTCCCGGTCATTTCGGTGACGATGCCGATGAGTTCGGTCTGCTGCTCGGGCGTCAGGCCCGGGGGAGCGACCATCCCGCGCCAGTTCACCAGGTCCACCGCCGGATACCCGGCCTCGGCGGCCGTCGGCGCTTCCAGGCCCTCCAGGCGGTCGGGCGCCACCACCATCAGCGGGCGGAGCTTCCCGTCGGCGAGCATGTCGCGGAAGTCGTTGAATCCGCTGACCCCGACGTTCGGGGTGCCGTGCGCGGTGGACAGCAGGTTGATGGTGAGCTCGCCGCCGCCGGCATAGGCGCTGTAGCGGATCCTGTTCATGTCGATGCCAGCGGCGCGGGCCAATTGGCCGACGATCAGGTGATCCACCCCGCCAGCCGAACCGCCGCCGATCGGCATCCCCTCCGGGTGCTCCTTCCACGCGGCCAGGAAGTCCTCGAAGGTCTGGAACGGTGAATCCGCCGACACCACGAACACGTCGAAGTCCTCGGCGAGCCGGGCGATCGGGGTGGTGTCAGCCAGCGTGATCTCCGAATGGTTGCGGGCGATGCCGCCGAGCATCACCGTGCCGGTCACCATCATGGTGGTGCCGTCGCCGTCGAGCCGGCTGAGCTGGCTCAAGCCGATGGTGCCGCCGGCGCCGGGCACGTTGACCACCTGGACGTTGTTGACGATGCCGTCGGTGCGCAACGCCTGCTGCGCCTCCCGGGCCACCAGATCCCAGCCGCCGCCGGCGGCGGCCGGCGCGATGAGGATCATCTTGGACCGGGCGTCGGCGCCCGCCCCGCTCTGGTTGGCGTTGATTCCCGCGGCGACGACGAGCGCCAGGACGCACAACACTCCCACGGCCCATTTGGCGGCTGACGGGATGCGCATCAGACTCCTTCCGCGACGTCAGCGCTGACGTCCGGCTAGCAGTATGAGGCCGATCACACGGTCGGCGAGGGGTAAACCGCGACTCAGTGTCCTTCGATCTCCAGGGTGGGGGTCGGGCGGCGGAAGCCGCGGGTGACCGCCAGCAACCAGCAGAACCCGATGGCCAGCCAGCTCAGGCCGATCACCAGCGACATTCCAGACAGGCTGGTCCACAACCAGGCGGTCAGGATGAAACCGGTCAGCGGCAGCACCAGGAACCAGACGACGTCCATCCCGGAGCGGCGCTGCTCGTCGAAGAAGTAGTGCTTGATCACCGACAGGTTGACCACCGAGAACGCCGCCAGCGCCCCGAAGCTGATCAGCGAGGCCAGCACCGACAGGTCGATCAACAGCGCCAGCATCGACACCGCGCTGACCACCAGGATGGCCCAGGTGGGCGTGCTGAACTTCACCGACACATGGCCGAAGACCTTCTTCGGCAGGATGCCGTCGCGGCCCATCGCGTACAGGATGCGCGACACCGCCGCCTGCGACGTCAGCGCCGAACCGATGCAGCCGGCCACGTAGGCGGCCGTGAAGAAGGTGTCCAGGAACTGTCCGCCGGCGCTGCGCATCACGTCCAGCGCGCCGGAGTCGACGTCGGTGAATTCGTTGGACGGGAACACCAGCTGGGAGATGTAGGACAGCAGGATGAAGATAAGGCCGGACAGGATGGTCGCGGTCAGAATCGCGCGCGGCACATTGCGCTCTGGCGCGCGGGCCTCTTCGGAAAGCGTTGACACGGCGTCGAATCCGAGGAACGACAGGCACAGCACCGCGGAGCCGGCGAAGATCACGCCCAGCCCGGTGGCGGATCCGTCACCGGTGACGGGGGCCATCAGGCTGACATTGTCGTTGCCGGAGATCTTCACCACCGAGAGCACCAGGAACGTGCCGATGAAGACGGTCTGCACGGCGATGATGACGAAGTTCGCCCGCGCCACCGAACTGATGCCGATCAGGTTCAGCGCCGTCACTCCGAGGATGGCGAGCAGCACGAACACCCAGGCCGGGATGTTCGGGAATGCCGCGTCCAGGTAGATCCCGATGACCAGGTAGTTGATCATCGGCAGGAACAGGTAGTCCAGCAGCAGCGACCAGCCGGACAGGAAACCCACCGGAGCGCCGAAACTCTTCTGCGCGTAGGTGTATGCCGATCCGGCGACCGGGTAGGCCTGGGACATTTTGGCGTAGGACCAGGCCGTGAACACCATCGCGATGAGCGTCACCGCGTACGCCAGCGGCACCCGGCCGCCGGTTTCCTCGGTGACGATGCCGTAGGTGGTGAACACCGTCAGCGGCACCATGTACACCAGGCCGAACAGCACCAGCGACGGCAGCCCGAGGGCCCGGCGCAGGTGGCCCTCGCTCTCGTCGAATAGCGGGTTCGGCGCCGCGGCGTTGGTTGGGATCGTCATCGCTGATGCCCTTTCCTGGTGTCCTCAGAGGCTGGAGTGGGCCGGTAGTCCGCGCAAATACGTTGCGCGCACCGGGATCTGGGGCAACTCCAGCGGGGGCGTGCGGCGCGGGTCCTGCCCCAGCCAGAGCAGATCGGCACTGGCGCCGGGCACGATCCGGCCCCAAGTATTCTCCGCAAACCCCTGGTACGCGACCGCAGCCGAATACGCCGCCAGCGCGGCTTCGATGTCGAGGGTCTCGTGCGGGGTCCAGCCACCGGCCGGCTCGCCCTCGGCGGTCTGCCGGGAGACTCCGACCGCGATGCCTTCCAGCGGCGCGCCGGAGGACACCGGCCAGTCCGAGCCGAGCGACAGCGCCGCCCCGGTCTGCGCGATCGTGCGCAGTTGGTACTGCCGGTCGGAGCGCTCCGGACCCAGCCGCGGAACGGTCAGCACGTTCATCAGCGCGTCCTGCTGCGCCCACAGCGGCTGCATGTTCGGGATCACTCCCAGCGCGGTGAACCGGTTGATGTCATCGGGGTGGACCAGCTGTGCGTGCGCGATCACCGGCCGCCGGTCGCGAGCTCCGTTGCTGTCCACCACGTGCTCGATCGCGTCCAGCGACTGACGGACCGCGGCGTCGCCGATGGCGTGGATGTGGATCTGCAGCCCCAGCTCGTCGACCCGGCGGGCCGCCTCGGCCAGTGAGTCGCCCTCCCAGGTCTGCATGCCGTGGCTGTGCAGCCCCGAGCAGTAGGGCTCCAGCAGCGCGCCGGTCTCGTTCTCGACGACCCCGTCGGCGAAGAACTTCACCGTGTTCGCGGTCAGCAGCGGGTTGTCGGCGTCGATCACCGACTGCCGGGCCGCGGCGTAGTCGCCGACCTGCTGGTCGAAGTGCCTGGGATCGGCGTAGAGCGCCAGGTTGAACCGCATCCGCAGCGCGTCGCGGCGGGCGGCCGCGACGTAGGTGAGCACATCGGCCGGAGTCACCCAGGCGTCTTGGGCCCAGGTCACCCCGTGCGACAGCAGATAGTCGGCGGCGGCGCCCAGCGCGCCGATCCGGGTCTGCTCGTCGTGCGCCGGCATCACGTTCATCACCAGGTCGACCGCGCCCCACTCCCGCAAGGTGCCGAGCACGGAGCCGTCGGCGCGGTGTGGGATCTCGCCGAGCGGCGGGTCCGGGGTGTCGGCGGTGATGCCGGCCCGCCGTAGCGCTTCGGAGTTGCACCACACCGTGTGGTAATCCCAGGCCCGCAGCACCACCGGACGGTCGCCGACGGCGGCGTCGAGCCAGCGGGCGTCGAACAGGCCGCCGGGCGCCAGGCTGCCGTCGTAGGAGGCTCCGGTGATCCACTCCTGGTCGGGGTGCGCGTCGGCGAACGCCTTCACCGCGGCGACGATCTCGTCGACGGATCGGCACGGCCGAACCCGCGGTCCGACCGATTCCAGGCCGCCGGGCAGCGGATGGGAGTGCCCGTCGCCGAAGGACGGCATCAGGAATCCGCCGTCGAGGTCGACGCGCTCGGCCCCGGCGTCGACCCGCTCCCGGGCCTGCTCGCCGGTGGCCAGGACCGTCCCTTCGGCGATCAGCAAGGCGTCGGTGTCCCGGTCGCCGGTCCAGATCGCCCCGCCGGTGAACAACGTCTGCTGTGCTGCCATCACGCTCCTCCGCCGGAAGTCAAGGCATCAGTTTCGCGCCCGGGCGCCGATTCCGCTGGACATCCTGCGAACTGTGTTGGCGCGGATAGGGTTAACGGAGGTTTCCTTCACGCGACATCGGGAACCCTGGTCAATAGACGAGAGGATCGAAGATGGGCATCGTGTACACCGCCGAGGCGCTTTCCACCGGGGACGGCCGCAACGGGCGCGGGCGCAGTTCGGACGGCAAGCTCGACGTCGCCCTGGCGATGCCGCCGGAGATGGGTGGCAGCGGCGACGGCACCAACCCCGAGCAATTGTTCGCCGTCGGCTATGCGGCGTGTTTCCATTCCGCGCTGCGGATGATCGGCCGGGAGGCGAAGGCCGATATGAGTGACTCCGCCGTCGGCTCCCGGGTGTCGCTGGTGTCCGATGACCCCAGTTTCAAGCTCGCCGTGGAACTGGAGATCACGTTGCCGCACGTCGACGGCGACACCGCCCGTGAGTTGACCGAGAAGGCGCACCAGGTGTGCCCGTACTCGAAGGCCACCCGCGGCAATATCGACGTGAAGCTGACCGTCACCGACGACTGACCGGGGCTAAGCGTGGCCGGTGCGCTCCCGGTGTTTGCAACCGGGCCAGCAACACGGCCGGCGTTTGCCTTCCTCCAACTCCTCCCGGGTGCGCCGGATCCGCCGCGCCCGGGTCGGGGCCTGCTTGGCGTCCTCGACCCAGCAGATGAATTCGTTGCGGGCCAGGGGAGTGATGTCGTTCCAGGCGTCCAGCACCGCCGGGTCGGCGATCAGCTCGGCGCGCAGATCGTCGGGCAGCTCGTGGACGACGCCGCCGGGGACTTCTGCGGAACTCACCCGTCCCAGGGTAGCCGCGCATCGCCTTCGCCCCTAAGCTCGCGAGCGTGCCAACCATTGCGGTGCGGGCCCCCGCGGGAACGTTGACCGTAGAGATCTTCGAGCCGGCCGCAGCCGGCGCGCGGCCGCTTCCGGGTGTGGTGCTGCTGCACGACCTGCTCGGTCTCGGCGACGAGATCCGCCGGGTGGCGAGGCTCATCGCAGACCGCGGCTACCTGGTCGCGGCGCCCGATCTGTACAGCAGACGTTCCCGGGTCCGCTGCGTGGTGCGCCAGGTCGGCGAGGTGATGCGCGCCCGCGGGGAGACCTTCGACGACATCGACGCGACCCGTCGGGCGCTGGCCGACCTGCCCGGGTGCGGCGGCTCGATCGGCGTCGTCGGATTCTGCCAGGGTGGGCGATTCGCGCTGCTGGTGGCCGGGACCGGGGACTACGACGCGGCCGCCCCGTTCTACGGCACGCCGTTGCCACCGAAGATCGAGCAGCGGTTGACCGGCGTGTGCCCGGTGGTGGCGAGCTTCGGCGGGAAGGACCCGTGGAATCCCCGCGGGACGGCCGGGCCCCAAGTGCGCGACATCCTGGAGCGGCTGGACGTCGAGCATGATGTGGCGGTCTACCCGGAGGCCGGGCACGCGTTTGCCAACCGGTACCCCGCGCAGCCCGTGCTGCGGGTCGCGCGGTTCGGCTACGACGACGCCGCGGCCGCCGACGCCTGGGATCGGGTGTTCGCGTTCTTCGCCGCCCATCTGCGGCGGTGAGGTTCGCCACTCGTCCCACCCGCCGGGCCCCTGCTAGCCCTTGATCAGCGAGTCCAGCGCCCAGCTGACCAGCGACAACACGATCGCGCCCCAGATCGCCTGCCACCAGAACGGGTGCACCGACAGGCCCCAGTGGGTGGTGTGCTCGGTGATCCACGAGGTGATCATGAGCATCAGCGCGTTGATGACGATGTGCACCAGGCCGAGGGTCAGGATGTACAGCGGAATCGCCAGGACCTGCACAATCGGCTTGATCACCGCGTTGACCAGCCCGAAAATCACCGCCACCACGAAGATGACGCCGATCCGCGCCATGGCGGTGTCGCCGCCGACGAACTGCACGCCGGGAACGATCAGCGTGACCACCCAGAGTGCTAAACCGACCAGTCCGGTTCTCCATAGGAATGCGCCCATGACGACGATCCTGACATGGACTCCTGTTTGCGGGCGTGTCCGACGCGACACCGAAAAAGCGAACGTCGGGGGTATGTTTCGGGCTAATGTTCACAAGTTGGCTGTGCAACCGAACTGCAACCGAACCCCTGGGAGGTCATGGATGAGCGGCTACAAGACTGTGCTGGTCGGCACGGACGGGTCCGACTCGTCGCTGAAGGCCGTGGAGCGGGCCGGCGCGCTGGCCGGCGATGAGGGCTCCAAGGTCGTCATCGCCACGGCGTACTTCCCGGCCCACGCGGATTCCCGCGCCGCCGACGTCTTGAAGGATGAGGGCTACAAGGTGTCGGGCAACGCCCCGATCTACGCCATCCTGCAGGAGGCCAAGGACCGCGCGACCGCCGCCGGCGCCTACCAGGTCGTCGAGCGCGCCATCGAGGGCGCCCCGGTGGACGCGCTGGTCGAGCTGGCCAACGAGATCGACGCGGACCTGCTGGTCGTCGGCAACGTCGGCCTGAGCACCATCGCCGGACGGTTGCTGGGCTCGGTCCCGGCGAACGTCGCCCGCAAGGCCAAGTGCGACGTCCTGATCGTCCACACCTCTAACTAGGCGCCGCCCGCACGGCCCCGCCGGTCCGCGTGACCGGCGGGGCCGAGGCGTGCGTGGGCGCGGCGTGCGTTGGGCGCCGCGGCCTCACCAGCCGCGTTCGCGCCACTGGTCAAGATGCGGACGCTCGGCGCCCAGCGTGGTGTCGTCGCCGTGGCCCGGATAGACGACGGTGTCGTCGCCGTAGACGTCGAAGACCTTGGCGCTGACGTCGTCGAGCAACCGCTCGAAGTCACCGTCGCGCCAGGTCTTGCCGACGCCGCCCGGGAACAGGCAATCGCCTGAAAAAAGTTGCGTGACCCCGCCGGTGGCGTCCCCGTCGAGCGCCAGCGCGATCGAGCCCTCGGTGTGCCCCTGCAGGTGGATGGCGGTGAGCCGCAGGTCGCCGATCTCGATGACGTCGCCGCCGGCGATCAGCCGGTCCGGGGTGACCGGCAGCGGATCGGCGTCCAGGGCGTGCGCGGCGGTCGGGGCGCCGGTGGCCGCCGCGACCTGCTCCAGGGCCACCCAGTGGTCCATGTGCTGGTGGCTGGTGAGGATCAGCGCGAGATCCGGCGCCTGGTCGCGGATCACCTCCAGCAGCGCGTCGGCGTCGTTCGCGGCGTCGATCAGCAGCGTCTTTCCGGTGTTGGCGCAGGTGATCAGGTAGGCGTTGTTGTCCATCGGGCCGACGGAGACCTTGATGATCGCCGCGCCGGGCAATCGGCGGCGCGCGCCGGTCCCGGGATCGACGTGGCCGGTGTAATCCTCGGAGACGACGGTCATAGGCCCGAGATTACTTGTCGGTGTGTCCAGCCTCCAGGCTCTTCGCAGCTCGTCCCTCGCCGCTCGACCTGTCGGTGCTGATGCCTACCATGGACGACGGGCCATTTCCGGGCCCGCGTCGAAATTGGAGTGTGACCGGTGGCAGACCGCCTGATCGTCAAGGGTGCGCGTGAGCACAATCTGCGCGGCATCGACCTTGACCTGCCCCGCGACGCCCTGATCGTGTTCACCGGCCTGTCCGGATCGGGCAAGTCCTCGCTTGCGTTCGACACCATCTTCGCCGAGGGGCAGCGCCGCTACGTGGAGTCGCTGTCGGCCTACGCCCGGCAGTTCCTCGGGCAGATGGACAAGCCCGACGTCGACTTCATCGAGGGCCTGTCCCCGGCGGTGTCGATCGATCAGAAGTCCACCAACCGCAACCCGCGCTCCACCGTCGGCACCATCACCGAGGTGTACGACTACCTGCGCCTGCTCTACGCCCGGGCCGGTTCGCCGCACTGCCCGGTGTGCGGGGAGAAGATCGCCCGGCAGACCCCGCAACAGATCGTCGACCAGGTCCTCGCCATGGACGAGGGGCTGCGGTTCCAGGTCCTCGCGCCGGTGGTGCGCACCCGCAAGGGGGAGTTCGTCGACCTGTTCGACAAGCTCAACACCCAGGGCTACAGCCGGGTCCGGGTGGACGGCACCGTGTATCCGCTCACCGACCCGCCGAAGCTGAAGAAGCAGGAGAAGCACGACATCGAGGTCGTGGTGGACCGCCTCACCGTCAAAGCCGGCTCCAAGCAGCGGCTCACCGATTCGGTGGAGACCGCGCTGGGCCTGGCCGACGGCATCGTGGTGCTGGAGTTCGTCGACCGCGACGACGACGATCCACACCGCGAGCAGCGCTTCTCCGAGAAGCTGGCCTGCCCGAACGGGCACCCGCTGGCGGTCGACGACCTGGAACCCCGGTCGTTCTCCTTCAACTCGCCCTACGGCGCCTGCCCGGAGTGCACGGGTTTGGGCATCCGCAAGGAGGTCGACATCGACCTGGTGGTGCCGGACCCGGACCTGACCCTGGCCGAAGGCGCGGTGGCGCCGTGGTCGATGGGGCACACCGCCGAGTACTTCACCCGGATGATGGCCGGCTTGGGCGAGTCGATGGGCTTCGACGTCAACACCCCGTGGCGCAAACTGCCCGCCAAGGCCCGCAAGGCCATCCTGGACGGCTGCGACGAGCAGGTGCACGTCCGCTACAAGAACCGATACGGCCGCACCCGGTCCTACTATGCCGACTTCGAGGGCGTGCTGGCCTACCTGCAGCGCCGGATGGACCAGACCGAGTCCGAGCAGATGAAGGAACGCCTCGAAGGCTTCATGCGCGACGTGCCGTGCCCGGAGTGCGACGGCACCCGGCTCAAGCCGGAGATTCTGGCGGTCACGCTGGCCGCCGGGGACCTCGGCGCCAAGTCGATCGCTGACGTCTGCGCGCTGTCCATCGCGGACTGCTCCGATTTCCTGAACGCGCTGACCCTGGGCTCTCGTGAGCAGGCCATCGCCGGCCAGGTGCTCAAGGAGGTGCAGTCCCGGCTCGGTTTCCTGCTCGACGTCGGCCTGGAATACCTGTCGCTGGAACGTGCCGCGGGCACCCTGTCCGGCGGCGAGGCACAACGCATCCGGCTGGCCACCCAGATCGGCTCCGGGCTGGTCGGGGTGCTCTACGTGCTCGACGAGCCGTCGATCGGGCTGCACCAGCGGGACAACCGCCGGCTGATCGAGACGCTGACCCGGCTGCGCGACCTCGGCAACACGCTGATCGTCGTCGAGCACGACGAGGACACCATCGCCTCCTCGGACTGGGTGGTCGACATCGGGCCGGCCGCCGGCGAGCACGGCGGGACCGTCGTGCACAGCGGCCCGTACGCCGAACTGCTGACGAATCCGAAGTCCATCACCGGCGCCTACCTCGCCGGGCGGGAGGCCATCGAGACCCCGGCGATCCGCCGGCCGGTGGACCGCTCCCGCGCGTTGACCGTGGTCGGGGCGCGCGAGCACAACCTGCGCGACATCGACGTGGCGTTCCCGCTGGGGGTGTTGACCGCGGTCACCGGGGTGTCCGGCTCCGGTAAATCCACTCTGGTCAACGACATTCTGGCGACCGTGCTGGCCAACAAGCTCAACGGCGCGCGGCTGGTGCCGGGCCGACACACCCGGATCAACGGGCTCGATCAGGTGGACAAGCTGGTCCGGGTGGACCAGTCGCCGATCGGGCGGACCCCGCGGTCCAACCCGGCCACCTACACCGGGGTGTTCGACAAGATCCGCACCCTGTTCGCGGCCACCACCGAGGCCAAGGTCCGCGGCTACCAGCCGGGACGGTTCTCCTTCAACGTCAAGGGCGGCCGCTGCGAGGCCTGCTCAGGCGACGGCACCCTGAAGATCGAGATGAACTTCCTGCCGGATGTGTACGTGCCGTGCGAGGTGTGCCACGGCGCCCGCTACAACCGGGAGACCCTGGAGGTGCACTACAAGGGCAAGACCATCTCCGAGGTGCTGGACATGTCCATCGAGGAGGCCACCGATTTCTTCGAGCCGATCAGCTCCATCCACCGGTACCTGAAGACCCTGGTCGACGTGGGTCTGGGGTATGTCCGGCTGGGCCAGCCGGCGCCGACGCTGTCCGGTGGCGAGGCCCAGCGGGTGAAGCTGGCCGCCGAACTGCAGAAACGCTCCACCGGGCGGACGGTGTACATCCTCGACGAGCCGACCACCGGCCTGCACTTCGAGGACATCCGCAAGCTGCTCCAGGTGATCAACGGGCTGGTGGACAAGGGCAACTCGGTCATCGTGATCGAGCACAACCTCGACGTCATCAAGACCGCCGACTGGATCATCGACATGGGCCCGGAGGGCGGCTCCGGCGGCGGCACTGTCGTCGCGCAGGGCACTCCCGAAGACGTCGCCGCGGTCCCGGAGAGCTACACCGGCAAGTTCCTCACCGAGATGCTGGCCGGCCGGGGCGCCGCGGCCATCGCCCCCAAGCGGGTTACGCGCACCGCGGCGAAGGCTCCCGCGGCGAAAGCACCCGCCAAGAGGGCCGTCGCTGCCAAGAAACCCGCCCGCAAGGCTCCGGCGAAGGCCGCCAGGAGCTAGCCGCTCGCACCACCCCTCGGTGTAGTTCTCGGTCGAAAGTGGACGGAGATCAGGTTTGGCGCTGAGGGTGCGCGGAGATCAGGTTTCGACCGCGAGCGTGCGTCGACGTCTGCGAACTCGCAGGACGGTGCGACCCCACGCGCACGCTCGCCAGCAGAATGTGACCTGCGCGCACGCTCGCCGGCAGCGCACCGCTCCCGGATCGCCCAGGTGATCCATGTGGACCACCTGGGCGAAAATTCGGCGATATTTCGCCCTAGCGATCCGCACGGAGCGGGCCGCACAGGTGGCAGGGCCTCGCCAGCCACACCGGTCTCGCCAGCCACACGCCCACCAGGGTCACGCCCACCGGCCACACCGCCACCAGAACCACGCCCATCAGCACCACGCCCCGCCGACACCCACCAGCGCCGCACGGACCTAGGGGCCCTTGGCCTGCAGAGGCTGACCGGACGGCGCCGCGGGCGCAATGTCGGTGTGGCTCACCGGGATCCGGTCGACGCCCGGGGTTCCGACCGCGCCGGCCAGCCACGGCAGCGCCAACCGGAACGCCTGCGCCGCGAACGGCCAGTTATGCCCGCCGGGCTGCTCGATGACCGCGCAGTCCATGCCCGCCGACCGGCCCAGCCCGCAGAGCGTCTGCGCGGCGAGCATCTGATCCGAGGCGTCCGGCAGGGTGTGCGCCGCCTCCTCGATCACCGCCGGCCCGTGCGCGGTGCGAAGCGTGCCGTTGACGTCGAAACGGCCCGCCACGTTCTGGTACCGGCCGTGGGTGGTGATCACCGTCGACGGGTCGAAGGACGCCTGCAACGCCTTGTCCCCGTCGTACAGCCGGCGCAGCGTCTGCTCCGGGTTGCCCGCGCTGGGCGCGAGGTCGCCGGCGATGTCCTCGAACGCGCTGAACTTGTCGGGATGCATGCTGACCAGGTCGACGGCGCAGGTGCCGCCCATCGACCAGCCCGCCACCCCCCAGTTCGCCGCCGCCGGGCTGACGTGGAACTGCGAGATCAGGTACGGGCGCACATCGTTGACCAGGTGGTCGGCGACCCGGCCGCGGGGACCGTTGACGCACTCGGTGTCATTGTTGAACTGACCGCCGGAGTCGACGAACACCAGCACCGGGGCGTTGCCGTGGTGCGCCGTGGCGAACGCGTCGGCCGTTTCGATCGCCGATCCGGCCCGCAGCCAGTCACCCGGGGTGTTGAACTCGCCGCCGATCATCATCACCGTCGGCAATGTCGGTGGCGGCACCGTGGCGAACCACGCCGGTGGCAGGTACACCAACTCGTCGCGATGGGCGAAACCCGATGCCGAGGAACCGGTGTCGACCTTCAGCACGCTGCCCTTCGCCGGCAGCGTCTTGGTCTGCGCGACGGTGTGCGCCAGCGCCGTGACCGCGCCCGCGTCGGTCTCATCTGGCAGCGGACCGGCGGTCAGCTGATTCCAGGCGATCTGCACGGTGGGGAAGTACCCGACCCACAGGTTCAGCGCCAGGGCGGCGCTCAACACGCACAGCGGGAGCGCGGCCACCGCGGCCGTCCGGCGCCACCACCGCGCCCCCGGCCAGCCCAGCACCAGGACGACGGCCGCCAGCCCGGTCAGCGCGATCCAGATCCACAGACCCTTCGGGGCCGGCTCCCCGGCGTACCCGCCACAGGTGATGTAGGAATGCGCCAGCAGGGCCGCGCCGGATCCGACCAGCACCGCCACCGGCGTGGCCAGCAGCCACCAGCGCCGGCTGCGTGCTCGTGGCCCGAGGGCCAACAGCAGCACCGCGGCGGTCAGGATCTGGACGGTCAGCGGCAGCCAGCCGTGCATCAGCGACAGGTGCTGCCCGAAGATTTGCGGCGCGCCGAGCAGCGTCACGCCCGATGCGGAGGTCACGACGCAATGGTGACCGGCCAAGCTTGGCGCTCACTGCGAGGCCGCTGTGCCTCACCGGAGCCCCCGGTCAGTGCGGCTTGGCCAGCGGGAACGGCAGCGTCTCCCGGATGCTGCGCCCGGTGATCAGCATCACCACCCGGTCCACGCCCATCCCCAGCCCGCCGGTCGGCGGCATCGCGTACTCCAGCGCCGTCAGGAAGTCCTCGTCGAGTTCCATCGCCTCCGGGTCGCCGCCGGCGGCGAGTAGCGATTGGGCGCGCAGCCGTCGTCGTTGCAGCACCGGATCGGTCAGCTCGCTGTAGGCGGTGCCCAGCTCGACGCCCCACGCCACCAGGTCCCAGCGTTCGGCCAGCCCGGGCCGGCTGCGATGAGGCCGGGTCAACGGCGACACCGACGCCGGGAAGTCGATGTAGAAGGTCGGCTCCTCGGTGCGGTCCTCCACCAGGTGCTCGTAGAGTTCCAGCACCACCGCCCCGGCGTCCCAGCCGGGCCGGTAGCCGATGCCGGCGGTGTCGCTGAGTTTGCGCAGCGTCGCCAGCGGCGTGTCCGCGTCGATCTGCTCGCCGAGTGCCGCCGAAACCGCGTCGTGCACGGTGATGACCGGCCACTGCCCGGAGATGTCGACGGCTGCCAAAGTCCCGTCGGGGCCGGTACGCCACACCGTCGCGCTGCCGTTGGCGGCGATCGCCGCGTTCTGAATCAGCTCCCGCGCCCCGTCGATCCAACTCAGGTAGTCCGCGTGCGCCTGATAGGCCTCCAACAGGGTGAACTCCGGGTTGTGGCTGAAATCGACGCCCTCGTTGCGGAACGCCCGGCCCAGTTCGAAGACCCGCTCCACCCCGCCCACGCACAGCCGCTTCAGGTACAGCTCCGGGGCGATGCGCAGGTAGAGATCGAGGTCGTAGGCGTTGATGTGGGTGCGGAACGGCCGAGCATTGGCGCCGCCGTGGATCTGCTGCAGGATCGGCGTCTCCACCTCGAGGAACCCGTGCCCGACCAGGGTGGAGCGGATCGCGTGCAGGATCTGGCTGCGGGCCCGCACCAGATCGCGGGCCTCCGGATTGACCGCCAGGTCCAGGTAGCGGGCCCGCACCCGGGCCTCCGGATCGGCCAGGCCCTTCCACTTGTCGGGCAGCGGGCGCAGGCATTTGCCGATCAACCGCCACTGGGTGACCAGCACCGACCGGGTGCCGGTCCGGCTGCGGCCGACGGTTCCGGTGACTTCGACCAGGTCGCCGAGGTCGATGGCCGCGGTGAACGCCTCGGCGCCGGCGGGTTCTTCCAGGAGCAGCTGAACCTCACCGGACCAGTCCCGCAGGTCGGCGAACAGCACCCCGCCGTAGTCGCGGACCCGCAGGATCCGCCCGGCCACCCGCACCACGGCGCCCTCGTCGGCCGCCGCGGCGTCGGCGACGGTGTGGGTGGGCGCCCGCCCGACCGGGTAGGCGTCCACCCCGGCGTTCTGTAGCGCCGTCAGCTTCGCCATCCGGACCCGGACCTGTTCGGGCAGCCGTTCGGGGGTGGGCTCCGCGTCCGCCGGCGCCGACGCGAGTTCCCGCGGCTCGTCCGGGGCCGACGGATGCTGGCCGGTGTGCGGCTGACCGCGGCGGCTCAGCGGCAACACCAGGAACCCCTCGGCGATCACCGAGGCCACCCCGACCCGCGGGATCAGCCGGGCGTCGGCGTAGCAGGCATAGCGCGGCACCCATTCCGGGAGGTACTTCATATTGGATCGGTACAGCGTCTCCAGCTGCCACCAGCGGGAGAAGAACACCAGCAGTTTGCGCCACAGCCGCGCGACCGGACCGGCGCCGAACTGGGCGCCCTGCTCGAACGCCGACCGGAACATCGCGAAGTTCAGTGAGATCCGGGCGATCCCGAGTTCCCCGCCGCGCAGCGCCAGTTCGCTGACCATCAGCTCGATGGTGCCGTTGGGGGATTGCCGGGAGCGGCGCATCAGGTCCAGCGACACCCCGTTGGGGCCCCACGGCACCAGCGACAGCATCGCCACCACCTCCGCGTCGGCGCGGACCGCCTCCACCAGCAGGCAGTCCCCGTCTCCCGGGTCGCCGAGCCGGCCCAACGCCATCGAGAAACCGCGCTCGGTTTCGGTGTCCCGCCAGGCGTCCGCGTGCGCGATGACCGCGGCCATCTCGGCCGAACTCAGGTCCCGGTGCCGACGGATCCGCACGCTCAGCCCGGCGCGGCGGGCCCGCGTGACGGCCTGGCGCACCGGTTTCATGTCCGGTCCGGACAGTCCGAACCGATCCGGATGGATGACCGCCTCGTCGCCCAGCACCATCGCGTTGAGCCCGCCCCCGGCGTAGGCCCGGGCGCCGGCGGCGCTGGCGCCCATCACCCCGGGCGCCCAGCCGTAGGTCTCGCACAGTTGCGTCCACGCGCCGACCGCGGCCGGCCACGCCCGCGGGTCGCCGATCGGATCCCCGCTGGCCAGGCAGACGCCGACCTCGACCCGGTAGGTGATGGCGGCGCGGCCGTTCGGCGCGAAGATCACCGACTTGTCCCGCCGGGTGGCGAAGTAGCCCAGCGAATCGTTGCGTCCGTACTCGTCGAGCAGGCCGCGGATGGCGGCCTCGTCGGAGCCGGTCAGCGCGTTGTCGGCGCGCTGGGACTGGAACAGCACGATCGCCGCGGCCATCAGCGCCAGCGCGCCGAACAGGCCGAGCAGCGCGTTCACCCAGACGTGGGTGTGGCCGGTGAACGTCTCGGCGCCGAAGCCGGCGAACGCCACCACCCGGTTGACCACGTATGGCAACCGGTCCGAGGGCGCCAGGCTGCCGGGGAACAACTCCACCAGCGCCCACCCGACACCGATGCCCACCAGCATCCCGGCGCCCAAGGTGGCGGCCGCCTTGAACAGCGCGCCGCGGCGCACCCGGGCCCAGAACTGCCGGTAGGACAGGCCGACGAGAACCAGCGCGACGATATGGGTGACCAGGCCGATCAGCTCGCCGACCTCGCCGGCGGCGGTGACCCGCGGATCCCGCAGCCCGGCGATGTTCAGCGCGATCGACGCGGCCAGGTACAGCATCGCGATCCACCAGGCGATCCGCTTCCGGGCGCCCAGCGCGGCGGCCAGCAAGGCCAGCACGAACGCCCAGGCGAAGCTGGTGTCGGGGAAGTTGAACAGGTAGTCGTTGACGAACTCCCGCGGCGTGTGGATCAGCGACCGGAACGTCGGGGACACACTCGCGATCAGCGACAGCGTCGCGATGACGCCGATGAACGTGCCCACGGCGGTCGGCACCCAGGTGAACCTGCCCCCGGTGCGGACGGCCGGCAGCGGGGGGCTGGTGGACTTCATGAGCAGCGAGGATATGCCGCCCCGCTGAGAGCCGCGTCGCAGGCGCGCCCCGGACCGTCAGTCCTGGCCGTCGGCCTTCATCGACTCCCGGATCTGCGCCAGCTTGTCGGCGGCGGCCTGCCGGCGGGCCTCGAACTGTTCCTCGACGCGGCGGCCCTCGGGCGTCTCCGAGGCCAGCTCGGTGGACCCGATGGACGTGCCGAACCGGGTCTCGATCTTCTCCCGCACCATCTCGAAGGTCGGCACACCCGCGGCGGTGTAGCCCGATTCCGTTGTCGGCGCCCCGGTTTCGACAGGCGCCAACACGACCGTCGCCTCGATCACCGGCTCAACCGGCTCGGCCGCCGCGTCGTCCGGGTCGATGAATGTCTCCGGGGCGTCGGCGGGCGATCCGTCATCGATGGGCATGACCCCACGGTACGTGCGGCGACGGAGATTTATTGGGATCGGTAGCGGATCGAACCGGATTGACTCTGCGCATGACGACGCCAACCCGGCGACGCACAACGGAAGGAAGATCGATGAACCGAGTTATCGCAGGCGCGACCGGACTGCTCGCCACCGCCCTCGTCGTGGTCGGCTGCTCGAGCGAGAAGGACTCCGCGCCGACCCCGGCGCCGGCCGCGCAGCAGAGCGTCAGCACTGGCTCCGGCACCGCGGTGAAGGTCGACGGCAAGGACCTGCCCGGCCTGGATCTGAACTCGGTGAGCTGCGTCAAGCAGGGCGGCAAGATCACCGTCGGCAGCGCGGCCATCGGCGGCCAGCAGGGCCTCGGCATCGTGATGACCGACGAGGCCACCCCCAAGGTGGAATCCCTGGGCATGTTCGTCGACGGCAACGCGCTGTCGGTCAGCGACACGATGGGTGTGAAGGTCGGCTCGGCGGAGGTGTCCGTCGACGGCGACACCTACACCATCACCGGTGACGCGGTCGGGGCGAATCTCAGCAACCCGATGGACGGACAGATCAACAAGCCGTTCACCGTCACGGTGAGCTGCAGCTGATCCGGCCCGAAGCGGCGGACGCGCCACGCGCGTCCGCCGCTTCCTATGATCACTTAGGTGGCGATCGTGGCGGATTTGGAGCGCGCGCGACGGCTGGCCCGGGCCGCCGACGAAGGCGCCGCCAAGGACTTGCTGTTGTCGCTGCTGCCCGCGATCGAGACGGCCGACCGCGACGACTGGGCGCTGGAGGTGTTCGCCCAGCTCGGTGAGCTCTATCTGGTCCGCACCGCCTACGACGGCGTCACCGAATGCCTGCGCCGCATCGACGACTGCCTGGCGGCCTACGTCGCGCCGAGCCGGCCGGTGACCATGGCGCCGGCCGAGGTGGACCGGATGCGCCGCCGGTACGCACGGCGCGCGCGATTCCTGCGGATCGGCCTGGCCGCCGCGCACGGCGAACACGAAACCGCCGACGCCGCGCTATGCGCCCTGGCCGACGACGACGTCGAGCCCGATCCGGAGCTCGCCGAGGAGCGCGGCCGTCTGCTCACCCACGCCCGGATCCTGTGCGCGACCGCGCTATGCGACGACGACCTGCACGTCCGCTCGGTTCCGTTGTGGGACAGCGTGTTCGACGCGATCGGGCGCGCCGGGGACGGCGGCGAAGCCGACGACCAACTGCTGGTGCTGGCGGGCCTCGGCTACGGCCGGTTTTGCGTCGAGACCGGCCGGCTCACCGAAGCGGAACCGTGGCTGCGGCGCGCCGAGGCCCGGGCCCGCCAGCGCGGCTGGCGCCTGGCGGCGTCGCGGGCCCAGTTGGAGCGCGCGACGGCGGCATGGTCGGCGGGGGACCGCGGGCTGGCCCAGACCCTCACGCACAGCGCGTACCCGGACATCGCCGAACACCTGCGCGCCCACGACGTGTCCCGATGCTGGTTGTATTTCGGCCTGATCAGCCTCTCGATCGGGGAACTCGACGACGCCGAGGAACGCTTCGGGCACGCCGAGCGGCACTGGCGGGAGATCGAGAAGCCATTGCACATTCACCGGATTCTGGTGCAGCGCAGCTGGGTTGACATCATGCGCGGCGACTTCGGCGCGGCGCGGGAGCGGGTCGGGGAGGCCCGGGCGCTGCTCGACGGCTGGTCCCGGCACAGCTGGCTGCAGTACGCCCGGCTCGACGACCACCTCGGCAGCATCTGGCGCGCGGACGCGCTGGCCGACCCCGCGGGTCTGGACGCGAAGATGGAGCGGGCCGTGGACCTCAAAGCCCCCGCCGCGCTGGCCGTCGACTCGGTGCGGCACGCCATCGCTGACGCGGACGCCCGGATGCGCTGGGCCAGCCACGTGTCCGCGCCCATCCTGGCCGGCGCGTTCGCGGCGGCCTGGGAGTGGGGCAACACCGCGCTGGTCGCGGAGTTGATCGAATACCACGGCGCGCGTGGCAGTTTCAGCACCGAATACCCGGCCGACGGAACCGTCGGCTGGAGCAGCGCGGCCACCGCCGCGGTCCCCATCGAAGACGTCGACACCGCAGGCGTCGCGGACTACGCCCTGGTGGCCGGCGGAACGGGGGAGGTGGGCGGACCCGGGCTGACCCGACTCGGTCCGCTGCCGCCGCTGGTGATGGACCCCACCGGCGGACCCATCATCAGCCGGTACCGCGCCCAGGCCGCCGAGCGCTACGACCGCGGTGGCCCGGCGAGTGACGCCCCGTGGGCGACATGGCCGTGAACCACACCCTGGTGCTGCGCTTCGCCGACGTCGGCGCGGCGACCTACGCCAGCCTGCGGGTGGTCGGCGACCCGGCGCGGACCGTCGTCTGGGTGGTGGCGCCGCAGGCGGTCAACTCCGCGCGTGCGGAGCTCACCGACGCGCTGCCCGAACCGGTCGGCGCCGAAGACCAGCGCCACGCCCTGGACCGCGCGTTCACCCGGGGCGGATTCGCCCGTCCCGCAACCGAATCCGCGATCGCCGAGCGGCTCGGCGCGCAGCTGATCGACCCCGAGGCCTGGCGGTTGCTGCTCGACACGGTGTCCTCCCCGCGCGCGGCGCTGTTCGTCTCCCCGAGCACGCGGCTGGCCCAGGTCCCGTGGGGGCTGCTGGCCGCCCCCGACGACAGCGGCGCCCGGCTGATGGAACTCTGCGACATCTACCTCGCCACGCCGGCCAATATCGCGCACGCCGCGCGTCCCGGCGCCGGCTGGTCACGCCGCCGGGACGCCGCGGCGCTGCTGCTGCTCGACCCGAAGGTGCCCGGGCAGCGGCCGGACTCCCCGCTCGGCTCGGTGCTCGGCCGCCCCGACCCGGACGGGCCGCTGACCCGGCACTTCGCCGGCCGGGCCACAGCGACGCTGCCCGAGGTCGGCGACCCGGTGGAGTTGTTCCGGCGCGCCGACGTCGACCGCGGCTGGCTGTTCGCGCAGTTGGCCCGCGACCCGAGCCGGCTGCTGTACGTCGGGCACGCCACCGCCGCCGACGGCGACGACGGGCGCGCGGACCGGGCCGCGCTGCACCTGGCCGAACCGCAACCGTTCGCGGCGATGGATCTGATGGCGTCGCGGGCGCCGACGCCACCGCGAGTGGCGCTGCTGGCCTGTTCCTCCGGCGGCGACTACCGGTTTGACGAGGCCAGCGGGTTGGTGGCGGCGATGATCCTCGGCGGCGCGGAACTGGTGACCGCCACGCTGTGGTCGCTGCCGACGACGGCCGGGCACCGGCAATACGGGCCCGCACCGGACGCCGACCCGATGGCGGATCTCATCATCGGCGTCGACGACGCGCACGACGCCGATCACGCCGGGCGCGCGGTGAACCGATGGCAGCGCGCCGCGATGCGCCGGTGGCGCGACGGCGACCTCACCGCCAGCCCGCTGTACTGGGCGTCGCTGGCCACCTTCGCGGTCGGCGGCGCGCGATGAACCACGTCGCCTCCTATCCTGTGCTGATGAGCACCGACGCGGCGGCCACGCAGCCGCGCCGGGCGGTGATCGACCGGGCGTGGCGCGATCTCGGGCCCGGTGTCGAGGTGCTCAGCGGCGCCGACGGCGGCCCGCTGCGCCGCACCGTCAAACGCGTCATCGACCCGCTGGTGCTGAGACTGCGGTCGAACCCGCAGTTCTCGGGGCCGTTCGTGGACGCCGAGGTCGCGTCGGCGATGCGAGCGGAGATCGTCGGCCAGGCCGACCGGATCCGCGCCGCGGCACTGTGGTTCGAGGTTCTCAAGCGGGAACGCCGCAGGTTGCGGATCACCCACGGCAATGCCCAGGAGCTGTATTTTCCGGTCTGCTTCGAGCTGGCCGTGACCCGCGGCGCCCCCACCGCGGACAGCTCGGCGGAGGAGACGTTGCGGGAGATCCACAGCGGGCGGGACCGCGCCACCGGCGCGGCCCTCACCCGCCACGTCGAGAACCCGCGGGTACTGGCCGAACTCGGCGACCAACTGCGGGCCAGTTGGGACGACGTCCGGCCGGACGCCGCGCCCAGCGCGGCGTTCCTGACCGGATTGACGACCGTCCTCGACGCCGCCGAGGGGCGGCGCGCCGCGGCCACGCGGCAGCGCCAATGGAACGCGCTGATCGGAGACCCCGCGCCGTACAACCTGGGCGCCCGGGCACGGCTGCCGGGCGGGCAGCTGCCCTGGTCGATCGTCGCGCTGGGGCTCAGCTCGGCCGAACCGCAGCGCCCGCCGACCATCGCCGGCGCCGGCGGCGACCGGCCGCTGGACCGCCCGGTCATCGACCGGGTGCGGGCCACCCTGCGTCGCGCGATGGACCGCGATGAACTGCCCGACGTGCCGCTGCTGTGCGCCGAGGAGGTGGACCGCGCATGCGCGCCGTGGGGTCTGCTCGGCGAGGACCGCCAGGCGACGCTGGTCGCCGGAATCGAAGTCTCGGTAGGCCTGTCGCCGCTGTCCGAGGGCCCCGAACCGCGATACGGGTTGGCCGGGCAGATCCAGGCCCGGCTGCGCCGCGAGGCCTACGTGCTGCACGCGCGCCGCTACCTGGCCGGCGGCGGGCCGATCCATCCCCGCCAACAGCAGGTGGTCGAGGAGCTGGCCGCCTTCACCCGGCCGTACCTGAGCCGGCTGTGGGCCCGGCTGCATGGCCGCGACGTCTGGCAGGAGCCGTGCGGCGACGTCGAGGACGTCCGCGCCGTGCTGCAGGGGGTGGCCCGTTCGGTCAGCCTGGATCACCGGCAGCGCATCAAGTCGATGCTGGAGATGAGGGCGGCCGGATGAGGTTGATCGCGCGGCACGGGGTGTGGTGCGCCGGTGAGCCGGCCGCGCCGGCGCCGCTGGTGGCGGTGCTGGAGGTCAGCGGCGCGGTGCTGTCCTGGACGGTCGACGCCGACACCGGCCCGCACATCGCGTTCACCGACCCGGCGCGGGCGGACTGGCTGTGGCGGGTGGTCGGCGTCGACGGGCACCGGGCGTTGGCCGACGCGCTGGCCGAGCCGGTCTCCGACGACGGCGCCGCGGTCGAGGCGCCCGCGGCGCAGCTGCTGCCCGGCGCGCTGGATCACCTACGGCGGTTGGCGTTCGGGCATTGGCTGCGCCGCTGGTGGCCGGCCAGCCACCGCGACGGGATCGCGGAACTGGACCAGGCGCTGGTGGCCGCCGAGATCGCGGCGCTGACCGACGACGCGCAGGACTTCTTCGACGACGACGCGCTGGACGACGCGGTCGACGAGCTGCTCGAACCGCACCTCGCCGCGCTGGACGCCCACGCCCTGCGCGGCGACCCGCGGGTGCAGGCCGTTGTTGCTCGCGCCCGGGAGCTGGCGGAACTGCAGGGCGTCGAAGTCCGGGGCGGCGGCCCGGCCGCCGTCCGGTCCGACTACGCCCTGGCCGCCGGCCTCGGCGGCGGGCGCGCGGCTGCCGGCGAGGTCGCCGGCGGGGTGGCGTCGATCGCCTGGTCGGCCGTGCCGCCCGGGATCTTCGACGCCGCCGAGGACACCGTGGCCTGGCGGGTCGAGGCCGACGGGGACGGCACGCGGGCCGTGGTCCGGGTGGAGCTGGTCGGCCCGGACACCCCGGAGGGCATCGGCGTGCGGTTGCGCGCGGCGGGTGTCGCGGGCGCCGGCGCGCTGGAGGCCGATGGTCGGTCGGTGTTCGCGCTGGCCGACGCCGATCGGCGTCCGCTCACCGAGACCGACGCCTGGGGCCGGGATTGGCGGGGCGCCGCGGTGGCCGTCGGCGCCGCGGTCGACGAGCCGGCTGGCCACCGGGAAAGGGTCCGGGAGCTGGCCCGCTCCCGGCTGCGCCGCCCACCGGCCGACGCGCTGCTGGCCGAGGTGCTGGCCGCCGAGTCAGACTACTGAGGCGCCGGAGCTACTGGGTCACCAGACCGGGCCGGTGAGCTTCTCGCCCGGGCCGTGGCCCGGTTCCTCGGGGGCGACGCTGGCCTCCCGGAACGCCAGTTGCAGGCTCTTGAGGCCGTCGCGGACCGGGCCGGCGTGCGGGCCGAGGTATTCCGCCGACGCGGTGACCAGCCCGGCCAGCGCGGTGATCAGCCGTCGGGCCTCGTCGAGGTCGCGGTGCGGGCTGTTGTCCGGATCCGGGTCGGAGAGTCCCAGTTTCTCGGCGGCCGCGCTCATCAGCATCACCGCGGCACGGGTGATGACCTCGACGGCGGGGATGTCACTGAGCTCGCGGACGATTCTCGGATCTTCGCTCATGCCTGCTAGACTCCCATGTGCGACCGTCCCGGCTCACGCCAGGACAGCAAGTGGAGTCCCAACTCCCACCGCGCGCCCCACGGGTGGCGCGGTCCGGTCACCGAGGGGCACGTCCTTTCGGTTCTGCGCTCCGGTGTTCCGGTGTCGGCGCAGGCGGTGTCAGGCCGCGACTGGTCGGCTTTGGGCCCTGCCGTCTGCGGGGCCCGATCTGTTCTCGGTGAGAGCAGTTCGCCGGTGGAGCGCGTTCCCGCAGCTGTCCGGCCCCTGAGTCCCGGTCCGAACCGAACCGCACTGACCAGGGAGGCCACATCAGCACTGAGACCCGTGTCAACGAGCGCATTCGTGTGCCTGAAGTCCGTTTGATCGGCCCCGGTGGGGAACAGGTAGGCATCGTGCGCATCGAAGACGCACTCCGCGTCGCCGCGGACGCCGATCTCGACCTCGTCGAGGTTGCTCCGAACGCCAGGCCGCCGGTCTGCAAGATCATGGACTACGGCAAGTTCAAGTACGAGACGGCACAGAAGGCGCGCGAGTCTCGCAAGAACCAGCAGCAGACCGTCGTCAAGGAACAGAAGCTGCGTCCCAAGATCGACGACCACGACTACGAGACCAAAAAGGGCCACGTGGTGCGCTTCCTGGAAGCCGGGTCGAAGGTCAAGGTGACCATCATGTTCCGCGGCCGCGAGCAGTCCCGACCCGAACTGGGTTTCCGGCTGCTGCAGCGACTGGGGTCCGACGTCGCCGACTACGGCTACATCGAGACCTCGGCCAAGCAGGACGGCCGCAATATGACGATGGTCCTCGCACCGCACCGCGGCGCGAAGACCCGAGCCAAGGCCGCCGAGCAGGCCGGTGGACACCCCGCCGACGCCGGTTCCGACGCCGACCCGAGCTGACCCGCTCGCCCGAACCGAACACCAACAACCTGTAAGGACAGCCATGCCCAAGGCCAAGACCCACAGCGGCGCCTCCAAGCGTTTCCGCCGCACCGGCACCGGCAAGATCGTGCGCCAGAAGGCCAACCGCCGGCACCTGCTCGAGCACAAGGCCACCAAGCGCACCCGTCGTCTCGATGGCCGCACCACCGTCGCCGCCAACGACACCACCCGGGTCAACAAGATGCTCAACGGCTAACCGCCGTCGTCATCTGAAAACCCCACGACCCTAAGACCCGAAGAAGACAAGGAAAGACAATGGCACGCGTGAAACGGGCGGTGAACGCCCAGAAGAAGCGCCGCAGCGTCCTCAAGGCCTCCAAGGGCTACCGCGGACAGCGGTCGCGCCTCTACCGCAAGGCCAAGGAACAGCAGCTGCACTCGCTGACCTACGCCTACCGGGACCGCCGGGCCCGCAAGGGTGAGTTCCGCAAGCTGTGGATCTCCCGCATCAACGCCGCGGCCCGCGCCAACGACATCACCTACAACCGGTTGATCCAGGGCCTCAAGGCCGCCGGTGTCGAGGTGGACCGCAAGAACCTGGCCGAGATCGCCGTCAGCGACGCCGCCGCGTTCACCGCTCTGGTCGAGGTCGCTCGCGCCGCCCTGCCGGCCGACGTCAACGCCCCCTCCGGAGAGGCTGCCTGAGGCTGACTGCCCACCAGGAGCTCACCGAGCGTTCGGCCCGGGTGGCCGCGGCAGCCAAGCTGCTGCGCCACCCGGGCCGAAAACGTGCCGGGCGCTTCCTCGCCGAGGGCCCGAACCTGGTGCAGGGCGCGCTGGCCCGCGGTCTGGCCATCGAGGTGTTCGCCACCGCGGAGGCCGCAGAGCGGCACGCCGACCTGCTGACCGGCGGCGTGCCGACCCACCTGGTCACCGCGCGCGCGGCCAAGGCGCTGTCGGAGACCGTCACCCCGGCCGGCGTGTTCGCGGTGTGCGCGCTGCCCGAGCTCAGCATCGCCGACCTGCGGGCGCCGCGGCTGGTGCTGGTGGCCGTCGGGCTGTCCGAGCCCGGTAACGCCGGCACCATGATCCGCACCGCGCACGCCATGGGCGCCGACGCGGTGGTGCTGACCGGCAACAGCGTCGACCCGTACAACGGCAAATGCCTGCGCGCCTCCGCCGGCAGCATCTTCGCGGTGCCGGTGATCACCGAACCCGACCCCGCCGCCGTGCTGGGCGCGCTGCGCGCCGCCGGCGCCACGGTGCTGGCCGCCACCCTCGACGGCGAGCAGGACCTCGACGACGCCGACCTGTCCACGCCGACGGCCTGGGTGTTCGGCCCCGAAGCGCATGGTTTGTCCACCGAGTTGGCCGCGCTGGCCGACCACCGGGTCCGCATCACCATGCCCGGTGACAGCGAAAGCCTGAACGTCGCCGCGGCCGCCGCGATCTGCCTGTATCAGAGCGCCCGGGCCGCGCGCCGCCGGTGATCCAGGCCGTCGATGCGGCGTGGATCACTATTGCGCCACCGGACCGATTCGCGAGGACCCGGCCCACCAGCGGTTATCTGATCGGGGCCGGACGCGCCGGATCCCGGGGTCGTTGCTGGTGTCTTCCGGCGGCGCATAACCTGAGTCGGTGAATCCCGAGCGCTCCGACACCGATGACGCGAGCGACGCTGTGGAACTGCACGAGCACCGGGCCGCGCACGCCGCGCGCACCGCCGCCTCCTGGGTCCGTGAGACCAACACCAACCCGTCGCTGGTGTCCATGCTGCGCCGGGCCCGCCGGATTCTGCCCGGCGACCCCGAGTTCGGTGATCCGCTGTCGACGGCGGGCGACGACGCGCCGAGCGCCGCGGCCCGCGCCAACGACCGGCTGATCCGGGACCGTGACTCGGCCTACCGCGAGGTCAGCCTGGCCGGGCTGCAGTTGTGGCACGCGGTCAACGAGCGGGTGTCCCGCAAGCCGTCGAACCCCGAGGTCACCATCGTGTTCACCGACCTGGTCGGGTTCTCCAGCTGGTCCCTTGGCGCTGGCGACGACGCGACCCTGCGGCTGCTGCGGAAGGTCGCGGCCGCCATCGAGCCGCCGCTGCTGGACCGCGGCGGGCACATCGTCAAACGCATGGGCGACGGGTTGATGGCGGTGTTCCATCGTCCCGAGGTCGCGCTGGCCGGGGCGCTGGACGCGATGGACGCGCTCGCCGGCGTCGAGATCGACGGCTACACCCCGCGGATGCGGGCCGGACTGCACACCGGCCGTCCGCAGCGGATCGGCGGCGACTGGCTGGGCGTCGACGTCAACATCGCCGCCCGGGTGATGGAACGCGCGGCCAAGGGCGGCCTGATGGTGTCCGCCGAGACGCTGGACCGCATCGAACCCGAGGACCTGGAGTCCCTCGGCGTGCAGGCCCGGCGGGTCCGCAAACCGTTCTTCGGCCCCAAGCTGAGCGGGGTGCCCGAGGGGCTGGAGATGTACCGCCTGGTGTCCGCCGACGACGACGGACCCAGCATTCGCGTGTGACACCGGCGGCGGATCCCGGAGCCCGCGCGCGCCGCACGGGTCGCGTCCTTCGCCGAAGGCCTGCGCGATGGGTGTGCCGAGCAGATAGTCGGCGGATGAGCGATCAGGCGATGGGAACTCCGCACGGCCGTCCTGCGAATGTCAGTCGGCGCGCCATGCTCGGCGGGATGGCGGCCGCCGGCCTCGGCGCCGCGGCTCTGCCGCTGCTCGCCGGCTGCGACAAGGCCCCGGATCCCGGGTTGGTCGACGATGGCGACGCCGGCGCCAATGACCGGTTCGACGGCACGATCGAACTCGACGTGCGTGACTCCACCCCAGACTGGGGTCCGTTCGAGTTGAAGCACGCCCCCGACGGCGCTCCGAACGTGCTGGTGGTGCTCTATGACGACACCGGGCTGGCGGCCTGGTCGCCCTACGGCGGCCGGATCGAGATGCCGACCATGCAACGGCTGGCCGACAACGGACTGACCTACACCCAATGGCACACCGCGGCGCTGTGTTCGCCCACCCGGTCCTGCATGCTGACCGGCCGCAACCACCACGTGAATCGGTTCGCCTCCATCACCGAGGGCTCGACCGGGTTCCCGGGCTCCGCCGCGCGGCTGCCCGCGGAATGCGCCACCATCGGTCAGGTGCTGCAGGACAACGGCTACAGCACGTTCTGGATCGGCAAGAACCACAATGTGCCCGAGGAGGACATCGCCGCCGGCGCCAGCCGCTCGGAATGGCCGCTGCAGAAGGGATTCGACCGCTTCTACGGCTTCCTGGGCGGGGAAACCAACCAGTGGTACCCGGATCTGGTCGAGGACAACCGGATCATCGAACCTCCGGCCACCCCCGAACAGGGTTACCACCTGTCCAAGGACCTGGCCGACCAGGCCTTGCGGATGCTGCGCGACCAGCGGGCCACCAATCCGTCGAAGCCCTGGTACATGTGGTTCTGTCCGGGCGCCAACCACGCCCCGCACCACACTCCGACCGAGTACGCCGAGAAGTACCGCGGCAAGTTCGACGACGGCTACGAGGCCTACCGGGAGTGGGTGTTGGCCAGGATGATCGAGAAGGGCGTGATGCCCGAGGGCACCCAGCTCACCCCGATCAACCCGATGCCGGCCGACGTCGCGCTGAGCACCGACGAGGTCCGTCCGTGGCAGACCCTCGACGCCGACGAAAAGAGGCTGTTCTCCCGAATGGCCGAGGTGTACGCCGGCTTCTCCGAGTTCACCGACGTTCAGGTTGGCCGGGTGGTGGACTACCTCGAGCAGACCGGGCAGCTGGACAACACCCTGATCTTGTACTGCGCCGACAACGGCGCCTCCGGCGAGGGCACGCCGAACGGGTCGGTGAACGAGAACAAGTTTTTCAACGGCTATCCCGACGCGCTTGCCGATAACATGGCCCTGCTGGACCAGTTGGGCACCCCACAGACCTACAACCACTATCCGACCGGCTGGGCGACCGCCTTCTCCACGCCTTTCCAGATGTTCAAGCGCTACGCGCAGTTCTCCGGCGGCACCTGCGACCCGCTGGTGATCCACTGGCCCAAGGGCATCCAAGCCAAGGGCCAGATCCGACACCAATACCACCATGTCACCGATGTCGTGCCGACCGTGCTCGACGCGATCGGGCTTCAGATGCCCGAAGTGTACCGGGGCGTCGAGCAGTACCCGGTGAACGGGGTGTCGATGCGCTACACCTTCGACGACGCCGAGGCCCCCACCACCAAGAAGCGGCAGTACTACACGATGCTGGGCACCCGCGGGATTTGGGCCGACGGTTGGAAGGCCGCGGCCCTGCATGCCCCGCTCGGGGGAAAGGGGCGTTTCGACGAGGACCGCTGGGCGCTGTACCACGTCGACGAGGACCGTTCCGAGTCCAAAGACCTCGCCGAGGAGAACCCGGACAAGCTGAAGGAACTCATCGACATCTGGAACCAGGAAGCCAAGGACAACTTTGTGCTGCCGCTGGACGACCGTTCGGCCGTCGAGATGCTCTCCGTGGAGCGCCCGCAGTTCGAACCGAAACGCGACCGCTACTTGTACTACCCGGACGCCGCGGGGATCCCCGAGGCGGTGGCGGTCAGCATTCGCGGCCGGTCCTACCGGATCGTCGCCGACGTCGACGTCACCCGGGAGTCCCAGGGTGTGATCTTCTCGCACGGCACGCGATTCGGTGGGCACAGCCTGTTCATCCAGGACAACAAGTTGCACTACGTGTACAACTTCCTGGGCATCGCACCCGAGCAGGTGTTCGTCTCACCACCGCTGCGGCTGGGACGGCAGCGCCTCGGCATGGAGTTCCTTCGGGACGGGTCCGGTGAGCATGGCGAATCGATCGGTGTCACAACACTTTTTGTGGACGGCAAAGGGGTCGACTCCGGGCCGATGAGGTCCCAGATCGGCCGATTCGGACTCTCCGGTGGCGGATTGCGGGTCGGCCGTGACAGTGAGGACTCGGTCACCGAGCTTTATCCGGCTCCGGGCACGTTCACCGGCGGGACCATCCACGGGGTCGCCGTCGACGTCAGCGCCCAGAGGTACGTCGACGTCGAGCGTGACGCCGAAGCCGCTTTCGCCCGAAACTGAAACCACCGGCCACCCGGACCGCCGCGGCGGCGCGGCGCAAGTCATCGCCTAAGATCGGCACCTGCGTCACACCTGTCTCTCGGTGGCGCTGCGATCAGCGAAGGAGTGAGCCCCGCGTGGGTGAGGAATCCGATAAGGACCCCGGCCAGGCCCTGTCCGAAGCGGCGCTGACCGCCGCGGTCGATGACGCCGGCGCCGCGTTCGCCGCCGCCGCCGACCTGGACGCGCTGGCCGCGGCCAAGACCGCGCACCTCGGCGACCGCGCCCCGTTGTCGCTGGCCCGCCAGGCGCTGGCCACGCTGCCCAAGACCGACCGGGCCGACGCCGGCAAGCGGGTCAACACCGCCCGCACCGCGGCCACCGCGGCGTTCGACGCGCGGCTGGCCGAGCTGCGCGCCGAGCGGGACGCCGCGGTGCTGGTCGCCGAGCGGATCGACGTCACGGTGGCGTCCTCGCGGATCCCGCAGGGCGCGCGGCACCCGATCACCATCCTCGCCGAGCACATCGCCGACAGCTTCGTGGCGATGGGCTGGGAGCTGGCCGAGGGCCCCGAGGTGGAGACCGAGCAGTTCAACTTCGACGCGCTGAACTTCCCGCCCGATCACCCGGCGCGCAGCGAATCCGACACCTTCCACATCGCGCCGGAGGGGTCCCGGCAGCTGCTGCGCACCCACACCTCGCCGGTGCAGGTCCGCACTCTGCTGTCCCGGGAACTGCCGGTGTACATCGTTTCGATCGGACGGACCTTCCGCACCGACGAGTTGGACTCCACCCACACCCCGGTGTTCCACCAGGTGGAGGGCCTGGCGGTGGACCGCGGCCTGACCATGGCGCACCTCAAGGGCACCCTGGACGCGTTCGCGCGCTCGGAGTTCGGGCCCAGCGCCCGCACCCGCATCCGGCCGCACTTCTTCCCGTTCACCGAACCGTCGGCGGAGTTCGACGTGTGGTTCGAGGGCAAGAAGGGCGGGCCCGGCTGGGTGGAGTGGGGCGGCTGCGGCATGGTCAACCCGAACGTGCTGATCGCCGCGGGCATCGACCCGGCTGAATACTCCGGCTTCGCCTTCGGCATGGGATTGGAGCGAACCCTGCAGTTCCGCAATGGCATCCCCGACATGCGCGACATGGTCGAGGGCGACATCCGTTTCTCGCTGCCGTTCGGGGTGGGTGTCTGATGCGACTTCCTTACAGCTGGCTGCGCGAGGCCGTCAACGTCGCCGCGCCGGGCTGGGATCCCGGCCCCGCGGACCTGGAGGCCGCGCTGATCCGGGTCGGCCACGAGGTCGAGGACGTGATCACCCTCGGTCCGGTCACCGGTCCGCTGACCATCGGCCGGGTCGCCCAGATCGAGGAGCTCACCGAGTTCAAGAAGCCGATCCGGGCCTGCAAGGTCGACGTCGGCGAGCCCGAACCGCGCGACATCGTGTGCGGCGCGCGCAATTTCGCGGTCGGCGACCTGGTGGTGGTGGCGCTGCCCGGCACCGTGCTGCCCGGGCCGTTCGAGATCGCCACCCGCAAGACCTACGGCCGGATCTCCGACGGGATGATCTGCTCGGCCGCCGAACTGGGCCTGGGGACCGACCACTCCGGGATCATGGTGCTACCCGCCGGAACGGCTGTGCCAGGTGCGGATGCTCTGGATGTGCTGGGCCTCGACGACGTGGTGTTCGACCTGGCCATCACCCCGGACCGCGGCTACGGCCTGTCGGTGCGCGGCATCGCCCGCGAGATCGCCTGCGCCTACGACCTGGATTTCGCCGACCCCGCCGCCGTCCCGGAACTGCCGGCCGACGGCGAGGCCTGGCCGCTGACCGTTGATCCGGCCACCGGGGTGCGCCGCTTCGCGCTGCGCCCGGTCACCGGCATCGACCCGACCGCCGCCAGCCCGTGGTGGATGCAGCGCCGGCTGCTGCTGTCCGGGATCCGCCCGATCTCCCCGGCCGTCGACGTCACCAACTACGTGATGCTCGAACTTGGCCACCCGCTGCACGCCCACGACCGCGACAAGATCCGCGGCGGCTTCGCGGTGCGGTTCGCCGAGCCGGGGGAGCAGGTCAGAACCCTCGACGACGTGGAACGAACCCTGGACGCCGGGGACGTGCTGATCGTCGACGACGCCGGCGCGGCCGCGATCGGCGGCGTGATGGGCGCGGGCTCCACCGAGATCGACCCCGCCACCTCCGTCGATGTGCTGCTGGAGGCGGCGGTGTGGGATCCGGCGGCGACCTCGCGCACCCAGCGCCGGCTGCGGCTGGTCAGCGAGGCCAGCCGCCGCTACGAGCGCGCCGTCGACCCCGCCATCTCGGTCGCCGCGCTGAACCGCGCCGCGGCGCTGCTGGCCGATATCGCCGGTGGCGCCTGCGAGCCGACACTGACCGACTGGCACGGAGAGCCGGGCGACGACTGGTCCCCGGCGCTGGTGCGGATGCCCGCCGACCTGCCCGAGCGGACCGCGGGGATCCGCTATCCCGCCGGCGCCGCCGCGCGCCGGCTGACCCAGATCGGCGCCTCGGTGACCGACGACGGCGACGATCTGCTGGTCACCCCGCCGAGCTGGCGCCCGGATCTCGTGCAGCCCGCCGACCTGGTCGAGGAGGTGCTGCGGCTGGAGGGCCTGGACAAGATCGACTCTGTGCTGCCCACCGCGCCGGCCGGCCGGGGCCTGACGGCCGGGCAGCGTCGCCGCCGCGCGGTCGGCAAGACCCTCGCGCTGACCGGCTTCGTCGAGGTGCTGCCCACCCCGTTCCTGCCGGCCGGGGTGTTCGACACCTGGGGTCTGGCCGACGACGATCCGCTGCGGCGCACCACCCGGGTGCTCAACCCGCTGGAGGCCGACCGCCCGGAGCTGGCCAGCACGCTGCTGCCGGCGCTGCTGGAAGCCCTGGGCCGCAATGTGTCCCGCGGCGCGCCCGACGTCGCGCTGTTCGGCATCGCGCAGGTCGTCCGGCCCACCGACAGCACCGCCGCGGTGGAGCTCATCCCGACCGACCGGCGTCCCACCGACGCCGAGATCGCCCACCTGGACGCCTCGCTGCCGAACCAGCCCGTGCACGTCGGCGCGGTGCTGGCCGGGCTGCGCGAACCCCGCGGCCCGTGGGGTCCGGGCCGGCGCGCCGAGGCCGCCGACGCGTTCGAGGCGGTCCGGGCCATCGCCCGCGCCGCCGGTGTCGAGGTCGCCCTGCGCGCGGCCGACCGGCTGCCGTGGCATCCGGGGCGCTGCGCCGAGGTGCTGGTCGACTCCGATCAGGGCCCGGTGAGCGTCGGGTTCGCCGGCGAGCTGCACCCGGCTGTGGTGGAGCGGGCCGGGCTGCCGAAGCGGACCTGCGCGCTGGAGGTCGACCTGGACGCCATCCCGCTGACCACCGTGCTGCCCGCCCCGCGAGTGTCGCCGTTCCCGGCGGTGTTCCAGGACGTCAGCCTGATCGTCGACGACGCGGTGTCCGCCGCCGAGGTGATCGACGCGGTCCGCGGCGGCGCCGGTGAGCTGTTGGAGACCGTCGACCTGTTCGATGTCTACACCGGCCCGCAGATCGGGCAGGGCCGTAAGTCGCTGACCCTGGCGCTGCGGTTCCGGGCCCCCGACCGCACCCTGACCGAGGACGAGGCCAGCGCGGCCCGCGACGCCGCTGTCGCCGCGGCGGCAGCAGCCCTCGGGGCCGAACAGCGCCGCTGAGTTATTCATTTGCATAGGACTGCATAACAATGCAGAATCTCTGACATGGTGAACGTCGCGCTGGCCGGTGCCAGTGGATACGCGGGCGGGGAAATCCTGCGACTGCTGCTGGGCCACCCGGCCTACGCCGACGGCCGACTGCGGATCGGGGCGCTGACCGCCGCCTCCAGCGCCGGCAGCACCCTCGGTGAGCACCACCCGCACCTGTTGCCACTGGCCGAGCGGGCGTTGGAGGCCACCGACGCCGAAACCCTGGCCGGCCACGACGTGGTGTTCCTCGGCCTGCCGCACGGGCATTCCGGCGCCATCGCCGAGCAACTCGGACCTGACGTGCTGGTCATCGATTGCGGGGCCGATTTCCGGCTCACCGACGCAAACGTCTGGCAGCGGTTCTACGGCTCCGAGCACGCCGGGACCTGGCCCTACGGGCTGCCCGAACTGCCCGGTGGCCGGGACGTGCTGCGCGGGACCAAGCGGGTAGCGGTGCCCGGCTGCTACCCGACCTCGGCGCTGCTGGCGCTGTGGCCGGCCGTCGCCGCCGGTTTGGTCGACCCGGCGGTCACCGTCGTCGCGGTCAGCGGGACCTCCGGCGCCGGCCGGGCCGCCAAGGTCGACCTGCTGGCCGCCGAAGTCATCGGCTCGGCGCGCGCCTACAACATCGGCGGCGAGCATCGGCACACCCCGGAAATCTCCCAGGGCCTATCCGCGGTGGCCGACGGTCCGGTCAGTGTGTCGTTCACCCCGGTGCTGATCCCCACCGCGCGCGGCATCCTGGCCACCTGCACCGCACGGACCACCGCGACGTCGCTTGAGCTGCGGGCGGCGTACGAGAAGGCCTACGCCGACGAGCCGTTCGTTCACCTGCTGCCCGAAGGCCAGTTGCCGCGCACCGGTTCGGTGATCGGCTGCAACGCCGCCCAGCTCGCCGTCGCCGTCGACACCGACGCGCAGACCTTCGTCGCCGTCTGCGCCATCGACAATCTGGTCAAGGGCACCGCCGGCGCGGCCGTGCAATCGATGAACATCGCACTGGACTGGCCCGAAACCGAAGGCCTCTCGACCGTAGGAGTCGCGCCATGACCCGCACCGCCACCGCGCACCCCCAGCAGTGGCTGCTGCGCACCCAGGGCGTCACCGCCCCGGAGGGCTTCCGGGCCGCCGGCATCGCCGCGGGCATCAAGGCCTCCGGCAAACCGGATCTGGCCCTGGTGTTCAACGAGGGCCCGGATTACGGCGCGGCCGGGGTGTTCACCCGCAATCAGGTCAAGGCCGCGCCGGTGCTGTGGAGCCGGCAGGTGCTCAACAACCAACGGCTCAAAGCCGTCATCCTGAACTCCGGCGGCGCCAACGCCTGCACCGGGCCGGGCGGATTCCAGGACGCCCACGCCACCGCCGAGGCCGTTGCCGCGGCGCTGTCGCAGTGGGGCACCGAGACCGGCGCCATCGAGGTCGCGGTGTGCTCCACCGGCCTGATCGGCGACCGGCTCCCTCTTGCCAAGGTGCTGGCCGGGGTCACCGAGATCGTGCACGAGATGGCCGGCGGGCTGGTCGGCGGCGACGACGCCGCACGCGCCATCATGACCACAGACACCGTGCCGAAACAGGTCGCGCTGCACCACGAAGTTTCACCCGACGCCAACTGGATCGTCGGCGGGATGGCCAAGGGCGCCGGCATGATGGCGCCGTCGCTGGCCACCATGCTGGTGGTGCTGACCACCGACGCCGTCGCCGACGCAGGCATGCTGGAGTCCGCGCTGCGCCGGGCCGCCGCGCGCACCTTCGACCGGCTCGACGTCGACGGCGCCACCTCGACCAATGACACCGTGCTGCTGCTGTCCTCGGGCGCCAGCGGCATCCGGCCCAGCCAGGAGGACCTCGACATCGCCGTCGGCGCGGTCTGCGACGACCTGTGCGCGCAGATGCAGGCCGACGCCGAAGGCGTCACCAAGCGGGTGACGATCGTCGTCGCCGGCGCGCGCAGCGAGGACGACGCGCTGGCCGCCGCCCGCGCGATCGGCCGCGACAGCCTGGTCAAGACCGCGATGTTCGGCTCCGACCCGAACTGGGGCCGGGTGCTGGCCGCCGTCGGGATGTCCCCGTTCCCGCTGGACCCGAACCGGATCTCGGTGTCCTTCAACGGATCCCCGGTCTGCGTCGACGGCGCCGGCGCGCCCGGCGCCCGCGACGTGGACCTGTCCGGCCCGGATGTCGAGGTGCTGGTCGACCTGGGGCTGGGGGAGTCCTCGGCGTTCATCCGGACCACCGACCTGTCGCACGCCTACATCGAAGAGAACTCGGCCTACTCCTCATGATCCCGACTCCTCCTCGCTTCGCTGCGGCAGCGTCGTCGAGGGTCTCCTCATGACCCCGGAGCTCTCCACCCCGGCCAAGGCCAGGGTGCTGGCCACCGCGCTGCCCTGGCTCAAACAGCTGCACGACAAGATCGTCGTCATCAAGTACGGCGGCAACGCCATGACCGACGACACCCTGAAGGCCGCGTTCGCCGCCGACATGGTGTTCCTGCGCAACTGCGGCATCCACCCGGTGGTGGTGCACGGTGGCGGTCCGCAGATCAACGCCATGCTCAAACGTCTTGGCATCGAAGGCGATTTCAAGGGCGGCTTCCGGGTCACCACCCCCGAGGTGCTCGATGTCGCACGGATGGTGCTGTTCGGTCAGGTCGGCCGGGAACTGGTCAACCTGATCAACGCGCACGGCCCGTACGCGGTCGGCATCACCGGCGAGGACGCGCACCTGCTCACCGCGGTGCGCCGCAGCGTCAATGTCGACGGCGTCGCCACCGATATCGGCCTGGTCGGCGACATAGAGCACGTCGAGCCGGCGGCGGTGTTGGATCTCATTGCGGCGGGCCGCATTCCGGTGATCTCCACCATCGCCCCGGACGCCGACGGGGTGGTGCACAATATCAACGCCGACACCGCCGCAGCCGCGGTCGCCCAGGCCCTCGGCGCGGAGAAGCTGTTGATGCTCACCGACATCGAGGGTCTCTACACCGATTGGCCCAACCGCGACTCGCTGGTCACCGAAATCGACACCGCCGCACTGGCGCAACTGCTGCCTCGGCTGGAAGCCGGAATGGTTCCCAAGATCGAGGCCTGCCTGCGCGCCGTCGACGGCGGCGTGCTCAGCGCGCACGTCATCGACGGCCGAGTGGAGCACTGCGTTCTGGTCGAACTGTTCACCGACGAAGGCACCGGCACCAAAGTCGTTCTGCCGGAAGGATATTCATGAGCAGCAACACTGAGCTGCAGAGCCGCTGGTCCGCGGTGATGATGGACAACTACGGCACCCCGCCGCTGGCCCTGGTCGCCGGCGACGGCGCGGTGCTCACCGACGCCGACGGCAAGACCTACCTCGACCTGCTCGGCGGCATCGCGGTGAACCTGCTCGGGCACCGGCATCCCGCGGTCGCCGCCGCGGTCACCGCGCAACTGGGCGTCCTCGGGCACACCTCGAACCTGTACGTCACCGAACCCGGCGTGACGCTGGCCGAGCAGCTGGTGGCCCGACTCGGCGACGACGCCCCCGAGGCGCGGGTGTTCTTCTGCAACTCCGGCGCCGAGGCCAATGAGATCGCGTTCAAGATCGCTAGGCTCACCGGCCGCACCGGGGTCATCGCCGCCGAGGGATCGTTTCACGGCCGGACCATGGGCGCGCTGGCCCTGACCGGCCAGCCGGCCAAGAGCGCGCCGTTCGAACCGCTGCCCGGCGGCGTCACCCACGTCCCCTACGGCGACGTCGACGCGCTGGCCGCCGCGGTCACCGACGACACCGCGGCGGTGTTCCTGGAGCCGATCATGGGAGAGGGCGGAGTCCGCACGCCGCCACCCGGCTACCTGGCCGCCGCACGGAAGGTCACCTCCGAACGCGGCGCGCTGCTGATCCTCGACGAGGTGCAGACCGGCGTCGGACGCACCGGCGCGTTCTACGCCCACCAGCATGACGGGGTCACCCCGGACGTCATCACTCTGGCTAAGGGCCTCGGTGGCGGCCTGCCGATCGGCGCGTGTGTCGCGCTCGGACCGGCGGCCACCCTGCTCACCCCGGGCCTGCACGGCAGCACGTTCGGCGGCAACCCGGTCTGCGCGTCCGCCGGCCTCGCGGTGCTGGCGACCCTCGACGACGAGCGCCTGCTGGACGCGGCCACCGCGCGCGGCGCCCAGCTGCGCGACGGGATCACCGCGCTGTCTCACCCGCTGGTCGACCACGTCCGCGGTCGGGGCCTGCTGCTCGGCGTGGTGCTCACCGCGCCGGTCGCCAAGACGGTGGAGGCCGCCGCGCGCGACGCCGGCTACCTGGTCAACGCCGCCGCCCCCGACGTCATCCGGCTGGCCCCGCCACTGATCATCACCCCCGAGCAGGTGAAGCAGTTCCTGGCCGACCTGCCCGCCATCCTCGACGCCGCCCAGGAGACCGAATGATCCGCCATTTCCTGCGCGACGACGACCTGACCCCGGCCGAACAGGCCGAGGTGCTGGCCCTGGCCGCCGAACTGAAGGCCGCGCCGTTCTCCCGCCGGCCGCTGGAGGGCCCGCGCGGTGTCGCGGTGATCTTCGAGAAGAACTCCACCCGCACCCGATTCTCCTTCGAGATGGGCATCGCCCAGCTCGGCGGGCACGCCGTCGTCGTCGACGGCCGCAGCACCCAACTCGGCCGGGAGGAAACCCTGGAGGACACCGGCGTGGTGCTGTCGCGCTACGTCGACGCCATCGTGTGGCGAACCTTCGCCCAGGAACGGCTGACCGCGATGGCGACCGGCGCGACCGTGCCGATCGTCAACGCGCTGTCCGACGACTTCCACCCCTGCCAGGTGCTGGCGGACCTGCAGACCCTCGCCGAGCGCAAGGGCGAGCTCAAAGGCCTGACGCTGACCTACCTCGGCGACGGCGCCAACAACATGGCGCACTCGCTGATGCTCGGCGGCGTCACCGCCGGGCTGCACGTCCGGATCGCCGCGCCCGCCGGGTTCGAGCCGGACCGTCGGTTCGTCGCCGCCGCCCAGGCCCGCGCCGCCGAGACCGGCGCGAGCGTGACGCTGTTCAGCGATGCCCGGGCCGCGGCCACCGGCGTCGACGTGCTGGTCACCGACACCTGGACCTCGATGGGTCAGGAGAACGACGGCCTGGACCGGGTCCGCCCGTTCCGCCCGTTCCAGCTCAACGCCAAACTGCTCGGCCTCGCAGACCCGGAAGCCGTTGTGCTGCACTGCCTTCCGGCGCACCGCGGGCACGAGATCACCGATGAGGTGATCGACGGACCGCAGAGCGCGGTGTTCGACGAGGCCGAGAACCGGCTGCACGCGCAGAAGGCGCTGCTGGTCTGGTTGCTGGAGAAATCCGGATGAGCGCCCCGAAAACCAGCCACAAGCCGGAGGTGGCCGGCACCCGCGCCGGCCGCCAGGCCCGCATCGTCGCGTTGCTCTCGGCTCAACAGGTGCACAGCCAGAGTGAGCTGGCCGCGCTGCTGGCCGCCGAGGGCATCGAGGTCACTCAGGCCACCCTGAGCCGGGACCTGGAGGAACTCGGCGCGGTGAAGCTGCGCGGCGCCGACGGCGGCGTCGGCGCCTACGTGGTGCCCGAGGACGGCAGCCCGGTCCGCGGGGTGTCCGGTGGCACCGAACGGCTGGTGCGCCTCCTCGGCGAACTGCTGGTGTCCACCGACGCCAGCGGCAACCTCGCGGTGCTGCGCACCCCGCCCGGCGCCGCGCACTACCTGGCCAGTGCCATGGACCGCGCCGCGTTGCCCTACATTGTCGGCACCGTCGCCGGAGACGACACCGTGCTGGTGGTGGCCCGCGAACCCATGACCGGCGCCGAACTCGCCGCCACGCTCGAAGACCTCGAATAACCCCAAATACCTGGAACAACCCCCAAACCCGCAGTCCGGGTGCGGAAACGAGAAGGAGAAATCATGTCCGAGCGCGTCATCCTCGCGTACTCCGGCGGTCTGGACACCTCGGTGGCCATCAGCTGGATCGGCAAGGAGACCGGCCGCGAGGTAGTCGCCGTCGCGATCGACCTCGGTCAGGGCGGGGAGGACATGGAGGTGGTGCGTCAGCGCGCCATCGACTGCGGCGCCGTGGAAGCCGTCGTCGTCGACGCCCGCGATGAGTTCGCCGAGCAGTACTGCCTGCCGACCATCCAGTCCAACGGCCTCTACATGGATCGCTACCCGCTGGTTTCGGCGATCAGCCGGCCGCTGATCGTCAAGCATCTGGTCGCCGCCGCCCGCGAGCACGCCGGCGGGATCGTCGCGCACGGCTGCACCGGCAAGGGCAACGACCAGGTTCGCTTCGAGGTCGGTTTCGCCTCGCTGGCCCCGGACCTGGAGGTCCTCGCCCCGGTCCGCGACTACGCCTGGACCCGGGAGAAGGCCATCGCCTTCGCCGAGGAGAACGACATCCCGATCAACGTCACCAAGCGTTCGCCGTTCTCCATCGACCAGAACGTGTGGGGCCGCGCGGTGGAGACCGGGTTCCTGGAGCACCTGTGGAACGCCCCCACCAAGGACGTCTACGACTACACCCAGGACCCGACGCTGAACTGGAACACCCCCGACGAGGTGATCATCAGCTTCGAGCGGGGCGTCCCGGTGGCCATCGACGGCCGCAAGGTCAGCGTGCTGGAGGCCATCGTTGAGTTGAACAAGCGCGCCGGCGAGCAGGGCGTGGGCCGGCTCGACGTGGTCGAGGACCGCCTGGTCGGAATCAAGAGCCGGGAGATCTACGAGGCGCCCGGCGCCATGGTGCTGATCACCGCGCACTCGGAGTTGGAGCACGTCACCCTGGAACGCGAACTGGGCCGGTTCAAGCGGCACACCGACCAGAAGTGGGCCGAGCTGGTGTACGACGGCCTGTGGTACTCGCCGCTCAAGCGGGCGCTGGAGACCTTCGTCGGTCACACCCAGGAGCACGTGACCGGCGACATCCGCCTCGTCCTGCACGGCGGGCACATCGCTGTCAACGGCCGGCGCAGCCCCGAATCGCTGTACGACTTCAACCTGGCCACCTACGACGAGGGCGACAGCTTCGACCAGTCGTCGGCGAAGGGCTTCGTGCACGTGCACGGGCTGAGCTCCAAGATCTCCGCGCAGCGGGACCTGGGACAGCTGTGAGCGGCGGCACCAACGAGGGCGCGCTGTGGGGCGGACGGTTCAGCGACGGGCCGTCCGACGCGCTGGCGGCGCTCAGCAAATCCACCCATTTCGACTGGGTGCTGGCGCCCTATGACGTCGCCGCGTCCAAGGCGCACGCGAAGGTGCTGCACGACGCCGGGCTGCTGACCGACGATCAGCGCGACGGCCTGCTCGCCGGCCTGGACAGTCTCGGTGAGGACGTCGCCGACGGGAGCTTCGAGCCGTCGCCCGCCGACGAGGACGTGCACGGCGCGCTGGAGCGCGGGCTGATCGACCGGGTCGGCCCCGAACTCGGCGGCCGGCTGCGCGCCGGGCGATCTCGAAATGATCAGGTGGCCACGCTGTTTCGGATGTGGCTGCGGGACGCGGTGCGCCGGGTCGCCGACGGCGCGCTGGAGGTCGTCGGCGCGCTGGCCGCTCAAGCCGCCGCGCACCCGGAGGCGATCATGCCGGGCAAGACCCATCTGCAGTCCGCGCAGCCGGTGCTGCTGGCCCATCAGCTGCTGGCGCACGCGCACCCGCTGCTGCGCGACGTGGACCGCATCGCCGACTTCGACAAGCGAACCGCGGTGTCCCCGTACGGGTCCGGCGCGCTGGCCGGCTCCTCGCTGGGCCTGAACCCGGACGCCATCGCCGATGAGCTCGGATTCACCGCTGCGGCGGACAATTCCATCGACGCCACCGCGGCGCGGGATTTCGCCGCCGAGGCGGCCTATGTCTTCGCCCAGATCGGCGTCGACCTGTCCAGGCTGGCCGAAGACATCATCATCTGGAGCACAACGGAATTCGGCTACGTCAAGCTGCACGACGCCTGGTCCACCGGCAGCTCGATCATGCCGCAGAAGAAGAACCCGGACATCGCCGAGCTGGCCCGCGGCAAGGCCGGCCGGTTGATCGGCAACGCCACCGGCCTGCTGGCCACGCTCAAGGCGCAGCCGCTGGCCTACAACCGGGATCTGCAGGAGGACAAGGAGCCGGTCTTCGATTCGGTGGCGCAGTTGGAGATGCTGTTGCCGGCGATGGCGGGACTGGTGGCCACCCTGACCTTCGACGAGGATCGGATGGCCGCACTCGCCCCGGCCGGCTTCACACTGGCCACCGACATCGCCGAATGGATGGTCCGCCAAGGAGTTCCGTTCCGGGTGGCGCACGAGGCCGCCGGGGCGGCGGTGCGGGTGGCCGAGGCTCGCGGCGTCGGGCTCGAGGAACTCACCGACGAGGAGCTGGCGGGCATCGACGCGTCGCTCACGCCGGAAGTCCGCGAGGTGCTGACCGTCGAGGGTTCGGTGCGCTCGCGCGACGCCCGCGGCGGCACCGCTCCCGAGCGGGTCGCCGAGCAACTAGCCGTCGTCGAGAACACGGTCCGCGAACTCCGCATCCGCCTGGAGCGGTAACCGGCGGAGATGAGGGCCAGCGGTGTCGGCAATCTGGCGAGGGCCAACCGTGCGATCGGCCTGAACTGGATCGTCCTGCTCGGCTGGATCGCCTATGTGGGAATCGACCTGTCCGCCTACCGCTGAACGTCTGTCGTCAAAACGTGCGCGAAATCGGGGTGGCCACTGACGCATTGCCACTTACCCCCAGTTTTTCGCGCACATTTTGACGAACATCAGCGACACGCTTAACTGCGCGGCATTGCCTTCAGAGGTCGGCGATGTCGTCGGGTACGTCCACGGCGTACCGGCGCAGCACCTCCAATTCGACCACCTCGAGCGTGCGTTCGTGCGTGCACGCGAGGACCACCGGGGCCGCTGCGCCGTCTGAGTGGGCGCGCAACCAATTGCGGGCAGTGACGCACCAGCGGTCGCCGGGGACGAGGCCGGGGAATCGGTAAGCCGGCATCGGGGTGGACAGATCGTTGCCGATGCCACGTTGGTGTTCCAGGAACTCGGCTGTCACCATCGCGCAGATGGTGTGCAGGCCGATGTCTTCGGTGCCGCTGGAACAGCATCCGTCGCGGTAGAAGCCGGTCATCGGGTCGGTGCCGCAGGGCTGCAGCGGGCCGCCCAGCACGTTGCGCTCAGACATCGACTCAGTATGCCGCGCTGTGAGAGGCCGATCACAGTCGGCGCGCGTCGATACGGCGGCACCACCCGCATCGAAACGCGCTCGGGCATTGCCGTAAACATTGCCGCGGTGCGTCCCACCGTGGCGACCCTAGGGTTGCCGCTCACGAGTGTCGACCTGGATCCCGGTTTGATCGAACGGGCCAGGGAGCTCACTGGCGAGAAGTCCAACCGAGCGGTGCTCGACCTTGCCCTCCGCCGGCTCATCGCGTCGAAGCAAAAGACGGCGATGGTCGACGGTATCGCGGGTTTGACAGGGCTCGAAAGCGGACTCGGAGCGCCGGTGGTCGCGCCGGATGAGCCAGTCGACGCGTGACGGATTACCTCGTCGACAACTCGGTCTGGGCGAGGCTTGCCTCGGGTGACCCGGGTGTCACCGCCCGGTTGCGGCGGATCGAGAGAGCGCCCGCCGATCTGTTCGTCACGTGCCCACCGCAGATCTTGGAGTTCTGTCGCAGCGCTCGCACACCGGAGGAACACGCGAACTTTCGCGAGCAGATCTCACTGGGATTCCCGCTCGAGCGGGCGCCCGGCGAGTCGCTCGTCCTCGGGATTCAGAGTGCGTTGTGGAACGCGGGCTTGGTCCGCGCCGCCGGATCACTGGACATTCTCATCGCCGGGTACGCCATCGTGAACGACGCGACCGTGCTGTCAGCGGACCGCGACTTCGCTCACATCGCGTGTGTCACAGATCTGGAGTGCGAATACCTCGCGCCGTCGGCGTGACACCCACCCCGGTCACCCCACCGGGATCTTGGCGACGATCTGACGGGCCACCTGCGCGGCGACGTTGACGCTGCTTTCCTGCAGGCCGCCGACCCAGATGTCGACGACGGCGTTGTTCGCCACCGCCAGGGCCCGCTGGGTGACGACGGTGCCGTCGGTGAACTCCCGGGTACGCGCTGCTGGCGGGCCCGACCAGCGTGTAGGGGAACCCGGCGAACTACAGCTAGCCGAGCTGCTCGGACAGCTCCAGCCAGCGGGTCTCGGCGTCGGCGACCTCATCCTCGAGCGCGCGCAGCTCGGCGGTCAGCCGGCCCAGCCCGACGTGATCGGACTGGTCGTGCTCGGCCAACTCGACGTGCTTGGCGGCGATCCGGTCGGCCAGCTTGACCAGGGCGCGGTCGATGGCCGCGATCTCCTTCTCCACCGCCCGCAACGCCGCCCCCGACAGCCCCGCCGAGGCGGCGGGAGCGGCGGCGGCTGCCGGCGCGGTGACCGGGCCGGTCGACGGTCCGCGCGCCGCAGCCAGCGCCAGGTACTCCTCGACCCCGCCGGGCAGGTGCCGCAGATGCCCGTCGAGCACCGCGTACTGCTGGTCGGTGACCCGTTCCAGCAGGTAGCGGTCGTGCGAGACGACGATCAGGGTGCCCGGCCAGGAGTCCAGCAGGTCCTCGGTGGCGGTCAGCATGTCGGTGTCGACATCGTTGGTCGGCTCGTCGAGGATCAGCACGTTCGGCTCGGCGAGCAGCGTCAGCATGAGCTGCAGCCGGCGGCGCTGCCCGCCGGAGAGCTCGCGCACCCGGGTGGACAGCTTCGCCCGATCGAAGCCGAGGCGTTCCAGCAGTTGCGTGGGGGTGAGGTCCTTGCCACCGACGGAATAGTCCGCGCGCAGCCGGCCGAGGACCTCGCGGACCATGTCGTCCTCGACCTCGGCCAGAATCCCGGCCTGCTGGTCCAGGACGCCGAGCTGCACGGTCTTGCCGCGTTTCACCCGGCCCGACGACGGGCTGACCGTGCCGGCGATCAGCCCCAGCAGGGTGGACTTCCCGGCCCCGTTGGCGCCCAGGATGCCGGTCCGCTCGCCGGGGGCGATGCGCCATTCGATATCGCGCAGCACAACGCGGGGGCCTTCAGGCCCGGGATACTGGACCGACACGTCCAGCAGGTCGACGACGTCCTTGCCGAGCCGGGCGGTGGCCAGCTTGGCCAGCTCGACGCCGTTGCGGATCGGCGGCACGTCGGCGATCAGCGCGTTGGCCGCGTCGATCCGGAACTTCGGTTTGGAGGTGCGCGCCGGCGCACCGCGGCGCAGCCAAGCCAGTTCCTTGCGCATCAGGTTCTGCCGCTTGGCCTCGCTGGCGGCGGCCATCCGGTCGCGCTCCACCCGCTGCAGCACGTAGGCGGCGTAGCCGCCCTCGAACGGTTCGACGACGCCGTCGTGCACCTCCCAGGTGCTGGTGGCGATCTCGTCGAGGAACCAGCGGTCGTGGGTGACCAGCAGCAACCCGCCGGTGTTGCGCGCCCAGCGGTTCTTCAGGTGCGCGGCCAGCCAGGTGATGCCCTCGACGTCGAGGTGGTTGGTCGGCTCATCCAGCGCCAGCACGTCCCAGTCGTCGATGAGCAGCGCGGCCAGCTGCACCCGGCGGCGCTGCCCACCGGAGAGCGTGCCGATCCGGGCGTGCCAGCCGATGTCGGCGACCAGCCCGGCGACCACGTCGCGCACCCGGGCGTCGCCGGCCCACTCGTGTTCGGCGCGATCGCCGACCAGCGCCGCGGCGACGGTCGCGTCATCGTCGAGCACATCGGCCTGGGCCAGCGCGCCGACCCGCAGCCCGGAGCGTCGGGTGACCCGGCCGCTGTCCGGGGAGATCGCGCCGGTGAGCATCCCCAGCAGCGACGATTTGCCGTCGCCGTTGCGCCCCACCAGGCCGATCCGGTCCCCGTCGTCGACGCCGAGGGACACCGATTCGAAGACCACGTGGGTCGGGTATTCCAGGTGCAGGGCCTCGGCGCCGAGTAGGTGTGCCATCGCGGGAACCCTATCCCGGCGCTGTGCCACAATCGCTACACCTATCGGGTGCGAACGACGCAGGCAGGGGACTCAGTCGTGGATCTCAGTTTCTCCGCAGTGACCGGTCCGATCGAACGGCTGGTGGCCACCGCGCAGAACGGCCTGGAGGTGCTTCGCCTCGGCGGCCTGGAAACCGGGGCGGTGCCCTCGCCGTTCCAGATCGTCGAGAGCGTCCCGATGTACAAGCTGCGGCGCTACTTCCCGCCGGACAGCCGGCGCGGCGCGGATCCCTCGGGCCCGCCGGTGCTGATGGTGCACCCGATGATGATGTCGGCCAACATGTGGGACGTCACCAAGGCCGACGGCGCGGTCGGCATCCTGCACGCCGCCGGTCTGGACCCGTGGGTGATCGACTTCGGTGAGCCGGACAAGGTCGAAGGCGGCATGCGCCGCACCCTGACCGACCACATCGTGGCGCTTTCGGACGCCGTCGACACCATCAAGCGTGACACCGGCCAGGACGTGCACCTGGCCGGCTACTCCCAGGGCGGCATGTGGTCCTACCAGGTGGCGGCCTACCGCTCCGCCAAGGACCTGGCCAGCCTGATCACCTTCGGCTCACCGGTGGACACCCTGGCCGCGCTGCCGATGAACATCCCGCCGAACCTGGCCGCCTTCGGCGCAGATTTCATGGCCGAGCACGTGTTCAACCACCTCGACATCCAGGGCTGGATGGCGCGGATCGGGTTCCAGATGATGGACCCGGTCAAGACCGCCAAGTCGCGGCTGGACTTCCTGCGCCAGCTGCACGACCGGGAGGCGCTACTGCCGCGTGAGCAGCAACGCCGGTTCCTGGACTCCGAGGGCTGGATCGCCTGGTCCGGCCCGGCCATCGCCGAACTGCTCAAGCAGTTCATCGCGCACAACCGGATGATGACCGGCGGGTTCGCCATCAACGGCCAGCTGGTCACGCTCACCGACATCACCTGTCCGATCCTGTCCTTCGTCGGCGAGGTCGACGACATCGGCCAGCCCGCCGCGGTGCGCGGCATCCGGCGCGCCGCCCCCAACGCCGACGTGTACGAGGCCACCCTGCGGGCCGGCCACTTCGGGCTGGTGGTGGGTTCCAAGGCCGCTCAGATCACCTGGCCGACGGTCGCCGAATGGGTGCTGTGGCTCTCCGACCGCGGACCCAAGCCGGTGAACATCTCACCGATGCCCGAGCACACCGAGGGCAGCGGGGACAAGGGCGTGCCGCTGGCGGCCCGGGTGCTGGCCGGCATCGGCGGCGCGGGCGAGGTGGCGATGGCGGCCGCGCGCACCGCGACCGACGCGGTGCTGGCGGCCAACCGATCGATGCGCACCCTGGCCGTCGAAACCGTTCGCACGCTGCCGCGGTTGACGCGGTTGGGCCAGGTCAACGACCACACCCGGATCTCCCTCGGCCGGATCCTGGGGGAGCAGGCGCACGGCAACCCCGACGGTGAGTTCCTGCTGTTCGACGGCCGGGTGCACACCTACCAGGCCGTCGACCGTCGTATCGACAATGTGGTGCGCGGCCTGATCTCGGTCGGCGTGCGCCAGGGCGACCGGGTCGGGGTGCTGATGGAGACCCGGCCGTCGGCCCTGGTGGCGATCGCGGCGCTGTCCCGGTTGGGCGCCGTCGCGGTGCTGATGCCGCCGGACGGCGATCTGCCCCAGGCCGCCTCGCTCGGCGGCGTTTCCGAGATCCTCACCGACCCTGCCAACCTGGACCGCGCACGCGCGCTGCCGGCGCAGGTGCTGGTGCTCGGCGGTGGTGAGCATCGCGATCTGAACTTGCCGCCGGACGCCGATGTCATCGACATGGAGCAGATCGACCCGGATTCGGTGGAGCTGCCGGGCTGGTACCGGCCCAACCCGGGGTTGGCCAAGGACCGCGCGTTCGTGGCGTTCAGCCGGGTCGGCGGCCGACTGGTCGCCAAGGAGATCACCAACTTCCGGTGGGCGCTGTCGGCGTTCGGCACCGCGACCGCCGCCGCGCTGGACAGCCGGGACACCGTCTACTGCCTGACCCCGCTGCACCACCAGTCCGGCTTGCTGGTCGCCCTGGGCGGCGCGGTGGTCGGCGGCGCCCGGATCGCGCTGTCGCGCGGCCTGCAACCGGACCGCTTCGTGCACGAGGTCCGCCAGTACGGCGTCACCGTGGTCACCTACACCTGGGCCATGCTCGGCGAGGTCATCGACGACCCAGGCTTCTCCCTGCACGACGGAAACCACCCGGTGCGGCTGTTCATCGGGTCCGGCATGCCGACCGGGTTGTGGCGCCGCGTCACCGACGCTTTCGCCCCAGCGCAGGTGGTGGAGTTCTTCTCCACCACCGACGGCCAGGCCGTGCTGGCCAATGTCGCCGGGGTGAAGATCGGCTCGAAGGGCCGGCCGTTGCCGGGCGGCGGCGATATCGAACTGGCCGCCTACGACCCGGCCAAGGATCTGATCCTGGAGGGCGACGACGGCTTCGTACAGGTCGCCGAGCCCGACGAGGTCGGGGTGCTGCTGTCCCGTCCCCGCGGACCGGTCGATCCCGGCGCGGCGGTCAAGCGGGGGGTCTTCGCCCCGGCCGACACCTGGGTGTCCAGCGAGTCGTTGTTCCGCCGCGACGCCGACGGCGACTTCTGGATGGTCGGCAGCCGCACCGCGGTCATGCGGACCGCCCGCGGCCCGGTGTTCGCCGAGCCGATCACCGACGCCGTCAGCCTGATTCCGGCGGTCGACCTGGCGGTCACCTACGGGGTGACGACCCCGCACGGGGAGCTGGCGGTCACCGCGGTCACCACCCGCCCCGGCGCCAGCATCACCCCGGCGGACCTAGAGGACGCCTTCGCGAACCTGGTGGTCGGATTGCCACCCGACATCGTGCACGTCGTCGCCGAGCTGCCGCTTTCGTCGTCCTACCGGCCGGAGTCGGCGGCACTGCGCGAGGCCGGGGTTCCGATGACCAGCCGGCACGGCTGGCGGCTGGACCCCGAGACCGCCAAGTACGTCCGGCTGACTCCCGCCGCGCGGTCCAAACTGGTGGCCGACCCGGCCGGCCGGCCCGAACAGTAACGACATCGGGCCGGGAACCGACAGCGCTGTTAGAGTCGCGGGACAGCCACGTCACGCGAGCGGAAGAGGAGCCGACGGTATGTCTTCGCACAGCACACGTCGCAGGTCCTGGCGGCGGATCGCCGCGGCGACGGGAGCGTCCGTCGCGCTTGGCGCCGCGACGCTGTTCGCCGCCCCGTCCGCGAGCGCCGATGTGCTCGACGACCTGGCCGCGCAGTACTCGACGGGCGCCGGCGCCGGGCAGGTCGCCAACCTGCTGAACAAGGCGATCACCATGCGCGCCCAGGGCATCAATCCCTCCCCGGCGAGCCTGGCCGCGGTGAAATCCGCGATGGACCGGGGCCCGAGCCAGAAGTCGCTGATCGAGGCGCTGGAGGGTGTCGTCAGCTTCCAGATGAAGAAGGCCGACCAGTACGGCATCAGCAGCGGACCGCCGACGGTGGAGCCGGTCGGCCCGCCGGCCGGGCCGTTCAATGAGAATCAGCCCGGCAATCCGGGGAACCCGATGACCGACGTGGACGGTCCGTTCGGGATGCCGGGCCGCGCCTAGATGGACGCCGAGCTCCTGGAGATCCTGGTCTGCCCGGCCGATCGCGGCCCGCTGCTCGCGGCGGAGTCCGATTCCGGGCCGGTGCTCTACAACCCGCGGCTGCGCCGTGCCTATCCCGTCGAGGACGGCATCCCGGTGCTGCTGGTCGATGAGGCCCGCGACGTCGACGACGCCGAGCACGCCCGGCTCACCGCGTCGTGATCTCTCCGGTGAAATAGCGCTGCAGGTTCGGGGCGATGGTCTCGATGACCTGCTCCAACGGCAGGCCGGCGAACGGCTGCAATTCCAGGATGTGCCGCGCCATCAGCACACCCAGGACCTGGGTGACGGCGAACTCCGCGCGGATGATCCCGGTCCCGGCCGGATCATCGATGCGCGGCACGACGGCCTGGGTCACCACATCGCGCAGGAACGCGCCGATCATGCCCGGTGAACCACCGGCCAGCGCGTCACGCAGGATGGCCTTGAGCCGCGGGCCCAGCTCCGAATCCCACATGGTCAGCACCACGGTGGCGACCGTGTGGCCCAGCTGTTCGGTCGGGGCGGCCGACAGCGCGGTGATGATCCGCTGGGGGTCCACCGGGATGTCGACGGCGGCGGCGAACAACTGCGCCTTGGAGCCGAAGTAGTGGTGCACCAGCGCCGGGTCGACGTTCGCTTCCGCGGCGATGCCCCGGATGGTCGTTCCGTTGGCGCCGTTTCGGGCGAACATCTCCCGCGCGGTGGTCAGGATCCGGGCGCGGGTGTCGGAGCCGCCGGCCGGCCGGCCGGGCCGGCGGGCTTCGACGCTCACGGCGTCCGCCGGCGCAGGGTGGCCGCCGCCAGGGCGAGCGCCGCGACGGAGAAGGCCGTGCCGTAGCCGCCGAGCAGGTCGATCCGGCGCAGCGGGGTGACCAGCAGCCGCTCCAGGGTTCCCGATGCGCGTTCGCGTTGCATGGAGATCGCGGTGATGAGGAACATCAGCAGCATCGGCAGCAGCCCGAGCACGATCAGGCACGCGGTGTCGAATGGCGCCGGGCCGCGCGGTGGCGCCGGCACGTCGCTGAACATGAAGTAGAGCAGGGTGATCAGCAGCGACGGCACCACCACGATCATCGCCATGCTGCGGTGATCGGCGCGCAGCTGGCGCAGGATCCGGGCGGTGGTGGCCAGGTACGGCCGCGCGGTCAGCCGGCGGCGTGGGCGGTGGCGCGGGTGATGACGGTCAGGAACGCGTCCTCCAGCGACTCGCATTGGGTGTCCTTTCGTAGCCGGTCGGCGGTGGTGTGCGCCAGCACTTGGCCGTCGCGCAGCAGCAGCAGGTCCGAGCAGTGATCGGCCTCGTCCATCACGTGGCTGGAGACCAGCAGGGTGACCCCGCGGCGGGACAGCGCGGTGAACCGCTCCCACAGCTCCACCCGCAGCACCGGGTCCAGGCCGACGGTGGGTTCGTCGAGGACCAGCAGTTCTGGGTCGCCGACCAGTGCGCACGCCAGCGACACCCGGCTGCGCTGGCCGCCGGAGAGGTTGCCGCAGTAGCTGTCGCGTTGGCCGCCCAGGCCGACGGCATCGGCGGTCTCGGAGGCGTGGTCGGCAGGCACGCCGTACAGCGCGGCGAAGTAGCGAACGTTGTCGATGACCTTGAGGTCGTTGTAGACGGCGGGGTTCTGGGTGACGTAGCCGACCCGGTGCCGCAGCGCCGCGGAGCCCGCGGGTTCGCCGAGCACGGTGACGCTGCCGCCGGCGTTGATCTGGGTGCCGACGACCGCGCGCATCCGCCCTCGCGCCGCCGGCGTCAAGCACCGGGCACAATCGACTCCGATGACCGGACTCGAGGTGCTGCGTGGCGATCCGGTCGAGACTGCCCGGGCGCTGCTCGGCGCCCGCCTGATCGGCCGCGGTGTGACGGCGCAGGTGGTGGAGGTGGAGGCCTATGGCGGCCCGGCTGACGGCCCCTGGCCGGACCCCGCGGCGCATTCGTTCCCCGGCCCGACGGCGCGCAACGCGGTGATGTTCGGGTCGGCGGGGCGGCTCTACACCTACCGCAGCCACGGCATCCACGTCTGCGCCAACGTCGTCTGCGGTCCGGATGGCGTCGCCGCCGCGGCGCTGCTGCGGGCCGCCATCATCACCGCCGGAACCGAAGCCGCGCAGGCCCGGCGGGGCCCGGTCGCGACCCCCGCGCTGGCCCGCGGCCCGGGAAACCTCTGCGCGGCGCTCGGCGTCACCATGGACGACAACGGCCTGGACCTGTTCGACCCGGCCGCGCCCATCCGGCTGGAGCTGGCCGATCGCGCGGCCCCCGTCGCGGCCGGCCCGCGGGTGGGCGTCAGCAAGGCCGCCGACCGTCCATGGCGGTTCTGGACTCCCGATGTGACGGAAGTCTCGGCCTATCGGCGCAGCCCGAGAGCCCCGTCGCCGGGCCTCGGGGACTGATGCGGGAAGATCGGCGCATGACCATTCTCGACGAGTTGAGCTGGCGCGGACTGATCGCGCAGTCCACCGACATCGACGCGCTGGCCGCCGAGATCGCCCGCGGCCCGATCACCGTCTACGCGGGATTCGACCCGACCGCGCCCAGCCTGCACGCCGGACATCTGGTGCCGTTGCTGGCGCTGCGGCGGTTCCAGCGCGCCGGGCATCGGCCCATCGTGATGGCCGGCGGCGCCACCGGACTGATCGGCGACCCCCGGGATGTGGGGGAGCGCACCCTGCACGACGGGGACGTGGTCGCCGAGTGGTCCGAACGGATTCGCGGCCAGCTGGAGCGGTTCGTGGACTTTGACGACTCGCCGGCCTCGGCGGTCGTGGAGAACAACCTGAATTGGACCGCGCAACTGTCGGCGATCGAGTTCCTGCGCGACCTCGGCAAGCACTTCTCGGTGAACGTGATGCTCGACCGGGACACCATCCGCCGCCGCCTCGAGGGCGACGGCATCTCCTACACCGAATTCAGCTACATGCTGCTGCAGGCCAACGACTTCGTGCAGCTGCACCGACGGCACGACTGCCGACTGCAGGTCGGCGGCTCGGACCAGTGGGGGAACATCATCGCCGGCGTTCGGCTGGTCCGGCAGATGTGCGGGGAGTCGGTGCACGCCCTGACGGTGCCGCTGGTGACCGCCAGCGACGGGACCAAATTCGGCAAGTCCACCGGCGGCGGCAGCCTGTGGCTGAACCCGGAGATGACCAGCCCGTACGCCTGGTACCAGTACTTCATCAACACCGCCGACGCCGACGTCGTCCGCTACCTGCGCTGGTTCACCTTCCTCACCCGCGAGGAACTCGACGAGTTGGACGAGATCACCCGAGACCGCCCGCAGGAGCGGGCCGCGCAACGCCGACTGGCCCGCGAACTCACCACCCTGGTGCACGGCGAGCAGGCGACAGCACAGGTCGAGCTGGCCAGCCAGGCGCTGTTCGGCCGGGCCGAGCTCACCGACCTCGACGAGCCGACCCTGGCCGCCGCCCTGACCGAGGCCGGCGGCAACGAGGTGGCCGAACTGGCGTCCGGAGCGCCGGACACCATCGTCGATCTGCTGGTGTCCACCGGGCTGTGCCCCAGCCGCGGCGCGGCCAAGCGGACGGTCGCCGAAGGTGGGGCGTCGGTCAACAACGTGCGGGTCAGCGGCGACGATTGGACGCCCCAGCCCGGCGACTTCCTGCACGGCCGCTGGCTGGTGCTGCGCCGAGGCAAGCGCAATGTCGCCGGGGTCCGCCGGGTCGGCTGAGCCCGACGCTCACGAAAACCGTCCTCTACCAGGCGATTTGACTCCCTGTTTGCAAGGACGTAACTTATCTCAGGTCAGCGCGACCGGCCAGACCGGACAAGCCGACAATCCCCCGGGAATAGACCTGCTCCGCAGGGCGTTCCCAACAGTCCGGACGACGAGATTCGGCCCGCAAGGCCGAGGGGAACTCGTGCGGCCTGAAACAGGGTGACAGCCTGTTGTTTGAGAACTCAATAGTGTGTTTGGTGGTTTTTGTTTGTTGTTGTTTTTTGCCATGCTCTGATACCCCCGTGTTGGGGTGTGGTTTTGTTTTTTTGATGCCAGTTTTTGGTGTCTTTTTGCTTTGATCGAGTTTTTCTGATTGGAGACTGTCCCGGTTTGTCCGGGGGTTTTTGTTTGGAGAGTTTGATCCTGGCTCAGGACGAACGCTGGCGGCGTGCTTAACACATGCAAGTCGAACGATGAAGCCTTCGGGTGGATTAGTGGCGAACGGGTGAGTAACACGTGGGTGATCTGCCCTGCACTCTGGGATAAGCCTGGGAAACTGGGTCTAATACCGGATATTTCCTATCGATCGCATGGTTGGTGGGGGAAAGCTTTTGCGGTGTGGGATGGGCCCGCGGCCTATCAGCTTGTTGGTGGGGTGATGGCCTACCAAGGCGACGACGGGTAGCCGGCCTGAGAGGGTGTCCGGCCACACTGGGACTGAGATACGGCCCAGACTCCTACGGGAGGCAGCAGTGGGGAATATTGCACAATGGGCGCAAGCCTGATGCAGCGACGCCGCGTGGGGGATGACGGCCTTCGGGTTGTAAACCTCTTTCAGTACCGACGAAGCGCAAGTGACGGTAGGTACAGAAGAAGCACCGGCCAACTACGTGCCAGCAGCCGCGGTAATACGTAGGGTGCGAGCGTTGTCCGGAATTACTGGGCGTAAAGAGCTCGTAGGTGGTTTGTCGCGTTGTCCGTGAAAACTCACAGCTTAACTGTGGGCGTGCGGGCGATACGGGCAGACTGGAGTACTGCAGGGGAGACTGGAATTCCTGGTGTAGCGGTGGAATGCGCAGATATCAGGAGGAACACCGGTGGCGAAGGCGGGTCTCTGGGCAGTAACTGACGCTGAGGAGCGAAAGCGTGGGGAGCGAACAGGATTAGATACCCTGGTAGTCCACGCCGTAAACGGTGGGTACTAGGTGTGGGTTTCCTTCCTTGGGATCCGTGCCGTAGCTAACGCATTAAGTACCCCGCCTGGGGAGTACGGCCGCAAGGCTAAAACTCAAAGGAATTGACGGGGGCCCGCACAAGCGGCGGAGCATGTGGATTAATTCGATGCAACGCGAAGAACCTTACCTGGGTTTGACATGCACAGGACGACTGCAGAGATGTGGTTTCCCTTGTGGCCTGTGTGCAGGTGGTGCATGGCTGTCGTCAGCTCGTGTCGTGAGATGTTGGGTTAAGTCCCGCAACGAGCGCAACCCTTGTCTCATGTTGCCAGCACGTTATGGTGGGGACTCGTGAGAGACTGCCGGGGTCAACTCGGAGGAAGGTGGGGATGACGTCAAGTCATCATGCCCCTTATGTCCAGGGCTTCACACATGCTACAATGGCCGGTACAAAGGGCTGCGATGCCGTAAGGCGGAGCGAATCCTTCTAAAGCCGGTCTCAGTTCGGATCGGGGTCTGCAACTCGACCCCGTGAAGTCGGAGTCGCTAGTAATCGCAGATCAGCAACGCTGCGGTGAATACGTTCCCGGGCCTTGTACACACCGCCCGTCACGTCATGAAAGTCGGTAACACCCGAAGCCGGTGGCCTAACCCCTTGTGGGAGGGAGCTGTCGAAGGTGGGATCGGCGATTGGGACGAAGTCGTAACAAGGTAGCCGTACCGGAAGGTGCGGCTGGATCACCTCCTTTCTAAGGAGCACCGATACCGAAAAGGTTCCCCCACCCCGTCTATAGGGACGGATCCGGTGGTTGGGATACATGCCAGTTCTCTGTAGTGGAGTGCTGGTGGGTGCGCGACAAACAAACGTTGACCGGGGAACGGGGATCGTTCTTCCTGGTGCCGCCAGACACACTGTTGGGTCCTGAGACAACAGGCCCGCAGGCCCACCCCCTCGAATGTGAGGATTGAGGGTGGGTGCTGGCTCCCGACTGCAGGCGTGATCGTTGTGATCGGCGTGGGTGGTTGGGGGTCTTGGTTGTCGCCTCGCTTGGTGGTGGGGTGTGGTGTTTGATTTGTGGATAGTGGTTGCGAGCATCAAGCCGCACGTGTGCCGGCATGTTCTTGCCTTTGGGTGAGGAGTGTTGGTGGTGTGGTTTGTTGTAGTGTGATTTTTTTCTCATTTTTTGGTTTTTTGTGTTGTAAGTGTTTAAGGGCGCATGGTGGATGCCTTGGCACTGGGAGCCGATGAAGGACGTGGGAGGCTGCGATATGCCTCGGGGAGCTGTCAACCGTGCTGTGATCCGAGGATGTCCGAATGGGGAAACCCGGCGCGAGTGATGTCGTGTCACCCTGCACTGAATGTATAGGTGTTGGGGAGGTAACGCGGGGAAGTGAAACATCTCAGTACCCGTAGGAAGAGAAAACAATTGTGATTCCGTGAGTAGTGGCGAGCGAAAGCGGAGGATGGCTAAACCGTGTGCATGTGATACCCGGCGGGGGTTGTGTGCGTGGTGTTGTGGGACTTTTCTTCTTCAGCCCGCCGGCTGGAGCAGGAGTGAGAAATCGTTGTGTTAGTCGAAGTGGCTTGGGATGGCCTGCCGTAGACGGTGAGAGCCCGGTAGACGAAAACATGATGACTCCTGTGGATTGTTCCCGAGTAGCAGCGGGCCCGTGGAATCTGCTGTGAATCTGCCGGGACCACCCGGTAAGCCTGAATACTACCCAGTGACCGATAGCGGATTAGTACCGTGAGGGAATGGTGAAAAGTACCCCGGGAGGGGAGTGAAATAGTACCTGAAACCGTGCGCTTACAATCCGTCAGAGCCTTCGTTTTTAACGTGGGGTGATGGCGTGCCTTTTGAAGAATGAGCCTGCGAGTCAGGGACATGTCGCGAGGTTAACCCGGGTGGGGTAGCCGTAGCGAAAGCGAGTCTGAATAGGGCGTATCCACGTTTGTGGTGTAGTGGCGTGTTCTGGACCCGAAGCGGAGTGATCTACCCATGGCCAGGGTGAAGCGCGGGTAAGACCGCGTGGAGGCCCGAACCCACTTAGGTTGAAGACTGAGGGGATGAGTTGTGGGTAGGGGTGAAAGGCCAATCAAACTCCGTGATAGCTGGTTCTCCCCGAAATGCATTTAGGTGCAGCGTCACATGTTGCGTGCTGGAGGTAGAGCTACTGGATGGCCGATGGGCCCTACTAGGTTACTGACGTCAGCCAAACTCCGAATGCCGGTACGTGTAAGTGTGGCAGTGAGACGGCGGGGGATAAGCTCCGTGCGTCGAGAGGGAAACAGCCCAGATCGCCGGCTAAGGCCCCTAAGTGTGTGCTAAGTGGAAAAGGATGTGCAGTCGCGAAGACAACCAGGAGGTTGGCTTAGAAGCAGCCACCCTTGAAAGAGTGCGTAATAGCTCACTGGTCAAGTGATTGTGCGCCGACAATGTAGCGGGGCTCAAGCACACCGCCGAAGCCGCGGCAATACCGCAAGGTATTGGGTAGGGGAGCGTCCTGCATCCGGTGAAGCAGCCGTGTGAACGAGTTGTGGAGGGTGTGGGAGTGAGAATGCAGGCATGAGTAGCGAATAGGCAAGTGAGAACCTTGCCCGCCGAAAGACCAAGGGTTCCTGGGCCAGGCCAGTCCTCCCAGGGTGAGTCGGGACCTAAGGCGAGGCCGACAGGCGTAGTCGATGGACAACGGGTTGATATTCCCGTACCCGTGTGTGAGCGTCCCTGATGAATCCGTTCTGCTAACCGCCCAAAGAGTGGCCTAACTTTCCCTTCGGGGATAAGAGGGTCGCTGGCTGCGCGGGACCCGGGCGGGTAGTAGTCAAGCGATGGGGTGACGCAGGAAGGTAGCCGTACCAGTCAGTGGTAATACTGGGGCAAGCCTGTAGCACGAACGATAGGCAAATCCGTCGTTCATTTGTGTGAGAGGTGACGCATAGCCGATTGAGGCGAATTCGGTGATCCTATGCTGCCAAGAAAAGCCTCTAGCGAGTCCGCACACGGCCCGTACCCCAAACCAACACAGGTGGTCAGGTAGAGAATACTAAGGCGTACGAGTGAACTATGGTTAAGGAACTCGGCAAAATACCCCCGTAACTTCGGGAGAAGGGGGACCGGAATACCGTCAAGGCCTTCGCGGCCGGCAGCGGGATCCGGTGGCACAAACCAGTGAGAAGCGACTGTTTACTAAAAACACAGGTCCGTGCGAAGTCGCAAGACGATGTATACGGACTGACGCCTGCCCGGTGCTGGAAGGTTAAGAGGACCGGTTAGCAAACTTCGGTTTGCGAAGCTGAGAATTTAAGCCCCAGTAAACGGCGGTGGTAACTATAACCATCCTAAGGTAGCGAAATTCCTTGTCGGGTAAGTTCCGACCTGCACGAATGGCGTAACGACTTCTCAACTGTCTCAACCATAGACTCGGCGAAATTGCACTACGAGTAAAGATGCTCGTTACGCGCGGCAGGACGAAAAGACCCCGGGACCTTCACTACAACTTGGTATTGATGTTCGGTACGGTTTGTGTAGGATAGGTGGGAGACTGTGAAACCCGCACGCCAGTGTGGGTGGAGTCATTGTTGAAATACCACTCTGATCGTATTGGACCTCTAACTTCGGACCGTATATCCGGTCCAGGGACAGTGCCTGGTGGGTAGTTTAACTGGGGCGGTTGCCTCCTAAAATGTAACGGAGGCGCCCAAAGGTTCCCTCAACCTGGATGGCAATCAGGTGTTGAGTGTAAGTGCACAAGGGAGCTTGACTGCGAGACTTACAAGTCGAGCAGGGACGAAAGTCGGGACTAGTGATCCGGCACCTCTGAGTGGAAGGGGTGTCGCTCAACGGATAAAAGGTACCCCGGGGATAACAGGCTGATCTTCCCCAAGAGTCCATATCGACGGGATGGTTTGGCACCTCGATGTCGGCTCGTCGCATCCTGGGGCTGGAGCAGGTCCCAAGGGTTGGGCTGTTCGCCCATTAAAGCGGCACGCGAGCTGGGTTTAGAACGTCGTGAGACAGTTCGGTCTCTATCCGCCGCGCGCGTCAGAAGCTTGAGGAAATCTGTCCCTAGTACGAGAGGACCGGGACGGACGAACCTCTGGTATACCAGTTGTCCCACCAGGGGCACCGCTGGATGGCCACGTTCGGACAGGATAACCGCTGAAAGCATCTAAGCGGGAAACCTCTTCCAAGACCAGGCTTCTCACCCTCTAGGAGGGATAAGGCCCCCCGCAGACCACGGGATCGATAGGCCAGACCTGCACGCCTAGCAATAGGTTCAGGGAACTGGTACTAACCGGCCGAAAACTTACAACACCCCACACACTCGTATGGGAAACAGTAAGCCAACAATATGACGCACAAAAACACGCACGCGCAACCACACAATCCATAAACCCACCCCCTCACCAGGGAGTGGGCGCCACACCCCCCACCAAAAACACCACACACCGGCACACGGTGAGTGACACGGGAACACCTGGGCCGGCAGCAACAGCGCCACCCACCAGATATCCCGCACACCACCACACCGGACAAATGAATAGAGTTACGGCGGCCACAGCGGCAGGGAAACGCCCGGACCCATCCCGAACCCGGAAGCTAAGCCTACCAGCGCCGATGATACTGCCCACACGGGTGGAAAAGTAGGACACCGCCGAACACACACAAAACCCCCGAAGCAATTCGGGGGTTTTGTAATTCCACAACCATTTCGGGATCGCGTTTATCGCCAAGCTTTTGCGAATTGCATATAGAGGCTCATCCGAACTGGATGTGGCCGCCACACGGGGGTCATCAGTGGCGACATCCCAGGTGAGGCAAGATCGGGCCTGGCGGGGCCGTATCCTGATAGGCGCCAATTTTCATAGCGAAGGGTTCACGTGGTCGACAACAGTCAGGGCGGCGAACGCCGTCCGTTCCGCGGCGGCAAGCCGGGAGGTCCCCGCGGCCAGGAACGTCGCGGCGGTAGGCCCGACGCCAACCGAGGCTCCGGTCAATTCCGTGACCGTCGAGGCCCGTCCGACCGCGATGATCGTCCGGAACCTCAGGGCCCGGCCATCCCCGCCGACATCGAGGCCCGCGATTTGGCGCCCGAGGTCCGCCGCGAACTGAGCACCCTGAGCAAGAACACCGCCGACACCATCGCCCGGCACCTGGTGGCCGCCGGCGCTCTGCTGGACGAGGACCCTGAGGCCGCACTCGCGCACGCCCAGGCCGCGCGCACGCGCTCCGGGCGGATTCCAGCCATCCGCGAGGCCGTCGGCATTGCCGCCTACCGGTGCGGCGACTGGAGCCAGGCGCTCGCAGAGTTCCGGGCGGCACGCCGGATGGGCAGCAAGTCCACCCTGTTGCCGCTGATCGCCGACTGCGAGCGCGGGGTCGGCCGGCCCGAGAAGGCCATCGAGTTGTCCAAGTCCCCGGAGGCCGCCGAACTGACCGGCGCCGCCGCCGACGAGCTGCGCATCGTGGTCGCCGGCGCCCGCGCCGACCTCGGCCAGCTCGACCAGGCACTGGCGGTGCTGAGCTCACCGGCGCCCGACGCAGACGGCGTCGGTGAGATGGCGGCCCGGCTGGCCTACGCCTACGCCGACACACTCCTCGCGCTGGACCGTCGCGACGAGGCCCTGCAGTGGTTCCTGCGGGCCGCGGACGCCGACGTCGAAGGCGTCACCGACGCCGAAGACCGCATCAGCGAACTGGCCTGAGCAGCGTAATGCCCAACTTCGCCGAGACCTTCGACGCTCTGCTGCTCGATCTCGACGGCACCGTTTTCACCGGTCACGAGCCCACGCCGGACGCGGTGGACATACTGGACCGGGTTCGGGCCCGTACGCTGTGGGTGACCAACAACGCCTCGCGCAACGCCGAGCAGGTCGCCGATCACCTGGGGTCCATGGGCTTCGCTGCCCAGCCCGCCGACGTGGTCACCAGCGCGCAGGCCGCCGCCGCCCTGCTCGCGCAGCGTCTGTCCGCCGGCGCCCGGGTGCTGGTGATCGGCAGCGCGGCCCTGGCCGGTGAGATCAGCGCCGTCGGGCTGACCCCGGTGGGTTCGGCCGCCGAGGCCCCGGTGGCCGTCGTGCAGGGCTATTCCGCGGACATCGGCTGGACCGATCTGGCCGAGGCGTCGCTGGCGGTGCACGCCGGCGCGCTATGGGTGGCCACTAACACCGACCTGACCCTGCCATCGGACCGCGGCGGCATGCTGCCCGGCAACGGCACCCTGGTCGCCGCGGTCGCCACCGCCACCGGGGTGCGACCCGAGGTGGCCGGCAAACCCGAACCCACATTGATGCGCGCCGCCCTGTCCCGGGGCGAATTCCGTGCCCCGCTGGTGGTCGGGGACCGGCTCAACACCGACATCGCCGGCGCCAACGGCGTCGGCCTGCCCAGCCTGGCGGTGCTGACCGGAGTGTGCGACCCGGCCCAGCTGGCCGTCGCAATCCCGGCCGAACGCCCCACCTTCCTGACCCATGACCTGCGCGGCCTGTTCACCGACATCGAGTCCGCGCGGATCGGCCCGCAGCCGTCCTGGCGTGCCGAGCACAATGCCGACGAGATCACCCTGCGTTGCGCCGGCGAACCCGATGACGACGGCCTGGGCGCGGTCCGGGTGGCCGTCGCCGCGCTGTGGGAAGCAGCCGACGACGGCCGGGGCACGCGGCTCGTCGCCGGGGATGAAACCGCGGCGAACGCACTGCGACGCTGGTCGCTGTAACCCGGGAAGGACGCGGTGACCCGACAACTCCCGCTTCGCTGGATCGGCGCCGCGGTGGCGGCGTCGGTTGCCCTCGCCGGCTGCGGGACCGGAGATCCCCCCGCGCGCACCGGTGAGCGGACCCCCGCGCAAACTGACCGGATCCGGCACGACCTGGAGCCCCTGGCCAGCCGTTTCCCCGAGATCGGGGACCCGATCTCGGCCACCTGGATCGGCGGCGCGCTCGGCGTGGCGACCGACACCCGGGTGAGTGTGCCTGGGCCGTCGGCCTACATCGTCGAGGCGATCATCGACCTGCAGCCGAGCACCGCCGACGCGCTGCGGCGAAAGTACGCGCCCGCGGCCGTCGGCGAGACCCCAGACCTCGATGACCGGCTGGCCGCGTATGCGCCCAGCGGGCCTTTTCTCACCGGCGCCGCGCTGAATGAGGCGCTGAGCAACACCGACTGGCGCTCGGCGGCCTACCTGCAGGACGGCTCGGACACCTTGGTGCTGCGTTCGTTCGACGACTGATCGAACGCGGAGGGACTGCCGGGGCACACGGCGACGCCGGTCACCGCAAGGCCATCGACTACCGTTGGACCCGCTATGAGTACTGATCCGGACGAGATCCGCGCGCGGGTGGCCGAGCTGCTCGCCGACCTGCCCGACCTGGACGCCGAGCTGCTGGCCGACACCGACGTCGAAGAACTGGCCCGACGCCTGGAACAGGCCCACGAGATGTTGGTCGCTGCCCTGGAATCGGTCGAGAAAGGCTGATCGCCGTGACCCGGCGCGCCCGCGTCGACGCCGAGCTGGTGCGTCGGGGCCTGGCCCGATCCCGCCAGCAGGCCGCCGAGTTGATCGGCGCCGGGCGGGTCCGCATCGACGGGATGCCCGCCGCCAAACCCGCCACTGCCATCCCGGTCACCGCCGCGCTGACCGTCGACCCCGGCGAACGCAGCTGGGTGTCGCGCGGCGCCCACAAGCTGATCGGCGCGCTGGACACCTTCGGCATCGCCGTCGACGGCCGGCGCTGCCTGGACGCCGGAGCGTCCACCGGCGGATTCAGCGAGGTGCTGCTGGACCGCGGCGCCGCGCACATCGCGGCCGTCGACGTCGGCTACGGGCAGCTGGCCTGGCCGGTGCGCTCCGATGAACGCGTCGCCGTCTTCGAGCGCACCAACGTCCGCGAGATCACCCCGGAATCCATCGGCGGAGCCGTCGACCTTGTGGTCGCCGACCTGTCCTTCATCTCGCTGGCCACGGTGTTGCCGGCGTTGACCGGCTGCGCCGACGACAACGCCGACATCGTGCCGATGGTCAAACCGCAATTCGAGGTCGGCAAGGGCCAGGTGGGACCCGGCGGGGTGGTCTCCGACCCGCAGCTTCGGGCCTCCGCGGTGCTGTCGGTGGCTGCGAAATCCGCCGAGTTGGGCTGGCAGGCCGTCGGCGTCACCGCATCCCCGCTGCCCGGCCCGTCGGGCAATGTCGAATACTTCCTGTGGCTACGCCGCACCCACGCCGACGACGAGAAGTCCCCGGCGCCGCTGGCCGGTGCGGACCTGGAGTCCGCCATCGCCCGCGCCGTCGCCGAGGGACCCCAGTGAACTCCCGGAGAGAACAGATGAACGCCGAACGCTATGTCCTGCTCGTCGTGCACACCGGCCGCGAAGCGGCGACCGAGGTGGGCCGCAAGGTGGAGAAGACCCTCGGCGAGCACGGTATCGGACTGCGGGTGCTCTCGGCCGAGGCGGTCGACCGGGGCACGGTGCACCTGGCGCCCGACGACATGCGCGCCCTCGGGGTGGAGATCGACGTCGTCGACCCCGACGAGGCGGCCGCAGTCGGCGCGGAGCTGGTGCTGGTGCTCGGCGGCGACGGCACCTTCCTGCGCGGCGCCGAACTGGCCCGTAACGCGGGCATCCCGGTGCTCGGGGTCAACCTGGGCCGGATCGGATTCCTGGCCGAAGCCGAGGCCGACGCCATCGATGAGGTGCTGAACCGGATCGTCCGCCGCGACTACCACGTCGAGCCCCGGATGACGCTGGACATCGCCATCCGGCGCGACGGCGAGGTCATCGACCGCGGCTGGGCCCTCAACGAGGCCAGCCTGGAGAAGACCCCGCGACTCGGGGTGCTCGGCGTGGTGCTGGAGATCGACGGCCGCCCGGTGTCGACGTTCGGCTGCGACGGTGTGCTGGTGTCCACCCCGACCGGATCGACGGCGTACGCGTTCTCGGCCGGTGGCCCGGTGCTGTGGCCCGACCTGGAGGCGATCCTGGTGGTGCCCAACAACGCCCACGCGCTGTTCGGCCGGCCGATGGTGACCAGTCCCCGCGCCACCGTCGCCATCGAGATCGAGGCGAGCGGGCACGACGCGCTGGTGTTCTGCGACGGTCGCCGGGACATGGTGGTGCCGGCCGGCGGGCGCCTCGAGATCCGCCGCAGCGCCATCTCGATGCAGTGGGTGCGCCTGGACAGCGCTCCGTTCACCGACCGGCTGGTGCACAAGTTTCAGCTGCCGGTGTCCGGGTGGCGGGGCCAGTAACCCGTGCTGGTCGAGATTCGCATTTCTTCCCTGGGCGCCATCAAAGCCGCCGAGGCCGCTTTCGATCGCGGCCTGACCGTGCTGACCGGCGAGACCGGCGCCGGCAAGACCATGGTGGTGACCGGGTTGCATCTGCTCGGCGGCGCGCGCGCGGACGCCGACCGGATCCGCTCCGGCGCCAACCGCGCCGTCGTCGAGGGCCGGTTCAGCACCGACGACGCGGACCCCGCCTTGGCGGCCCGGGTCGAGGAGCTGCTGGAGGGCGCCGGCGCGGACCGCGACGACGACGGCAGCGTCATCGCCATGCGGTCGGTGAACCGAGACGGGCCGTCGCGGGCCACCCTCGGCGGGCGCAGCGTGCCGGCCCGGACGCTCGGCGCGTTCACCACCGAGTTGTTGACCCTGCACGGGCAGAACGATCAGTTGCGGTTGATGCGCGCCGACGAGCAGCGCGCCGCGCTGGACCGCTACGCCGACGTCGCTGCGCTGCTGGAGCGCTACCGCAGCGCGCGCGCCACCTGGCGGGCCGCGCGCAAGGACCTGCTGGAGCGCACCGAACGAGCCCGGGAACTGGCCCAGGAAGCCGACCGGTTGAAGTTCGCGCTGACCGAGATCGACGCCGCGGACCCCGAGCCGGCCGAGGACGACGCCCTGGTCGCCGACATCCGCCGGCTCTCCGAACTCGACGCGCTGCGGGACGCGGCGGCCGTCGCCCGCGCCGCGCTGTCCGGCGACCCGGATGACCCCAGCCCCGGCGGCGCCGCCTCGGCGATCGCCGCGGCCCGCGCCGCGCTGGCGGGCAGCGACGACCGGGTGCTCTCCGGGCTGGCCGGCCAGCTCGACGGGGCCCTCGCCGTGGTCGGCGAGGTGGCCCGCGAGGTCGGCGATTACCTGTCCGGGCTGCCCACCGACGCGTCGGCACTGGAGACGAAGCTGGCGCGCCAGGCCGAACTACGCGCGTTGACCCGCAAGTACGCCGCCGATATCGACGGGGTGCTGGCCTGGGCCGCCGACGCCCGGGCGCGGCTGAGCCACCTCGACGTTTCCGAGGAGGCGCTCTCCGCGCTGGCCCAGCAGGTCGCCGAGCTCGGCGCGAAGGTCGCCGCGGCGGCGGCGAAGCTGACCGCGGCCCGCACCAAGGCCGCCTCCGATCTGGCCAGGGCGGTCACCGCGGAACTGGCCGGGCTGGCGATGGCCGACGCCGAGTTCACCGTCACGGTCTCGGCGCTGCCGGCGCCGGTCGATGACCCGGCTCCGCTGACGCTGCCGGACGGATCCACGGTGAGCGCCGGGCCGGACGGCGCGGACCTGGTGGAGTTCGGGTTCACCGCGCACCGCGCCAACGGCGTGCTGCCGCTGGCCCGCAGCGCCTCCGGCGGTGAGCTGTCCCGGGTGATGCTGGCGCTGGAGGTGGTGCTGGCGGCCTCGGACACCGGCGCGACGATGGTTTTCGACGAGGTCGACGCGGGTGTCGGCGGCCGCGCGGCGGTGCAGATCGGCCGCCGGCTGGCCCGATTGGCCCGCACCCATCAGGTCATCGTCGTCACGCACCTGCCGCAGGTCGCCGCCTACGCCGACACCCATCTCGTGGTGACGCCGGCCGGTGGTGGCGCCAGTGAGGTGCGCACCCTCGACGCCGACGAACGGGTGGCCGAGTTGGCCCGGATGCTGGCCGGGCTGAGCGATTCCGACACCGGCCGGGCGCACGCCCGGGAGCTGCTGGAGGCAGCCCAGAGCGAACGCTGAGCCCCCAACAAACCGTGTTACTAATGTGACGGTTTGTGACTTATGTGGCTGAAGTTGCGGCGCGCCTCCCGGCGAATCGGTGTTCAGGCGACACAATCGGGCGTCATGAAGATGTCTGCGCTGATGTCCCGCAATGCAGGATCCCGCCCCGGCGTCACCGGCACCGCCCGCGTCGATCGTGACGTCGACCGGTTGCTGCGCAGGCTGGAGCCCGGCGACATCGTGGTGCTCGACATCCTCGACCTGGACCGAGTCACCGCCGACGCGCTGGTCGACGCCCGGGTCTCCGGCGTCGTCAACGCCTCGTCCTCGATCTCCGGCCGCTACCCGAACCTCGGACCCGAGGTGCTGGTCGCCAACGGCATCACCCTGATCGACGACACTGGCGCCGAGGTGTTCAAGAAGGTCAAGGACGGCAGCCGGGTGCGGCTGCACAACGGCGGGGTCTACCACGGCGACCGTCGGTTGATCCTCGGCCAGGAGCGCAACGACGAGGAGATCTCCGACCGCATGCACGAGGCCAAGAGCGGCCTCGTCGAGCATCTGGAGGCCTTCGCCGGCAACACCATCGAGTTCATCCGCAGCGAGAGCCCGCTGCTGATCGACGGCATCGGCATCCCCGACATCGACGTCGACCTGTACCGCCGGCACGTCGTGGTGGTGGCCGAGGAGTCCGGCGCCGCCGACGACCTGCGCGCCCTCAAACCGTTCATCAAGGAGTACCACCCGGTGCTGATCGGCGTCGGCGGTGGCGCCGACGTGCTGCGCAAGGCCGGCTACCGCCCGCAGCTGATCGTCGGCGACCCGGAGCGGATCAGCGCAGAGGTGCTCAAATGCGGCGCCCAGGTGGTGCTGCCCGCCGACGCCGACGGGCACGCCCCCGGCCTGGAGCGCATCCAGGACCTCGGGGTCGGCGCCATGACCTTCCCGGCCGCCGGATCCGCGGCGGACCTGGCGCTGCTGCTGGCCGACCACCACGGCGCCTCGCTGATCGTGACCGCCGGCCACACCGCCAGCATCGAGGAGTTCTTCGATCGCACTCGCCAGCGCAGCAACCCCTCGACCTTCCTGACCCGGCTCAAGGTCGGGGAGAAGCTGGTCGACGCCAAGGCCGTCGCCACCCTGTACCGCAGCCGGATCTCCGGCGGCGCGGTCGCCATGCTGGTGCTGGCGATGTTGGTGGCCGTCGTCGTCGCGCTGTGGGTCTCCCGCACCGACGTCGTCGTGCTGGACTGGATCGCCGACCACTGGAACCGCTTCACGCTGTGGGTCCAGCACCTCGTCAGCTAGCCAACCGCCGTGATTTCCCTTCGCTCACACGCCATTTCGCTGGCCGCGGTGTTCCTCGCGCTGGCCATCGGGGTCATGCTCGGCTCCGGACTGCTCTCGGAAAATCTGCTGTCGTCGATGCGCGCGGAGAAGCGTGACCTGCACGGCCAGATCAACTCGCTCAATGACCAGAAGAACCTGCTGAACCAGAAGCTCACCGCCGCCGACGATTTCAACACCCAGATGGCGCCGCGGATCGTGCGCGACGCGCTGCGCGACACGTCGGTGGTCTTGATCCGCACCCCGGACGCCTCCGACGACGACATGGAGGCCATCCGCCGGGTGATCGGCGTGGCCGGCGGTTCGGTGACTTCCACGGTCGCGCTGACCGAGGAGTTCGTCGCCGCCAACTCCGCGGAGAAACTGAACACCGTCGTCGACACCGTCGTGCTGCCGGCGGGCGCCCAGCTGCAGACCAACTTCGTCGACCAGGGATCCCGCGCCGGCGACCTGCTCGGCATCGCGCTGCTCACCGACCGCAATCCGGACGCCCCGACGGTGTCCGAGGAACAGCGCGAGGTGGTGCTGACCGCGCTGCGCGACACCGGCTTCCTGACCTACCCGGACAAGACCTTCGGAGCGGCCAACAGCGCGGTCATCGTCACCGGCGGCCCGCTGGGCGACGACGCCGGAAACCAGGGCTCCACGGTGGCCCGGTTCGCCGCGGCGATGGCCCCGCGCGGCTCGGGCACGGTGCTGGCCGGCCGCGACGGCTCCGGCAGCGGGACCGGCGCGGTGGCGGTGGTGCGCGCCGACGAGGCGCTGGCCCGCGCGGTCACCACCGTCGACGACATCGACACGGAGGCCGGCCGGCTCACCGCCGTGCTCGCGCTGCAGCAACTCAAGGGCGAAAGCCGCACCGGTCAGTACGGCGTCGGCCCCGGCGCGACGTCGCTGACCGTTCCGCAGTAACCCCGCCCGGCGCGTTGGCGCCCGGTTCGCCGGGTCGGTGTTAGGGTGAACTCCCGTGGGTCGGCAGGCCCAGCAAGTCGATGCGTCGACCTGCGTCCAGGACCACGGAGGTTGTTCTTGCCATCGTTTCGCAAGCACCAGCAAACCGTCACCAAGCACATCTTTGTCAGCGGTGGCGTGGTTTCCTCGCTGGGCAAAGGCCTCACCGCCAGCAGCCTCGGCCAGCTGCTGACCGCGCGCGGGCTCGCGGTGACGATGCAGAAGCTCGACCCGTACCTCAACGTCGATCCCGGCACCATGAACCCGTTCCAGCACGGTGAGGTGTTCGTCACCGAGGACGGCGCCGAAACCGACCTCGACATCGGGCACTACGAGCGCTTCCTGGACCGGGATCTGTCCGGTTCGGCGAACGTGACCACCGGCCAGGTGTACTCCACGGTCATCGCCAAGGAACGCCGCGGCGACTACAACGGCGACACCGTCCAGGTGATCCCGCACATCACCGACGAGATCACCCGCCGCATCATGCTGATGGGTGAGCCGGACACGGACGGGAACCGTCCCGACGTGGTCATCACCGAGATCGGCGGCACCGTCGGCGACATCGAATCGCTGCCGTTCCTGGAGGCCGCCCGCCAGGTGCGCCACCAGGTCGGCCGGGACAACTGCTTCTTCCTGCACGTGTCGCTGGTGCCGTTCCTCAAGCCGTCCGGCGAGCTCAAGACCAAGCCCACCCAGCACTCGGTGGCCGCGCTGCGCAGCATCGGCATCACCCCCGACGCTTTGATCCTGCGCTGCGATCGCGACGTGCCGGAGCCGCTGAAGAACAAGATCGCGTTGATGTGCGACGTGGACGTCGACGGTGTCATCTCCACCCCGGACGCGCCGTCGATCTACGACATCCCCAAGGTGCTGCACCGCGAGGAACTCGACGCCTATGTGGTGCGGCGGCTGAACCTGCCGTTCCGCGACGTGGACTGGACCGAGTGGGACGACCTGCTGCAGCGGGTGCACGAGCCGCAGGAGACCGTCCGAATTGCGTTGGTGGGCAAGTACATCGACCTGTCGGACGCCTATCTGTCGGTGGCCGAGGCGCTGCGCGCCGGCGGCTTCAAACACCGCACCCGGGTGGAACTGCGCTGGGTCGCCTCCGATGACTGCGAGACCCCGGCCGGCGCCGCCGCCGCGCTCGGCGACGTGCACGGCGTGCTGATCCCGGGCGGGTTCGGCATCCGCGGCATCGAAGGCAAGATCGGCGCGGTGCGCTACGCCCGCACCCACGGCGTGCCGCTGTTCGGCTTGTGCCTGGGGCTGCAGTGCATCGTGATCGAAGCCGCCCGCACCGCCGGGGTGGCGCAGGCCAGCTCCGAGGAATTCGATCCGGAGACCCCGGACCCGGTGATCTCCACCATGGCCGACCAGCGCGAGATCGTCGCCGGCGACGCCGATCTCGGCGGCACCATGCGGCTGGGCGCCTACCCCGCCGTGCTGGACGAGGGTTCCGTGGTGGCCCGCGCGTACGGGTCCACCGAGGTTTCCGAGCGGCACCGGCACCGCTACGAGGTGAACAACGCCTTCCGCGACAAGATCGCCGAGAGCGGTCTGGTGTTCTCCGGCACCTCCCCGGACGGGCACCTGGTGGAGTTCGTCGAGTACCCGTTCGACGTGCACCCGTTCCTGGTCGGCACCCAGGCGCACCCGGAGCTCAAGAGCCGACCGACGCGCCCGCACCCCCTGTTCGCCGCGTTCATCCAGGCGGCCATCGACTACAAGGCGGCCGAGCGGCTTCCGCTGGAGGAACTCGACATCGAGCCCGACCCCCGTGGCTGAGCATTCGTTCGAAACCCTTTCCAGCGAAACGCTTTACGTTGGCAAGATCTTCGCGCTGCGCGCCGACGAGGTGGCGATGCCCGGCGGCGTCAGCGCCCGCCGGGAGGTCATCGAGCATTTCGGCGCGGTCGCCGTGGTCGCCCTCGACGACGAGGATCGGGTGACGCTGGTCTACCAGTACCGACACCCGTTCGGCAGGCGGCTGTGGGAGTTGCCCGCCGGGTTGCTCGACATCGACGGCGAGGCCCCGGTTCGCACCGCCGCGCGCGAACTCGAGGAAGAAGCCGGCCTGACGGCCGAGTGCTGGCAGGTGCTCGTCGACGCCGACTCCACGCCCGGGTTCACCGACGAGAGCGTGCGGGTGTTCCTGGCCACCGGGCTGACCGAGATCGGCCGCCCGGAGGGCCATCACGAGGAAGCCGACATGCAGGTGGGCCGCTTCCCGCTGGCCGAGGCCGTGCAGATGGTGCTCGACGGCCGGATCGTCAATTCGTTGGCGATCTGCGGCATCCTGGCCGCGGCGGCGGTCAAGGCCGGATTGGCAACCCCGCGCGAGCCCGACGCCCCCTGGACCGACCGGCCGCACCGGCTGGCTGACCGACTGCGCGAGACGCCGCGATGACCACCGCGGTGTCCGCCCTGGAAACCCAGCTGCAGGGCTACTTGGACCACCTGGCGATCGAGCGGGGTGTGGCTGCCAACACCCTGAGCTCGTATCGACGGGATCTGCGCCGCTATCACGAGCATCTGCGGGGCCGCGCCGTTGACGATCTGAAGGACGTCTCCGAGGCCGATGTCAGCGAGTTCCTGGTGGCGCTGCGTCGCGGTGACGCCGAGGCCGGCGTCGCTCCGCTGTCTGCGGTGTCGGCGGCCCGCACCCTGGTCGCGGTGCGCGGCCTGCACAAGTTCGCCGCCGCCGAAGGCATCACCGACCTCGATGTGGCCCGCGAGGTCAAACCGCCGACACCGAGTCGGCGGTTGCCGAAAAGCCTGAGCGTCGACGAAGTGTTGGCGCTGCTCGACGGCGCCGGCGGCGACGGGCCCGCCGACGGACCGCTGCAGCTGCGCAACCGCGCCCTGCTGGAGTTGCTGTACTCCACCGGCGCCCGGATCTCTGAGGCCGTCGGCCTGGACGTCGACGACATCGACACCGAGGCCCGATCGGTGCTGCTGCGCGGCAAGGGCGGCAAGCACCGGCTGGTCCCGGTCGGCCGGCCGGCGATCACCGCGCTGAGCAACTACCTGGTGCGCGGTCGCCCGGAGCTGGCCTCCCGCGGCCGCGGCACCCCGGCCATCTTTCTGAACGCCCGCGGCGGCCGGCTATCGCGGCAGAGCGCGTGGCAGGTGCTGCAGGACGCCGCCGCCAACGCCGAGATGACCGCCGCGGTGTCCCCGCACACGCTGCGACACTCATTCGCCACGCATCTGCTCGAAGGCGGCGCCGACGTTCGGGTGGTGCAGGAACTCCTCGGCCACGCCTCGGTCACCACCACGCAGATCTACACCATGGTGACCGTGCACGCCCTGCGCGAGGTCTGGGCCGGAGCCCACCCCCGCGCGCACTGACCCCGCGCGCACAGACCCCGCGCGGGCGGGGACGACACCGAGCGGCCAGTTAGCGCACCAGCGGCCAGATTCTGCACGGGTTTGGCGCCGAGCGGCCACCTAGCGCACGAGTGGCCCACCAGGTTCGCAAATCCCCAGGTCACCTCGGCGCGAGGCGGACACTACGGGACGCTCGTGCACTAGTTGACCGCTCGCTGGGCTTTTCGTGCCATGGTTGGCCGCTCGTCCGCCGCGTGCGACGACGAATGGCCGGCTACCCCAGAAAGCGGGATTCCAGCACCAGGTCCGGCAGCAGCGTCTGGTACTCGGCGTGGGTCTTGTGCTCGACGGTGTCCCAGTGCTTGCCCTGCTCGGCGCGCATGAAGGAGCGGTACTTCGGCGCGCCGGGGAGCAGCACATTGTCGGCGACGACAATCGACCCCGGGTGCAGCCAGCCGCGATCGGTCAACTCCGCCAGATCGGACAGGTAGGCCGCCTTGTCATGGTCGAGGAACACGAAATCCAGCGCGCCCTCGGCGAACCCGTGGTCATCAGCAAGCGCACGCAGTGTCGCGCCGCCGTCGCCGACGGTGCCGACCACGCAGCTGACCCGGTCGCCGACCCCGGCGTGCGCCCAGATCTGTCGGGCATTGGCGGCGTTGGCCTCCGACAGCTCCACCGAGACGACGCGGGCGTTCGGCGCCTCCCGGGCGATCCGCAGCGCCGAATAGCCGCAGTAGGCGCCCAGCTCCAGGACGAGTTTGGGGTCGGCGCGGCGCACCGCCGCGTCGAGCAGCAGGCCCTTCTCGTCGCCGACATTGATCAGGAACGACTCCTGGTAGGCGAACCGGTCGATCGTCGCCAACACGTCATCGACATCTCCGGGCCCGGCATTGGCCAGCACGTACTCGACCGCGGCCGCTTCCCGCCCGTCGCCGATCTGCCCGGTCCTGGTGATGTTGAAGGCGCCCAGGGCCATCCGCAGGAACGAGGTGCGCAGGAACGGAATCCTTCGCTTGAGATCCATGACACCCAGCTTAGGTCGCCACAACGTTGCCAGCGGGTCGCCCGGCCCTGGCAGGAGCAGGCGTTAGACTTCCCTGCGATGTGCGATACACGACCGACGGATGGGGGAGCGCGGCCGTGACCGACGATGCGCCAGCCCTCGGACCCACCGGCCGTCCGCCCCGCCCGATCCCGGAACCCAAACCGCTGACCAGCCACGGTCCGGCCACCGTCATCGCCATGTGCAATCAGAAGGGCGGCGTCGGCAAGACGACCTCGACGATCAACCTCGGCGCCGCGTTGGCCGAGCACGGACGACGAGTGCTGCTGGTGGACCTCGATCCGCAGGGCGCGCTGTCGGCCGGCCTCGGCGTGCCGCATTACGACCTGGAGTTCACCGTCCACAACCTGCTGGTCGAGCCTCGGGTGTCGATCGACCAGGTGCTGATCAACACCCGCGTGCCGGGGCTGGACCTGGTGCCGTCGAACATCGACCTGTCGGCCGCCGAGATCCAGCTGGTCAACGAGGTCGGCCGCGAGCAGACCCTGGGCCGCGCGCTCTACCCGGTGCTGGACCGCTACGACTACGTGCTGATCGACTGCCAGCCGTCGCTGGGGCTGCTGACCGTGAACGGGCTGGCCTGCTCCGACGGCGTCATCATTCCCACCGAATGCGAGTACTTCTCGCTGCGCGGGCTGGCGCTGCTCACCGACACCGTCGACAAGGTGCACGACCGGCTCAATCCGAAGCTCACCATCAGCGGCATCCTGATCACCCGCTACGACGCCCGAACCGTCAACGCGCGGGAGGTGATGGCGCGGGTGGTCGAGCGGTTCGGCGACCTGGTGTTCGACACCGTCATCAGCCGCACCGTGCGGTTCCCGGAGACCAGCGTGGCCGGTGAGCCCATCACCACCTGGGCGCCCAAGTCCGCCGGCGCGGAGGCCTACCGGGCGCTTGCCCGCGAGGTCATCGACCGCTTCGAGTCGTGACCCAATCGGAGGCCACCGGCTTCCAGGTCCGGCTGGAGAACTTCGAAGGCCCGTTCGACCTGTTGCTGCAGCTCATCTTCGCGCACCGGATGGACGTCACCGAGGTGGCGTTGCACCAGGTCACCGACGAGTTCATCGCCTACACCAAGCAGATCGGCGTGAAGCTGGAGTTGGAGGAGACCACCGCGTTCCTGGTGGTCGCGGCCACCCTGCTGGATCTCAAGGCTGCCCGCCTGCTGCCGGCCGGTCAGACCGAGGACGACGACGACCTCGCCCTGCTGGAGGTGCGCGACCTGCTGTTCGCCCGGCTGCTGCAGTATCGGGCGTTCAAACACGTCGCGCAGATCTTCGCCGAGCTGGAGGCCGCGGCGCTGCGCAGCTACCCGCGTTCGGTGTCGCTGGAGGACCGCTACACCGAGTTGCTGCCCGAGGTGATGATCGGCGTCGACGCCGCCGCCTTCGCGCAGATCGCCGCGGCGGCGTTCACCCCGCGCCCGACGCCGACCGTCGGCACCAGCCACCTGCACCAGGTCATGGTATCGGTGCCCGAGCAGGCGCAGAAGCTGCTGCGGCTTCTGGAGCGCCGCGGCGTCGGCAACCCCGCGTCGTTCGCCGAACTGGTCGCCGACTGCGACGTCCAGCTGGAGGTGGTAGGACGGTTCCTGGCGCTGCTCGAGCTGTATCGAGCGCGGGCGGTAGCATTCGAGCAGCCAGAAGCGCTGGGACTGTTGCGGATTTCCTGGACCGGAGACAGCCCGACGGCCGAGCAATTGGTGCGGGCCGTCGCCGCTGACGAAGGGGGTGAACCATGACCGACCAAACCCCCGACACCGCGGACCCCGTGGACGACGACGCGCTGGACGCCGCCGAACCGGAGGCCCCCGAGCTCGAAGAGGGCGAGCTGACCCGGGTGCTGCAGGCGCTGCTGCTGGTGGTCGACACGCCGATCAGCGCGGCCGGTCTGGCATCGGTCACCGAGCAGCCCGAAGCGCGGATCGCCGCGAAGCTCACCGAGATGGCCGCCGAGTACACCGCAGCCGACAGTGGGATCGATCTGCGTGAGGCCGGTGGCGGCTGGCGGATGTACACCCGCGCCCGGTTCGCCCCATACGTGGAGAAGCTGCTGCTCGACGGCGCCCGCGCGAAACTGACTCGCGCCGCGCTGGAGACCCTTGCGGTGATCGCCTACCGGCAGCCGGTCACCCGGGCCCGGGTCAGCGCCGTCCGCGGCGTGAACGTCGACGCGGTGATGCGCACCCTGGCCGCCCGCGGACTGATCGTGGAGGCGGGCCCGGACCCGGACAGCGGCGCGGCCACCTTCACCACCACCGAATTGTTCCTGGAGCGCCTCGGGTTGACGTCGCTGGGCGAGCTACCCGACATCGCGCCGCTGCTGCCCGACGTCGACGTGATCGACGACCTGAGCGAATCCCTGGACTCCGAACCACGGTTCATGAAGTTGAACCCCGCACCGCCAACCCCCACAGCCATTGAGGTGGACGAGGAGTCATGACCGAACAGAACGAAGGCGTGCGCCTGCAGAAGGTGTTGTCGCAGGCCGGAATTGCGTCCCGCCGGGTCGCGGAGCGAATGATCGTCGACGGCCGCGTCGAGGTCGACGGCCGGATCGTGACGGAGCTGGGCACCCGGGTCGACCCGGAGTCCTCGGTGATCCGGGTCGACGGCACCCGAGTCCGCCTGGACGACGACCAGGTGTACCTGGCGCTGAACAAGCCGCTGGGCATGGTCTCCACCATGTCCGACGAGCACGGCCGGCCATGCATCGGCGACCTGATCGAGCACCGGGTTCGCGGCAACAAGAACCTGTTCCACGTCGGGCGCCTGGACGCCGACACCGAGGGCCTGATCCTGCTGACCAACGACGGCGAGCTCGCGCACCGGCTGATGCACCCGTCGTATGAGATCCCGAAAACGTATGTGGCGACCGTGGCGGGCAAGGTCCCGCGCGGGCTCGGCAAGCAGCTGCGCGAGGGGGTCGAGCTCGACGACGGCCCGGTGACCGTCGACGACTTCGCGCTGGTGGACTCGCTGCCCGGACGGTCCATGGTGCGGGTGACCCTGCACGAGGGACGCAAGCACATTGTCCGCCGGCTGCTGGACTCGGTCGGCTTCCCGGTCGAGGCGCTGGTCCGCACCGACATCGGCGCGGTCTCCCTCGACGATCAGCGCCCGGGCAGCATCCGCGCGTTGACCCGCAAGGAGATCGGCGAACTGTACACGGCGGTGGGGCTCTAATGGACGTCAGAGTTGCCATCGACGGGCCCGCCGGCACCGGAAAGTCCTCCGTGGCAAGGGGATTGGCCCGCATGCTAGGGGCGCGTTTCCTCGACACCGGCGCGATGTACCGCATCGACACCCTCGCCGTGCTGCGCGCCGGGATCGACCCGTCCGACGCGGCCGCGGTCGCCGATCTCGACCCGGACATCTCGGTCGGCTTCGACCCGGACGACATCCGCGCCTACCTCGGCGAGGAAGACGTGTCCACCGAGATCCGCGGGGACGCGGTGACCGCCGCGGTGTCGGCCGTCTCGGCGGTGCCCGAGGTGCGCGCCCGCCTGGTGCGCCGGCAGCGGGAACTGGCCGCCGGCGCCGGCAGCATCGTCGTCGAGGGCCGCGACATCGGCTCCGTGGTGCTGCCCGACGCCGAAGTGAAGATCTTCCTGACCGCCTCGGCCGAGGTCCGCGCGCAGCGGCGCAATGACCAGAACATCGCCGCCGGCCTCGGCGACGACTACCAGCGGGTGCTGGCCGACGTGGTGCGCCGCGACACCCTGGATTCCACCCGGGCGGTGTCCCCGCTGCGGCCGGCCGACGACGCGGTGATCGTCGACACCGGTGACATGACACAGGACGAAGTGATCGCCCACCTGGCTGGGCTGGTCCGCGAGCGCGCGGGAGCACGACAATGAGCGACGACGAGAAGTTCGACGGCGACGGCACCTGGTCCGATGAAAGTGACTGGGATGTCGACGATTTCGGCGCCGACGGCGACGACGACAACTACGCCGGCCCGCCCCCGGTGGTGGCCGTCGTCGGACGGCCCAACGTCGGCAAGTCGACCCTGGTCAACCGGATCCTGGGCCGGCGCGAAGCCGTCGTGCAGGACCTGCCCGGGGTAACCCGCGACCGGGTGTCCTATGACGCGTCCTGGACAGGGCGGCGGTTCATGGTGCAGGACACCGGTGGGTGGGAACCCGACGCCAAGGGTCTGCAGCAGCTGGTGACCGAGCAGGCGTCGGTGGCGATGCGCACCGCCGACGCGATCATCCTGGTGGTGGACGCCGTCGTCGGCGCCACCGCAGGCGACGAGGCCGCCGCCAAGATCCTGCGCCGCTCGGGCAAGCCGGTGTTCTTGGCGGCCAACAAGATCGACGGTGAGCGTCAGGAACCCGAGGCGGCCGCGCTGTGGTCGCTGGGCCTGGGCGAGCCGCACTCGATCAGCGCCATCCACGGCCGCGGGGTGGCCGATCTGCTCGACGCGGTGATCGCCGACCTGCCGGAAGTCTCCGAGGTGATCGGCGCGGGTTCCGGCGGCCCACGACGGGTGGCGCTGGTCGGCAAGCCGAATGTCGGCAAGAGCTCGCTGCTCAACCGGCTCGCCGACGAGGAGCGCTCGGTGGTGCACGACGTCGCCGGCACCACCGTCGACCCGGTGGACTCCCTCATCGAATTGGGCGGGCGGACCTGGCGTTTCGTGGACACCGCGGGGCTGCGCCGCAAGGTCGGGCAGGCCAGCGGACACGAGTTCTACGCCTCGGTGCGCACCCGCGGCGCCATTGACGCCGCCGAGGTGTGCCTGGTGCTGGTCGACGGCTCCCAGCCGATCACCGAGCAGGATCTGCGGGTCATCTCAATGGTGATCGAAGCCGGCCGCGCGTTGGTGCTGGTGTTCAACAAGTGGGATCTGGTCGACGAAGACCGGCGCTACTCGCTGGACAAGGAGATCGATCGCGAGCTTGTTCAGATCGCCTGGGCGCCGCGGGTGAACATCTCGGCCAAGACCGGCCGAGCGGTGGCCAAGCTGGTGCCGGCGCTGGACCGTTCGCTGGACTCCTGGGACACCCGGGTGCCGACCGGCCGGCTCAACACCTTCTTCAAGGAGATCGTGGCGGCCACACCGCCGCCGGTGCGCGGCGGCAAGCAGCCGCGGATCCTGTTCGCCACCCAGGCCGCCACCCGTCCGCCGACCTTCGTGCTGTTCACCACCGGGTTCCTGGAGGCCGGCTACCGGCGGTTCCTGGAGCGACGGCTGCGCGAGGAGTTCGGGTTCGAAGGCAGCCCCATCCGGATCAACGTCCGCGTTCGGGAGAAGCGCGGGGCGAAGAGCAAGGGGCGCTAACAGGTGTCGATCGCCCACATGCTGCTGATCGCCCTGGCCGGCGTCGGCGCGGGGGCGATCAATTCGCTGGTCGGTTCGGGCACCCTGATCACCTTCCCGACCCTGGTCACCCTCGGCTTCCCGCCGGTCACCGCGACCATGTCGAACGCCGTCGGCCTGGTCGCCGGGGGGATATCCGGCACCTGGGCCTACCGCCGGGAACTGCGCGGCCAGTGGCATCGGCTGCGCTGGCAGATCCCGGCCTCGGTCATCGGCGCCGGGATCGGGGCCTGGCTGCTGCTGCACCTGCCGGAGAAGGTGTTCGTCACCGTCGTCCCGGTGCTACTGGTCGCGGCGCTGGTGCTGGTGGTGATCGGCCCGAAGATTCAGGCCTGGGCGCGCCGACGCGCCGAGCAGTCGGGTCAATCGGCGGACTACGTCAGCCCACGCAAGTTGGCCGCACTGGTGGCCGGCACCTTCGCCGTCGGCGTCTACGGCGGCTACTTCACCGCGGCCCAGGGCATCCTGCTGATCGCTGTGATGGGGGCGCTGCTGCCCGAGGACATGCAGAAGATGAACGCCGCCAAGAATCTGCTGTCGCTGCTGGTCAACATCGTCGCCGCGGCCGCGTACGTGCTCGTCGCGTTCGACCGGATCAGCTGGACTGCGGCCGGGCTGATCGCCGTCGGATCGCTGATCGGCGGCTGGCTGGGCGGTCACTACGGACGAAGGCTGTCCCCGAACGCGCTGCGCATCGTCATCGTCGTGGTGGGATGCGTTGGGCTGTACCGGCTGTTGACGGTGTAGGCTCTGCGAAGTTTCACAGCTCGAGGAAGGACGACCGATGGCCGATGGTGTGCGTCTCGCACCCGCGCCCTCGGATCTGTGCGCCCTGGAGCCGTTTTGGCCGTCGCGTCGACTGATGGCCTTCGATGAGCGGTGTTGTCCGCGTAGCTGATCTACGCGTCCACCCTTCCTTCGGTCATTTCTGACCACCTCATCGAAAGCACCAGAACATCATGCGTTCGCTCATCATTTTCACCCTTGTCGGCGTCGGCGCTCAGCTGGTCGACGGGGCCCTCGGCATGGCCTTCGGGGTCACCGCCTCCACCCTGCTGGTGCTCAGCGGCGTCGCCGCCGCCCAGGCCAGCGCCGCCGTCCACCTCGCCGAGGTGGGCACCACGCTGGCCTCGGGCCTGTCGCACTGGCGGTTCAAGAACATCGACTGGTCGATCGTGGCCAAGCTCGGGGTGCCCGGCGCCGTCGGCGCTTTCCTGGGCGCCACCGTGCTGTCCTCGCTGTCCACCGAGCGGGCGGCACCGCTGATGGCGGCAATCCTGCTGGCCATCGGCGTCTACGTGCTGCTGCGGTTCTCCCTGGGCCGCCCGCCCGGACTGCGCAGCACCCACACTCCGCACACCGCGAAATTCCTTGCGCCGCTGGGGCTGTTCGGCGGTTTCATCGACGCCTCCGGCGGTGGCGGCTGGGGTCCGGTGACCACCAGCACGCTGCTGTCCCAGGGCAAGACCGCTCCGCGCACCGTCATCGGCTCGGTGAGCGCCTCGGAGTTCCTGGTCGCGGTGTCTGCGTCGCTGGGCTTCCTGGTCGGCCTGCGCGAGGAGTTCCTGGACAATCTGCCGATCGTGTTGGGCCTGGCCGTCGGCGGCGTCATCGCGGCCCCGTTCGCCGCGTGGCTGGTCACCAAGGTCAGCCCGGCGCTGCTCGGCACGTTCGTCGGCGGGGTCATCATCCTGACGAACTCGCAGAAGCTGATCAAGTACTTCGGGATCACCGGGGCCGCGACGACGGCGGTCTACCTGGCGATCCTGGTGTCCTGGGCGGCGCTGATCGTCTACACCTGGCGCAGTTCCCGGGCCCCGGCCTACGTGCCGGACGCGCTGGCCGACGAGGTGGCCCAGGATCCCGAGTACGTCGAGGACCTCGCCGAGATCCAGGGCACTGCCGCGGCCGAGCAGCCCGCCGTCGCGCCGGGGGAGGAGCCGCAGCGGTGAGCGGCGACGCGCACGGGCGACCGGATTGGGGTGCCAGGGCGCGCCTAATGTAGGCTTCCTGAGGCTGCCGGGGCCTTAAGGCTCTGGAGCGCGGGCTGTGGCGCAGCTTGGTAGCGCACTACACTGGGGGTGTAGGGGTCGCAGGTTCAAATCCTGTCAGCCCGACCGCAGAACGACAGGTCAGGGGCGGTTTCGGAGAGATCTGGAGTCGCCCCTGACCTGTTCTCGGATGACGGAGCCCTGCCTTCGCCAAGTTCCCCCGCCGAACTGATCAACCCCGGATAATCGGACGCGATGCGAAACACGCCGACTCCCATCGCCCGCCTACGACACCGGGCCGCCGCATGATCACCGTCCCCGAGCGCGCGTCGGTCGTCGTGATCGGCGGCGGGGTGATTGGCACGTCGATCGCCTGCCACCTCGCCGAATCGGGAGTGCGGGATGTGGTGCTGGTCGAGAAGGGCGAACTGGGCGGCGGGTCCACCTGCAAGGCGGCCGGCGGCGTGCGGGCCACCTTCTCCAATGCGGCCAACATCGCGATCGGGCTGCGCGGGCTGGAGGTGTTCGCCCACTTCCCGCAGCGTTACGGCCAAGAGATCGATTTCCACCGCGACGGCTACCTGTACACGCTGTCGGATCCGGAGAACGTCGAGATCTTCACCGAGTCCGTCGCGCTGCAGAACAGCATGGGCGTGCCGAGCCGGATGATCGACCCCGCTGAGGCCCAACGGATTTCGCCGCTGCTGTCCACCGACGGCATGCTCGCGGCCTGCTGGTCTCCCGAGGACGCGAAGGCCTCCCCGGAATCGGTGGTGGCCGGCTATGCGGCCACCGCCCGCCGGCATGGCGCCCGGATACTGCGGCATTGCGCGGTGACCGACATCGAATCCGACGGCGGGACCGTCACCGGCGTCGTCACCGAGCATGGCGTGATCGCGACCCGGACCGTGGTGTGCGCGGCCGGCGCCTGGTCAGCTCAGATCGGCGCGATGCTCGGCGTCGACATCCCCGTCGTGCCGGTGCGCCGGCAGATCGCGTTCACCGAGCCGATCGCGGATCTGCCGAAGTCATCCCCGTCCCTGACCATCGACTTCCCGTCGAGCTTCTACTTCCATCCCGAGGGCGGCGGCCTGCTGCTGGGCTGGTCGGACCCCGACGAGCAGGTCGGATTCAACGAACATTTCGATCTCGACGACTGGCTGATGGGCCTCGGCGAGGTCGCCGGACGCCGAGCCCCGGCGATCCTCGACTACGGCATCCGCACCGGGTGGGCCGGCCTCTATGAGGTCACCCCCGACCGCAACCAGATCATCGACCGCTGCGACCAAGTCGACGGACTGCTCATCGCCACCGGCTACTCCGGCCACGGGTTCCTGATGGGCCCGGCGACCGGCGAGATCGTCTGCGACCTCTATCACGGCCGCGAACCCGGCTACGACATCCGGCCGTTCCGGTTGGACCGCTTCGCGGCCGTCGCCGGCCGTGGCGAAACGAACATCGTCTGACGCTGTCGATAGGGTTCGACCGTGGGGGCGACGAACGACGGCGTGCTGCTGACCGACGAGTTTCGGGAGGCATTGGGGTTGCTGGCTTCCGGGCAGCACCTGTTTCTCACCGGCAAGGCGGGCACCGGCAAGTCGACGTTGATCCGGCACTTCATGGCCAACACCGACCGCAATGTCGTCGTCGTCGCGCCGACCGGAATCGCCGCCCTCAACGTCGACGGACACACGATCCACCGGCTGTTCGGATTCCGACCCACCACCGCGCTGCCCGATGTGACCTCAGGCTCCTACCGGCCCGGGCGGTTCTCCGCCACGCTCGGCAAGCTGCAGACCCTGATCATCGACGAGGCGTCCATGGTCCGCGCCGACGTGTTCGACATGATCGCCGCGGCGCTGGGGCGGTTCGGCCCGGAACCGGGCGCTCCGTTCGGCGGCGTGCAGATCGTGCTGGTGGGCGACCTCTACCAGTTGCCGCCGGTGTCCACCGAGCTCGAGCAGCACCACTTCGCCAGCACCTATGACACGCCATATTTCTTCTCGGCGAACGCATTCGACCGTCGAGACTTCCCGACCGTTCAGCTGACGACGGTGTTCCGCCAACTCGGCGACGACCGAATGACGGCCATTCTCAACGAGATTCGCGAAGGTGTGCTGCTCGCGCACGCCAAGGAGCACCTCGACTCCCGCGTCGACCCCGACTTCGTTCCGCCCGACGGCGAGATGTGGTTGACGTTGGCGCCGACGAACAGGCTGGTGACGGCCCGAAACCGGCAGCAGCTGGAGCGATTGCCCGGTGAGGAAATGACGCACCGCGCCACCGAGTCGGGTGATCTTTCGTTGTTCGACAAGCCCATCGACGACGAGTTGCGGTTCAAGGTCGGCGCCCAGGTGATGATGCTCAACAATGATAAGGCGGGGCGCTGGGTAAACGGCTCGATCGGCCGGGTTGTCGGGGTGGGCTATGACCGTCATGGCGCCGTGGTCGAGGTTGAGTTCCCCGACGGCGCAACCGCCGAGGTGACCCCGTTCACCTGGGAGGCCACCCGTCCGGTCGTCGACGGCGGAGCGCTGCGTCGGGAGGTCGTTGGCACGTTCACCCAATTGCCGTTCAAGCTGGCCTGGGCGATCACCATTCACAAGAGTCAGGGCCAGACGCTGGACCGGCTGGTGGTGGATCTGTCCGGCGGGATGTTCTCCACCGGTCAGCTGTATGTGGCGTTGAGCCGGTGCACGTCGCTGTCCGGTCTGGTGTTGAAACGCCCTGTGCTGCCGAAGGATCTGAAGGTCGACCGCCGGATCGCCCGTTTCCTGCGGAGCGCCGCCGACACCGGTCGGGGGAGCCGGTTCTGCGCGATCGGTCTGCTCACGGTTGGCGAGGAGGGGCGGATGTCGCGGCCACGCCCGGTGGAGTTGGCGGTGGCGTTCGACGATGGCACGGCGGTGTCGACGCTGATCAACCCGCAACGCGACCTGTCCGACGCCCGCCAGGCGTACGGAATCGAGGTCGCCGATGTGTTGCTGGCGCCGACCCTGCGCGAGGCATGGTCGGTGATCGCCCCGATGCTGGCCGGGCGCACACCGGTGGGCGTGAAGGTCGATGAGACGCTGGATTTGCTGGATTTCGAGCTCAAGCGGTTGGGACAAGTGGTTCCGATACCCCTCGGCGTCGAACTGCCCGGTGTCACCGTCACGGGCAGGACCGCGTTGCAGCGCGCCAGATCCACCCTCGACCAGTTCCACGCGGCCGAGTCCGCCCCCGGTTCCTCACCGTTCGAGGAGCCCGAGGACACCGATATCCTCTCCGGGGTGCTGGTCAGCCGAGATCATGGTCTGGAAACCCCTGCGGCCCAGCATCTTCCGGCCCTATCGGCGTTGCTGCGGGTCAGCCGCGGCCTCGGACCCGTGCTGTTGGGGGCCACTCCCGCGGCTGAAGCGATCTCGGCGGGGGAGACGAGTTGGGAGCTCGCCGCTCGCCGCGCCGCCGCAGACCAACTATTGGCCGCGGCCACCAGGACCCGGCTACCCGACGAGGTGCGGGGCCGGCTGCGGGCTGCACTGGCCTCGCTGGGCGCCCCGGAGCTGGCGGCTGGCCTGGAGACGTCGTCGTTTCCCACGATTGAGGAGTCGCTGGTTCCCGGCGCCAGGATCTGCTTCACCGGCACCGCGGTGGACGGTCGAGGGCGGGTGATGGAACGTCCTGAAATGGAGCGGCTAGCCGCCTCGGCAGGCTTGGCGCCCGTCGCCTCCGTGACCAAGACCCGCTGCGAGGTCCTGGTGGTCGCCGAAGCGGGCACCCAGTCCGGGAAGGCCCGCAAGGCGCAGGAGTATGGAAAACCGGTGTTCACCGCCGCCGAGTTCTTCGACTGGGTTGCGAGGCGATAGCACCGGGGCTGGTCGCGACTGACTACCGTCGAGGGCATGGGTGAGCTGGCGTCTGCGATCCGGATCATCGAAGCTGATCCGGCTGACCCCGCCGCCACGTTCGCCGCGAGTCAGTACTACGCCGAGCTCGCCGCCCGGTTCGAGGAGGGATTCGATCCGGGCATCGGCGGCGCAGTCAGTGACCCGTCGATCGTCCCGCCGCGCGGCGCGCTACTGCTGGCAATGATCGGCGACGAGGCCGTGGGTTGCGGCGCCGTCACCTTCCACGACGCCGACACCGCCGAGATCAAGCGGGTGTGGACGACGCCGTCGGTCCGCGGCACGGGCCTGGGCCGCCGGCTGATCGAGGAGTTGGAGGCCCTGGCCGCCGCGGCGGGGGCGACGACGGTGCAGTTGGACACCAACCGCGCGCTCACCGAGGCCGTCGCCATGTACCGCCGGCTCGGGTACCACGAGGTGCCCGCGTACAACGACAATCCCTACGCCCATCACTGGTTCGCCAAGTCGCTGAGTCAATCCGCATATGGCCGGTCGGACCGCGGCGCGTCCGCTGCTTGGCGGTCCAGAGACTCTCGGTAACTGACGCAACCGCGTAGGAATTGCGGCCACGCTGGGACCGTGATCTGCGGATCGGTCTTCTCGGGCAAGAGATCCCACAGGTCCGGATGATGCCAGCAAAGGTCGTGGCCGGTCGAATCACGATGCTCGCGGATCCCCGCCCGTAGTCGCCGCACCTCGGCAACCAGGTCTGCCCTGGACATCGACTCGAGGTCAGAATCCATGGGTCGAGTATTCACCACTGGGTAGGGATCCATCGGATCCTCCGCGCGAACCTGGCGGAATTCACTCGCCCGACGCCGTGTCGACCAGCCACCATGGACGGGTGCACTACTTCACCGCCGACCTGCATCTGCAGCATCCGAAGCTCGCCGATCTCCGCGGCTTCGGCAGCGTCGCCGCGCACGACGAAGCGGTGATGGCGGCACTGCGTGTATTGGACCCGGAGAACGACGTGCTGTGGGTGCTCGGCGATATCTGTTCCGGCGGCGTCGGGTCGATGGAGTCGGCGCTGAGCCAGTTGAGCACGCTGGACGTGACCATGCACCTGGTGACCGGTAATCACGATCCGTGCGCGCCGATGTACCGAAACGCCCAGCGGCACTTCAGCGCCTTCGCAACGGTCTTCGCTTCGATCCAGCAACACGCCCGGACCAAGGTCGGTGACACCGGAGTTCTGTTGTCACACTTCCCATATCGAGGCACTCCCGATCGCCACGCTCGCGAGCACTTCGATCAGTACCAACTCCCGAATCTCGGGATGTGGCTGCTGCACGGGCATACCCACAGTGCGGAGCGACGGTCCGGGACGCGGTCGATCTGCGTTTCGCTGGAGGCGTGGGAGTTGAAGCCGGCCTCTGCCGACGATCTCGTGCAGGAGATGGCCAGGTGAGCCATCCACTACTCGGGTGCAAGCCATGACCGCGACGGAAGCGGCGGCCGAGCGGGTCGCCGCCGTTCGCGACGATCCCCATGGTCGGCGGGCGCTGCTGCGATCAACCTACGACGTGCCACGTGGTTTGCCGCACCGGCACGTTCCCTACCGGCGGGCCGCATTGGCATTCATGGACTGGCAGTTGCGTCGCGGACTACTCGACCCTGCGACTGGCAGCCCGTGGTGGCGAGCAGCCAATGCGGCGCTGCTGCGCGACTCCTGGGAGGCGCGTGAACTCGCCATGGCGGGCCAGGGCGACCCGAGCACTCCATCGGTGGCGGCCACGGTCGAGTTCATTCGACATCCTTCGGCGCCCCGCTGGTATCGGGCGCACAACCTGAGCATCGTCTCTGCCTACCTGGTCCAACGTGACCTTGCCGGATCCGAAGGACGGGTTGAGCGATTCTTCCTCAACCTGGTCCTGATGCGGGTTCTCTACGCCCATGCGCTTGTCGCCGCACCCAAGCTCGCGCTGAGCTGGTTGGCGCCGGCAGCCAGGCCGTTGGGGGACCCGCGCCTGGGCATGACGGCGATCTTCCTATCGCTGTCTCGCATTCTCCCGCACCGCTATCCCGTGGGTGACAACGTCGAGGAATACGTGCTGTCCGAGAACAGCTTTGGCCACCTTCTCGATGTCGGCGTGATCTCACCGAGGCTGCCGCAGCTGTACGAGTGGGCAGCCTCGGACCTCGAAACACCGGAGTTACGGACGTTGCTCGACGACGGGATCCCGGCGTACTCCTGGGATCCGAACGACCACGACGTGTGGACTCCGACCCCATCGGCTCTGGCCCGCCTGGCGCGTCGAGTGGTGCCCGCCCACCACCGATCGCTCTAGCGTGCTGAGCCCTGTGGCGGGTCTGTCCCGGGTGGGTGTTGGTGGCGGAACCGTTTGTGGAAGTGGGCGAGCATGTCGGCGGGCTGGTGATACGGGTTGACCCGCGGCTGCCCATGATCGAGGTGTTTCGGTGGGGTCCATTCGACGCGGCCGTCGGTGTTGAGGCGGGTGGTCCAGTTCTGTTGGTAGGCCATCCGATTGTCCGGGCCGCAGTCCAGCCCCAGCTCGTCGACATTCGTCTGGCCGTCCTGGCTGAAATTGTCGAGGTGATCGGCCTGGCACCGGTAGGCGCTGGCTGTGCACCCCGGCCGGGTGCATCCCTTGTCCCGAGCGAACAGAACCAACCGCTGATCAGCTGACGCGAGACGCTTGGTCCGACCCAGCCACAACGGCCGGCCACGTCCGTCGAAGATCACCAAGTAATGCAGGGCATGCGAGGCCATCCGCAGGAAATCACTCATCGGAACCATCGACCCGCCCGCAGTCACCGCCCACCCCGTGAGCGCCGCCGGCACGTCGGGGGCCGGTATCGCGGGGGTTCCGGAAGTTTCCGCCTGGCCGGGGGTTTCGGGCCGATCATGCCGCTGCGCGGTGTCCGGGCCGGTGATGGTGACGACGGGGTCGGTGATCGGCCCGCCGCCGAGGTCGGCGGGCACCCCACCGTGGGCCGCGGCGTTCAGCTCCGCAAGTGTCGTCGTCACAATCACGGTGACGGGTAGTCCGTTGTGTTGCCCGAGGTCGCCGGAGGCCAGCAGTGCCCGCATCGCGGCGACCAGGGCGTCGTGGTTGCGTTGCGACACCGTCCGCTTATCGCCTTGGATTTGTTCCTCGCTGGGTGTTCCGGAGACACAGGGGTGTTCATCGTCGGGATTGCACATGCCCGGCGCCGCTAACTTTTCCAGGATGGGTTCTAGGGTGGCCCAGGCTTCGGGGGTCAACCGCGCCCGCAGGTTGCGCATCCCGTCATGGGTTTGGGCGCCGACGGACAGGCCGCGGGCGGCGGCGCGGCGCCGATCGGCGAAGTCCCCGTCCGGGTCGAGGACCATGAGCAGCATGGTCGCCAGTTTGCTCAAATGCGAGGGCCCGTACTGCGTGGCGAGCTCGGCCAACTCCTTCTCGGCATCAGCCCGGGTCTCCGGATCCACCGCCGCCGGGATCTTCGCGTAGGTGTCTCGCACGATGGCGACCTGTTCCGGGCCGATCACCCCGTCCGCCACCCCTTGGGCGACCGACGGCATCACCGGCTCCAAAGGTTGCCCATCCACCGCGGTGCGCGGCCCCAGGTCGGCGGCCTCAGCCAGACGCCGTCGGGCGACGCCGCGGGAGATCCGCAGACGCTCCTCCAACACGAGGGTGAGGTTCGCCGCCCCCAACACCCCCGGATTGCCGTCGGCCACCAACCGGGCGAGCAGTCGGTGGTCGGCCGCCGGGGCCCGCCACGCGAGCGCCTCCCGGCGCGCGAGCACCTCCAAAATCTCCTCCGACGAGAGCGCGTCGAGGGACGCCGAAGCCAGGACGTGGTGGGCGGTTTCGGCCTGCGCGAGGGCGGCGAAGATCGCTTCCCGGTCGGCGTAGGCGTTGCTGCTCATAGCAAGAACGCTATACCTCGGGTCCGACAAGTTCCGTTGCGAGACAACGGAAAACGGGCCCTGTGGATTGAGAGTTCTATGAGAAAATTCGACCCTCGCGCGGGCACCGTCTCACTATCAGCGACACCCGCCCGAACCCCCACATGCTTCCGTCCGAACCCCCGAATGTTGGGCACCCGAACCCCTCGAATGCTGGGGCGCCCGCCCCCCCGAATGCTGGGGCGCCCCGCTACGCGGAAGGCGCCCCAACACCACGAGCTATCCGGCCATGAAGGTGCTGTACGCCGATCCCAGTTCGCCGGGGAGAACGCTCACCCCGCAGTTGCGCTGCACATCACCGAGCGGCGACAAGATGCCGCGCAGATCGAAGTACTCCGTCGGGTTGGCGGTGAAGTAGCTCCGCAGGTTCGCCTCCGCCTCGGGCCGCGGCTGGTTGAACGCCGCGGTGACGGCCTGGTTGGCTCCGGGATGGGCGTTGAGGTAGTCGCGCGCCGAGGTCGTGACGGTGCTGACTGTGCCGGAGATCTCGCTTGCGCTGCAGCCGGGCGCCGGGTTCGCACCCGCCGTCGGCGCCAGCGCCAACAGGGTCGCCGCGCCGCCGATCATCAACGCTCCGGCCCCGGTCCAGATCTTGGGCATGCTGCGGCCAGTGGAATTCATCATGAGAATGGGTCCTTTACATCGTGGACTCAAGGTCCGAGTGGCGGATGCGGCCCCGCCCGAATCCTCGTCTTCACAGGGGTTCCCCAGCTCCATCAAGCCCAAACATGCTGTCGGTGGCCCCGTGCACTATGGGATGCAGACGACCGGACGACGGGGACGGACCGCATGACCACGACCTACTTCACCGCCACCACGCTCGACGGGTTCCTCGCAGATCCCTCGGATTCGCTGGATTGGCTCTTGCGTCAGGATTTCGATGAGGACGGCCCGTTCAACGTTCCCGTCTTCCTGACCGGGATCGGCGCCACGGTGATGGGTTCGACGACCTACGAGTGGATCGTTCGGCGCCTGCGGGAGACCGGTGAGGATTGGCCGTACGAGATGCCGTCGTGGGTGATGACATCGCGTGAGCTTGAACGTGTTCCGGGAGCCGATCTCCATTTCAGCAAGGGCAACATCCGCAACGCACACGCCGAAATGACCGCTGCCGCAGGCGGAAAAGACCTGTGGGTGATCGGGGGAGGAGATCTCGCCGGACAGTTCGCCGATGCCGGTCTCCTCGATGAGGTGGTGGTCTCCTACGCGCCGGTCGTTCTCGGGGCCGGTCGCCCGCTGCTGCCCAGGCGACTGGACCTGGAGCTGATCGACAGCGCCCGGAATGGCGCGTTCATCTGCGGGCGGTACCGCGTCGCCGGCGCCCTCACCGAGGACCAGTAGCGCCGGAAGCCCGGGGCGCCCACATTCGGCTCCACAGTTCGCGGATGGCGACGCCGATCAGCACGACCACGAACGCCAGGGCCGGATTCAGCTGGATAGGCGCGCCGAATCCGGTCAGTCGCACCGCGACCAAGATGACCGTCGCTCCCGCGACCGGTGTCAGGACCGTCATGATCCGGGCGGGCCACCCACGCATGCCGATTGCTTCCACGACGGCCGCGAGAACGGTCACCAGCAGCGCGACCAGTCCGGCGCACACGATGAGGTTCGCACCGTAAAACGCGTCACCGACCAGCCACCCCGACCCGTCGGTCAACGGTGTGTAGGCGGTCCAGCCGAAATCTGACGATCCGAGGCCGGTCCCGAAGATCGAGTCGTCATAGTCGGCGTATCGCCGCGGCATCCCGAACGGGTACAACGAGGACATCAACGCGGCGACGACGAACACCCACCACGACGCGCTCCCGATGGCGCGCCCGAAGCGCGGGGCTGACACCATGCGGCCAAGCGTAAGCCAGCCCCCGCGGCGATGACGAGATCAGACGCCGATGTTCCCACCGTCGCGCCACACCGCGACGACGGCGGGCCGAGGAGCCGACGCCCCGCCGTCCGGCCAGTGCGACAGCGAGCTCTCCAGAGTGTGGTCGTCGTCCTCGCCGGGATGTTGCACGCACACGGTGACCAGGTCGTCGGTGACCACCGGGCCGCAGGTCTCCGCGCCCACCGGAACGGTCAGGAACTGGCGGGTCTCACCGCGACTTGGCCCGTCCAGGGCCACCGCGAACAACCCGTCATTGCTGCCCAACGCGTTTCCGTCGGTGGAGATCCACAGGTTGCCGTGGCTGTCGAACGCCAGGTTGTCCGGGCAGGAGATCGGGCTGACCTTCGTCTTGTCGAATCCGCCGTAGTAGGTGTCGGCGGCGGCCGGGTCGCCGCACACCAGCAGCAGATCCCAGGTGAACGACGTGCCGGTGTGATCGTCGGTGATCTCCAGCACCTGGCCGTTCTTGTTCTCGTTGCGGGGATTCGCCGCGTCGACGCCGGCCTTGCCGTCCGTGCCGCGTTTGTCGTTGTTGGTCAGCGCGACGTACACCTTGCCGGTCAGCGGGTTCGCCTCGAAGTCCTCCGGGCGGTCCATCTTGGTGGCGCCCGCCTTGTCGGCGGCGAAGCGGGTGAACACAGCGACCTCGGCGGCGTTCATGCCGGCGACCAAGGACTCGGCGCCGTCGGCTCCGCTGCGCAGCAAGGGAATCCAGGTCCCGGATCCCTGGAAGGACCCCGAGGACGGCAACGCGCCGGAGCCGTCGATCTCCGCAGCCGGGATGTCACTGGTGAGCTTCGCGACGTACAGCGTGCCCTCGTCGAGGATGGTCATGTTGTGGGCCATCGCTTCGGCGTTGTCACGGGCGGGCCCCGGATCCTGGATCTTCTTCGACGACACGAACTTGTACATGTAGTCGAATCGTTCGTCATCGCCGGAGTAGGCGACGACGGCGCCGTCGTCAGTGACGTAGATGTTGGAGCCTTCGTGCTTGAAGCGGCCCATCGCCGAATGCTTGATCGGGGTGGATTCGGGATCCCACGGGTTGAGCTCGACGACGTAGCCGAATCGGTTCACCTCATTGGGCGCCACGGCCAGGTCGAATCGGGGATCGAAAGTCTCCCAGAGCAATTCCGACGGTTCGGCGGCGACGCCGTAGCGCTTCTGCCGGTCCGCCTCCACCGGGCCGACGGCGGCGGAGCCCTCCGCGGCGCCGAAGTAGGAGTGGAAGTTCTCCTCACCGGAGAGGATCGTCCCCCACGGCGTCACACCACCAGAGCAGTTCGCGAAGGTGCCCAGCACGCGGCTACCCGACGGGTCGGCGGCGGTCTTGACGAACTCCGACCCGGCGGCGGGCCCGGTCAGCGCGAACGGGGTGTCGGCGGTGATCCGCCGGTTCCGCGGGCCGATCACCGGGCGCAGGGTTCCGTCGCTGTCACGCGAGACTTCGACCACACCCATCCCGATGGCGGCGATCTCGATGTCGAACTGGTCGCGGGTCGGCGCCTCCGAGTCGTAGCCGGCGAACATGAACTGCGGTGTCACGTACTCGAAGTTGGTCACCAGCAGGTAGTGGCCGGACTGGCCGGCGATCGGCAGCAGGCCGGCGAAGTCGTTGTTGAAGCCGAACTGGCCGCGCTGGGCGACGGCGGTCTGGTTGGCGACGTCGAACTCCGGGGCGCCGGGCAGCACCGGATCGCCCCAGCGGATCACCACCGACTGCCGGTAGCCGTCGGCGACGGTGACCGCGTCGTCGGTGTTGGCGGCGACGGCGGTGAAATTCATCCCGGGCGGCGTCGGCACGTCGACCGCGGCGGGTTCGGCGACGGGGGAGCGCGAGTCGCAGGCGGCCAGGGCGGAACCCGCGGCGGCCGCGAGCACCGTGACGCCGCTGGCGCGCAGCATGGACCGGCGTGACATCGCCTTGACCACATCGCCGAAGTACGCGTTATCGCTGGTGTTGGGCGCCGGCTTCGAGCAGGCGTCGCCGCACTTGTAGCGGCAGGTGATGTGCTGGCGGCGCGACTTCCCGTCGTGGGTGACAAGCAGGTTCAAGGGCAAAAGCGACAAGAGAGCATCCTTCTCGGGGGCTGGCCGGGGATGCGCCGAAAACTATGGGAGCCAAGCGAGCAGACGGTAAACGGCGGGAAAAGAACCGGCGGCCCACCACCGGCCCCCGAACCCGATCCAGAGGTGCACGAGCAGAGCCAGCCCGACGGTGATCACTGCCGCCTTGACGTACTGGCCGCTCCCTTCGACCGACACGATGAGAAAGGACCACAGGCAATAGACCGGAAGCGTGATGGGAAAGAGCACCGCCGCGACGGCCCAGTGGTAGTGCGCCGCGTAGCGGTCCCACGTCCACTGCCAGATGCGGTACATCGGTTACCCGACCGGCGGCAGGATGACCCGCAACGCCCCCGGCACTGCGCTCACCGTCACCGGCAGCGGCCCGATCAGCTCGCCGTCGGCGTAGGCGTTGATGCCCGGGCACTCGACGCGGGCGGTCCGCACCCGCGTGGTGATGACCTCGTCGAGCTCGACGTGTTTGCCGCTGAACACCTTGGGGAACAGGGTGATGAGTTTCAGCCGGGACGCCGAGTTCGTCATCGTGACGTCCAGCAGCCCGTCCGAGCGGTCGGCGCCGGGGCAGATCCGCATCCCGCCGCCGTAGCTGCGAGTGTTGCCGAAGGCCACCAGGGTCAGGTCGGTCTCGATGGGATCGCCGTCGTCGAAGGTCAACCGGTAGTGCAGCATTCGCAGTTTGGTCAGTTCGGCCACGATCGCGAGGTTGTAGCGCATCCGGCCGTGCGGCCAGGTCATCCGGTTGGTTCGGTCACTGACCAGGGAGTCGAATCCGCTGGCCATCACGCTGCCGAACCAGGTCGGCGGGGCGCCGTCGCGGTCCACCCGCCCCAGGTCGATCGTCTCGGCCCAGCCGGCCGCCACCACGTCGGCGGCCGCGGCCGGGTCCTTGGTGGGCAGGCCGAATTCGCGGGCGTGGTCGTTGCCGGTGCCGGCCGGGATGATGCCGAGCGGCACATCACCGCCGGCCAAAGATTGCAGCGCCAGGTGGATGATCCCGTCGCCGCCGACCACGACCATCGCGTCGGTGCCTGCGGCCAGTTCCTCGTCGACGAGTTCGCGGGCATGCGCCGCGTCACGCCCGACCACGGCGCGCACGTCGATGCCGAGCTGATGGAACCGCGTGATGGCGACTTCCGCGGCATGCTCGCCGTTTCCGTGACCGGAGGTCGGGTTGGCCAGCACGCTCACCCGCTCGATGCGGCGGTTCTGCGGCTCGGTCACGGAATCAGCTTGCCAGGATTCATGATTCCGGTGGGGTCGAGCACGTTTTTCACTGCCCGCAGCACCTGCACGCCCAGCTCGCCGATCTCGGCGGTCATCCACGGCTTGTGATCGGCGCCGACGGCGTGGTGGTGGGTGATCGTCGCGCCGCTGGCCACCATGGCGTCCGACGCGGCGGTCTTCGCCTTGCGCCACTGCTCGATCGGGTTGCCCCGTTGGCCGGCGACGACGGTGAAGTACAGCGACGCGCCGGTGGGGTAGACGTGCGAGATGTGGCACATGACCAGGGCCGGGGTGCCGCTGTCCTTCAGCGAGGCGATCAGCGCCTCGGTGACGGCGGCCTTCAGCGCCGGGATATTGGACCAGTCGGTCGCGGTCTCCAGCGTTTCGCACAGCGCGCCCGCGCTGAGCAGGGAGTCTCGCAGGTAGGGGGCGTTGAACCGGCCGTGTTCCCAGGCCTGGGCGGGGGCTTCGCCGAGCGAGGTTCCGCCGTGGGCGGCCAGCACCGCGCGGGTCTCCTCGTGCCGGCTGCGGGTGTGCGCGTCGTCGCCCTCGAAGACGGTGATGGCCAGGCAGCCGCCGGTGACGCTCTGTTCGCCGATGCTGTCGGCGGTGGCCAGGTTGATCCCGGTCTCCACCTCGTCGGACAGCCGGATGACGGTGGGGCCGGCGCCGGTCTGGGTGACCGCGCGCAAAGCCGCTGTGCCGGTTGCGAAGTCACCGAAGGACCAGGCCTCGTAGCGGGTGGTTTCCGGGACCGGGTGCACGCGCAGCCGCACCCGGGTGATGACGCCGAAGGTTCCCTCCGAGCCGACGATCAGCTCACGCAGGTCGGGTCCGGCGGCGGTGCCCGGGGCGCGGCCCAGATCGAGTTCGCCGGCCGGGGTGAGCACGGTCAGTCCGCACACCATGTCGTCGAACCGGCTGTAGCCGGCGGAGTTCTGTCCGGAGCTGCGGGTGGCGGCGAATCCGCCGATGGTGGCGAACTGGAAGCTCTGTGGGAAGTGGCCGAGGGAGAACCCGTGCGCGCTGAGCAGTTCCTCGGCCTGCGGGCCGGTGACGCCGGCTTCCAGTTCGGCGATGCCGGATTCGGCGTCCAGCGCGACGAGCTGGTCCAGTCGGCGCAGGTCCAGCGAGATGACGCTGGCGAAATCGCCGCGCACCGGGTCCAGGCCACCGACGACGCTGGTGCCGCCGCCGAAGGGCACGATCGCCACGCCGTGCTCACCGCAGTAGCGCAGCACATCGGCGATCTGCTGCTCGTCGGCGGGCAGCAGCACCGCGTCGGGGGCGTCCTGCTCGGTTTCCTTGCGGCGCAGCAGGTCCATGGTGGATTTTCCGCCGGCGCGCAGCAGCCGGTCGGCGTCGGCGGTGCGGCAGTTGCCGTCGCCGACGATCGCGGTGAGCGCGGCGCGGTGCTCGTCTGACAGCGACGACGGGCGCAGCCGGACCTCGTCGGGGGACAGTTCCTCGCTCTGCGAGCCGTCGATGCCGAGGGCGGCGGACAGCAGGCCGCGGATTCCGTCGGACAGCGGTTTGGCGGCGGCCGGGTCACCCCAGGCGTTCCACTTCATCGGGGGCGTCAGGTGGTCGTCAATCGAAGTCATGAGTTACAGTATTACAGATGATGTCAACTAGTAACGATGAGGTGGAGGATTTGGGCGACCAGATCCTGGACGCCGCCGTCAGCTGCGCGCAGGCGATGGGCTTCGACCGGGTGACCCTGGCGGCCATCGCCCGGCACGCCGGCGTCAGCCGCCCGACGGTGTATCGCCGCTGGCCGGACACCCAATCGATCCTGGCCGCCGCGCTGACCCGCCAGATCGTCCGGGCCTGGCGCGAGGTCGCCGTGCCCGGCGCCGGCAGGCAGGCGTTCGTCGCGCAAACCGTCGCCGTGGCCAACCGGCTGCGTCACGACGAGTTGATCGCCGCGGTGCTGCGCAGCGGACCCGACCTGGCGATGGTGTACATCGCCGAGCGGATGGGCTCCAGCCAGTACGCGATCGTGGACCTCGGCGCCGCGCAGATCAAGGCCGGTCAGGACGACGGCAGCGTGCGCGCCGGCGACCCCCGCCAATTGGCGGCGATGTGCCTGCTCATCACCCAGTCGACCATTCAGTCCGCGCAGATGGTGGCCGAGATCCTCGATGAGGACGCCCTGTCGCGCGAACTGGCCGAAACGCTCGAAAGGTATCTCAAACCATGACCAGCGCCCTGAACGCCGCACGCCGCAGCGCTGAACTCACCGCCCTGGCCGACGGCGAGACCGTCGACGTCGTCGTGATCGGCGGGGGCATCACCGGGACGGGCATCGCGCTCGACGCCGCCAGCCGAGGGCTGTCCACGGTGCTGGTGGAGAAACACGACCTGGCGTTCGGCACCAGCCGGTGGAGCTCGAAGCTGGTGCACGGCGGGCTGCGGTACCTGGCCACCGGAAATGTCGGGATCGCCCGGCGCAGCGCCATCGAACGCGGAATCCTGATGAGCCGCAACGCCCCTCACCTCGTGCGCGCGATGGCGCAACTGGTGCCGCTGCTGCCGGAGATGAGCCGCGGCTCCCGGGCGCTGGTGCGCACCGGTTTCCTGGCCGGCGACGGGCTGCGGAAACTCGCCGGGACCTCCGCCGGCACCCTGCCGCGATCCCGTCGAGTCGACGCCACCCGCGCGGTCTCGTTCGTGCCCGCCGTTCGCCGCGACGGCCTGGACGGCGCACTGCTGGCATTCGACGGGCAACTGATCGACGACGCGCGGCTGGTCACCGCCGTCGCGCGCACCGCCGCCCAGCACGGCGCCCGCGTCCTCACCCGGGTCGCGGCCTCCCACGCCACCGGCGAGGGGCTGCGGTTGACCGACCAGCTGACCGGCGAATCCTTCGACCTCGGGGCGCGCGCGGTGATCAACGCCTCCGGGGTGTGGGCCGGAGAGGTGGACTCGACGATCAAACTGCGCCCCAGCCGCGGAACGCACCTGGTGTTCGACGCCGCCGCGTTCGGCAATCCGACCGCCGCGCTGACGGTGCCGATCCCCGGCGAGCTGAACCGGTTCGTCTTCGCCATGCCCGAACAACTCGGACGGGTGTACCTCGGGCTGACCGACGAGGACGCTCCCGGCCCGATTCCCGATGTGCCACAGCCGACTTCGCAGGAGGTCAGCTTCCTGCTGGACACCGTCAACACCGCGCTGGCGACCAAACTCAGCACCGACGACGTGTTGGGCGCGTACGCCGGGCTGCGGCCGCTGATCGACACCGGGGGAGGCCGCACCGCCGACGTGTCCCGCGACCACGCGGTCATCGAATCGGAGTCCGGTCTGCTCAGCGTGGTCGGCGGCAAACTCACCGAATACCGGTTCATGGCCGAGGATGTGCTCGATCAGGCCGTGGCCAAACGCGGATTGACCGGCGGGCCGTGCCGGACGCGTGATCTCCCGCTGATCGGCGCCCCCGGCAACCGGGGCGCCGCGGCCGTCGGTGGCGACCTGCCGGATTCGCTGGTGGCCCGCTACGGCGCGGAGGCGGCCAATGTGTTCGCCACCGCGACCTGCGACCGCCCGACCGAGCCGGTGGCCGACGGAATCGACGTCACCCGAGCAGAACTCGAGTACGCGGTCACCCACGAGGGCGCGCTGGACGCCGGGGACATCCTGGATCGCCGCACCCGCATCGGCCTGGTGGCCGAGGACAGGGAGCGCGCGGCCGCCGTCGCCGAAGAGTTCACAGGCCGATGATCAGCGCCAGATGTGGCGCAACCGCTCCGGACGGCCACGACCGGCGGTGATATCTCCGACAGCGGAGGCGAATTCGTCGGGGTCGGCGCACGCGACGGTGAGTTCGGCTCGTCGACCGTAGGCCACCTCGAGGATTTCGTATCCGCGGGAGCGCAGTTCGGATTCGACGCGCCCGGCCTCGGCGTGGTCGGCTTCCAGCCGGCACACCTCCCAGCGCACCCGCGGCCGCAGCGCCGTCTGATCGATCGCCACGGTCACCGCGCCCGAGTAGGCGCGCGCCAATCCGCCGGCGCCCAGTTTGACCCCGCCGAAGTGACGGGAGACCACCGCGGCCACATTGACCAGATCGCGGCCCTTGAGCGCCTGCAGCATCGGCAGTCCCGCGGTGCCGCCGGGTTCCCCGTCGTCGCCGGAGCGTTCAATCCGGGACTCCGGCTCGTCACCGACGATGTAGGCGAAACAGTGATGCCCGGCGTCCGGTTCGGCGCGACGGGCCCGGGCGATCAGCGCGTTCGCGTCGTCGACACTGTCGGCGCGGCGCAGCCGGGTGATGAACCGTGACCGCTTGACCTCGGTTTCCACCACCGGCCGGTCGGCGGGGTCCAGCGAGTACGGCATGCCGGGCAGCCTATGAGATAGGCCGCTAAGTCATAAAATGCGCCGACGCCGCTATGACTTCCGGTTGATCACAGATCAGCCAGCGGGACCTCCGGGTCGGCGAGCCGCTGCGGGTCGACGGGCCGCTTCGAGCGGATCAACTCCTTGATGTCGTCGAGGCCGTCCCAGAGGTTGACGTTCATACCGGCCAGCACGCGCCCGTCCGCGCCGAGCCAGAACGCGGTGAACTCCCGTTTGCCGACGTCGCCGCGAGTGACGACCTTCTGGTAGCCCTCGGAATGTCCGACGTACTCCATGCCCAGGTCGTACTGGTCGGTGTAGAAGTACGGCAGTTCGTCGTAGGCCGCGTCGCGGCCGAGCATCGCCGCCACGGCGGTGGCCGGCTGTTTGAGCGCGTTGGCCCAGTGTTCGGTGCGGATCCGGACGCCCAGCGACGGGTGCTCGGCGGCGGCGATGTCGCCGACGGCGAAGATATCCGGGTCGCTGCTGCGCAGCGCGGCGTCGACGGCGATGCCGCCGTCAGCCAACTCCAGGCCCGCGGCGTCGGCGATGTCGATGTTTGGGGCGGCGCCGACGGCGATCAGCACGGCGTCGCATTCGACGGTGGCGCCGTCGTCGAGTTTGAGGCCGGTGGCCTTCCCGTCGGTGGTCACGATCTCGTCGACCCCGGTCTTGGTGCGCAGATCGACGCCGTGCTCGCGGTGCAACTCGGCGAACACCTCGGCCATTTCGGGCCCGAGCGCAGCAAGCAGCGGCAGTTCCCCGGATTCGACGACGGTGACTTCCACGCCGCGCTGGCGGGCCGAAGCCGCGACCTCCATCCCGATCCAGCCGCCGCCGATGACGCCCAGCTTGGGGGCGTAGGTCAGCGCGTCGCTCAACTTCTCGGCGTCACCGATGTCGCGGAGGTAGTACACGCCGTCGGCCTCGGCGCCGGGAAGATTCGGATGCTTGGAACGCGATCCGGTGGCCAGCAGCAGTTTGTCGTAGCTCACCGACTCGCCGTCGGGGAGCGTGACGGCGTGGTTGTCGCGGTCGATCCCGGTGACCTCCGCCCCGGGGCGCAGCGCGATGTTGTGGTCCCGGAACCAGGCGGCGTCGTGGACGGTGAAGTCCTCCAGCGACTTCTTTCCGGCCAGGAACTCCTTGGACAGCGGCGGCCGTTCATAGGGGAGTCGCTCCTCGGCGTCCAGCAGCAGCACGTGCCCGTCGAAATCGTTGTCACGCAACGCTTCTGCGGCTTTTGCTCCGGCCAGACCGCCGCCGACGATGACGAATGTGGTGTTCCTGGACATGGTGTTCCTCCCTGTCGTCTTTCACGCGCGCCGTAGACGCAGATCAGTTGACGGGTACCCGGGGCGCCTCCGGGCGAAACGGGGGTGCTCAGCAGTCCAGCTGCCCCGCGTCGACGATCCGCAGCACGGCCACGCCGGCCTCGTCGGAGGCCGCCAGGTCCACCTCGACGTCGAAGCCCCAGTCCCGGTCGCCGGCCGGGTCGTCGAGGATCTGGCGGACCCGCCACCCCTGGGGGCCACGGTCGATGATGAGCAGCGCCGGTCCGCGGGCGTCCGCGCCGGTCCCGACGTCGGCGTGCTCGGCGAAATAGTCCTCGCCGACCTCGGCCCACCGGTGCGCGGGCCAGCCCGAGCCGCTGTCGAGTTCGCCGAGCCCGGCCCAGTCCCGGCGGGCGAACAGCTGCACCCGGCGAAACAGAGCGTTGCGGACCATCGCGGTGAACGCGCGGTCGTTTCCGGTGACCGGACGCGGCGCCGCGGCGACGGTCACCGGCGCGTCCAAAGGTCGGTCCGGGTCGGTCAGCTGCTCCCACTCGTCGAGCAGGCTGGAGTCGACCTGGCGGACCAGCTCGCCGAGCCATTCGACGATCTCGGTCAGCTCCTCGGTGCGCGCCTCGGCGGGGATGCCGGAGCGCAGCGCCTTGTAGGCGTCGGACAGATAGCGCAGCACCGCGCCTTCGGAGCGGCTGAGCCCGTATTCGCTGACGTACTCGCGGAAGGTCATTCCGCGTTCCCACATTTCGCGGACGATCGACTTGGGCGACAGGTGACCGTCGGCGGCCCACGGATTGGTGCGCAGATACACCTCGAAGGCGTGCCGCAGCAACTTGTCCAACGGCTTGGGGTAGCTGATGTCGTCGAGCAGTTCGATGCGCTCGTCGTACTCGATGCCGTCGGCCTTCATCGCGGCGATCGCCTCGCCGCGGGCCTTCTTCAACTGCGCGGACAAGATCTGCCGTGGATCTTCCAGCGTCGACTCGATCACCGAAACCACTTCGAGGGCAAAGGATTCCACCGCGGCGTCCAGCAGCGAGATCGCGGCCAGCGCGAAGGTCGACAGCGGCTGGTTCAACGCGAAGTCCGGCGGCAGGTCCACCGTCAGCCGGTACCTCCGGCCATCCGGGTCGGGGGAGTCCAGGCGCTGCATCACCCCGGCCTGCAGCAACGCGCGGGCGATGCCGATCGCCTCCCGGATGAGCCGCAGCTGCCGCTTGCGGGGTTCGTGGTTGTCGGTCAGCAACCGGCGCATCGCTTCGAACGGATCGCCGGGGCGGTCCACCACGTCCAGGATCATCGCGGTGGACACCCGCATGTTCGACGTCAGCGCTTCCGGTTCGGCGGCGATCAGCCTCTCCATGGTGGTCTCGCTCCACGGCACCATGCCCTCGGGGACCTTGCGGCGCAACAACTTTCGCCGCTTCTTCGGGTCGTTGGCGACCTTGGCGAATTGTTTGAGGTTCTCCACCTCGTGGTCCGGAGCCTGCACGACGACGGTTCCCGCGGTGTCATAGCCGGCCCGTCCGGCGCGGCCGGCGATCTGGTGGAACTCGCGGGCCTTGAGCAGCCGGGTGCGCACACCGTCGTACTTCGACAGCGCGGAGAAGTCCACCGTGCGGATCGGCACGTTGATCCCGACGCCGAGGGTGTCGGTGCCGCAGATGACTTTCAGCAACCCGGCCTGGGCCAGTTGTTCCACCAGCCGGCGGTATTTGGGCAGCATTCCGGCGTGGTGCACCCCGATGCCGTGCCGGACCAGCCGCGACAGGGTGGCGCCGAAGCCGGAGGTGAACCGGAACCCGCCGAGGAAGTCGGCGATCGCGGCCTTCTGTTCCTTACCGCAGATGTTGACGCTCATCAGCGCTTGGGCGCGTTCCAGCGCGGCGGCCTGGGTGAAGTGCACGACGTAGATGGGGGCCTGGCCGGTGTCCAGGAGTTCCTGGATCGTCTCGTGCGCCGGGGTGGTGGCGTAGGAGTAGAACAGCGGCACCGGGCGCGCCGCCCCGGCGACCAGGGCGGTGGGGCGGCCGGTGCGCCGGGTGAGGTCCTCGCGCAGGAAGGTGACGTCGCCGAGGGTGGCCGACATGAGCAGGAACTGGGCCCGCGGCAGTTCCAGCAGCGGCACCTGCCAGGCCCAGCCGCGGTCCGGGTCGCCGTAGAAGTGGAACTCGTCCATCACGACGAGGTCGATGTCGGCGTCGGCGCCTTCGCGCAGCGCGATGTTCGCCAGCACTTCCGCGGTGCAGGTGATGATCGGCGCGGCGGCGTTGACGGCCGCGTCCCCGGTCAGCATCCCGACGTTGGCCGCGCCGAACACTTCGCACAGCGCGAAGAACTTCTCGCTGACCAGCGCTTTGATCGGCGCCGTGTAGTAGCTGCGGCCGCCGGTGGCCAGGGCGGCGAACAACGCTCCGGTGGCCACGAGCGACTTGCCGGAACCGGTCGGGGTGGCCAGCACCACGTTGGCGCCGCTGTACAGCTCGATCAGCGCGTCTTCCTGCGCCGGGTACAGCGGAGTGCCCGCGTCCTGGGCCCAGCCGGCGAACTCCATCAGCAACGCGTCGCGGTCGTCGCCGCGGGCGCGCAGCCCGGACAGGTCGTCGGGGTCGTCAATGAGGGCGGCCATGATGGGTCTCAGACTTCCATCATGGCCGCCGCGGGGGAATCCGAGGGGTGACGGTGCTACAGGCGCGGAGCCTGGCTGATCTTGCTGTCCGGGGTTCCGACGGTCTGGCAATAGGTGTTGATGGAGGTACGGACGGCCGCGAGCTCCAGGTTCGCCGGCGCGTTCTTGCCCTCGTCGGTGAGCATCTTGGTGATGGTCTCGTTCTGGTCCTTTTCCTCCGAGGCGAGGAAGTCCTTGCACGAGGTGTCCCCGCCCTGGTTCAAAACCCCGCCCGAGGAACACCCGGTCAGCACGGCGGCGGCGGCAAGGCCCGACATCACAATCATTGGCATGCGTTTCATGCAGACACAATTCCCGCTTTGCGCGCCCGTCAAACAATCCGGGCTCCGGTTGTGGCGCGCGACACCTTTGACCTGTCCCGATGCGGGAGAGCAGGCCCTGTCCGGTTTACGATCTCCCCAAACGACAGTCGGAGAAGCAATGACAACCGCAGCGGACGCCCCGGCCCTTTCGGAGCGCGTGGGCCATTTCTACCAGGCCGATCACACCTACCCGGTCGACCGCACCAAGGTGGTCGAGTACGCCCGCGCGGTGCAGGACTACAACCCGGTGCACTGGGAGGACGACGCCGCCGCGGCCATGGGCTACGGCGGCCTGGTGGCGCCGCTGGCGTTCACCTCCATCCCGGCGATGGCCGCGAACCGAAAGCTGCTGCGTGAGGTTGTGGTCGGCTATTCGACCTACGTGCAGACCGAAGAGGTCTTCGAGCAGCATCGCCCGGTCGTGGTCGGTGAGGTGCTGCAGACGGAGGTGGAGCTGACCTCGGTGCGCCGGGTCGCCGGCCGCGACATGATCACCATCACCAACACCTTCGTCGACGAGGACGGCGAGACCGTGCACACCATGCACACCACCGTCGTCGGCGTCACCGCCGAGGAGGTCGACCCGCGGATCAACGACGCGGTGGCCAAGGTGATCATGCACGACGTCGACGTGTTGTCCCTGGAGGAGTCGGCGGCCAACTACGTCAAAACCGTTCGCCCCGAAGGCCAGCAGCGCATCTCGACCGTCGGCCAGACCCGCAACGTGGGCTCACTGAACTTCGACGACCTCAATGTCGGCGACCAGCTGCCGGTGCACAACACCAAGGTTTCCCGCGGCGACCTGGTGAACTACGCCGGCATCGCCGGCGACGTGAACCCGATCCACTGGGACGAGTCGATCGCCAAGCTGGCCGGTCTGCCCGACGTCATCGCCCACGGCATGCTGACGCTGGGCCTGGGCGCCGGGTACGTCTCGGCGTGGACCGGCGATCCGGGCGCGGTGTCGCGCTACGCGGTGCGGCTGTCCGCGCCGCTGATCGTGCCGGCCGACGGCGGCGGGGCCATCGAGTTCAGCGGCCGGATCAAGTCGCTGGACCCCGAAACCCGCAGCGGCGTCATCATCGTTGGCGCGAAGTCGGGGGAGAAGAAGGTCTTCGGCATGGCGACGATGAACGTGCGGTTCGCCTAGTCATTCGAGTTCACGCGCGTCGAATCCCGACCGGACCTCGGCGATTCGGGCGTAGTCGCGGTCTTTGTGCAGCACCCCGGCGCCGTGGTGGATCGCCGTTTCGGCGATGAACAGGTCGGGCAGCGCCGTTCGGTGCCACATGCCGTGGTGATGTGCCAGGTCGCGCTGCAGTCGGCTGACCCGGTCGAAGACGTCTGGTGGAGCTTCGAGCACGGGATACGCCTGCCGCAGGGAGTGGAGTTGATTGTCGTAGTCCCGCGCGGACCGCGTCGAATACAGCCATTCGAGTTCTCCCATCTGGCACATCACCAGATCGGCTGGATCGATTTCCGGGGGTATTGACGCGCCAGCAAGGAGCCGGACCTGCGCGCTCTTATCGAGTATCCATTGCGTCATCGCCACGCCTCGTCGCCGAGCAATGCCTCGGTGTCCACTGCGCTGCCGGCGCGAGCAAGGTGATCGGCGATTCGCCGTCGGCGCGCTTCCCGCTCCTCCTCAGCAGCGGCCACCAGCCGCCGCAATGCCTCTTCCACAGTTCCGCGCACCGTGTCACCGGTGGTCGCCTGCGCAGCGCGCACCAATTCGTCGTCCAGTTCGATCGTCGTCCTGCGGATCGTCATAAGTACATATTACTACTCTATGTGTACATATGCCGATTCCGCGATCCCCGGTCGACGATTAGTGACGACGACAACTCGTCGGGTCCCTAGACCTCAGACCGGCCAGGACTCCCGCCGGTACGCCGCGTCCCAAAACATCCACTCGTACCGCGAGGTGGTCACAAAGTGCTCGCGGGCGGCGGCCTCTTCGTCGGCGGCCAGCCCGGCGCCGACGGCGTCGGTGAGCTCCAGCACCTCGGCGACGGTCGCGGCGAACTCCTCGCCGCCGTAGCTGCCGATCCACAGCGCGTACCGCGGATCGGGGGAGCCGCGGCCGAGTAGCTCCGCGCCTACCCGCGCGTAGATCCAATAGCAGGGCAGCACCGCGGCCAGTCCCTCGGCGAAGGCGCCGCCGTAGGTCGCCGCGAGCAGGTAGCTGGTGTAGGCCCGAGTGGTGGGCGACACCGGCACCCGATCCAGATCGGCCGGGTCGAGCCCGAGCTGGGGGAGCAGTTCGCGATGCAGGCTCAATTCGACGTCGTACACCTCGGCGGAATGCCGAGCGAACATCGCGGTGGCCGCCAGCGTCGGCGCCTTTGCCGAAACCAGCGACAACGCCCGGGCGTACTCCCGCAGGTAATGCACGTCTTGGGCGACGTATTCGGCGAACACCGCCGGGTCGAGAGTTCCGTCGGTCAGCCCGGTGATGAACGGATGCGTCAGAATTTCGGCGTAGATCTGCTCGACGTCCGACCACAGGCGCGCCGACCAGGATCCGGATGGCTGGGTGTTGCTCACCGCTGCCAAGCTACCGGGTTGCGACACCGTGCGGAGTTGCCGTCATGTTCGCGGGTCAGGTACCGGTAGATTCCTCTGCTATGGGGCGGAATCGGTTGCGGTGGGGAGTCATGCTCGGCAAAAGCGTCCCGCACGACTTCATTTGCTGCCCCAAGAGGCGAAATAGAGGATGGTTCAAGTGAGATTCTTGCGGCGATCGCGTTTCGTGGTTGCAGCGGCAACTGTTGCGCTGCTGGCAGGGTGTACCAGTGTTGACACTGGATTCGCGGTCCGGGACGTCAACTACGATCCACTGGCAGTAAACGCGACCCTCCTCGACACAGGGCCGTACGCCACCGAACCGACTGAGCTCGGAAGCGCCGGAGATGTCAACACCGGCCGGCGGCTTGAGTCCGTGCGGCTGGCAGAATACGTGACTCTGCCGTTCGACGCTGACCCGACGCTGGTAGTGGGCGGCGCGGTCCGAACAGGTGACTCCGGACCTTTGGTCGGGGCGAGCTCATTCGACCTCGGCGACCTTCTGGGTTCACCCACCGCACCTGCCAAGTCGATCAACACCGACGAGCTCATCGCAGGTTTCGGGTATCGGGCAGGGATGAAGGAAGGCGTCTACAAGGCCACCAATAACGTGCTGCGCTTCGCTACCGCCGACCAGGCTCAGCAGACCGCCGACCGAATGATGACCGCAGCCGCAGTTGGATTCATGGACGAGTCGATTACACGGCCGGTCGAGGTCCCGGGTCACCCCGAAACCCGCGCGCTTCTTGAGCGGACCAGTCCTACGTCTAGCTTGGCCTATGTCACCGCGATCACCGTCCGCGGGGACATCATCATCAGCCAGTACATCACCGGATCGAGCACCGAATCTGACGCTTTCGGTGGCGGTGAGAAGCTCGCGGGCAAAATCCTAGACCTGCAGATCCCGCTGCTCGAGAAGTACCAACCGACCCCTGTCGACAAGCTCGCCGAATTGCCGCAGGACCCCACGGGTCTCCTGGGCCGGACGGTGCCGATGGCGCAAACCGAATCGTCCACCGTGAAGGCGAAGGTCGGGACCTACGGCCCTCGATCGGCGCTGGCCTACCAATTGGATATCGGCACATCGTCGGCGGCCTTTGAGTCCGCTGGTATGTCCACCATGCTGCTGCGGGGGACCCGGATCTTCGTCACCAATGACAATGCCAGCGCGCGCGAACTCACCGACGTGCTAGGAGCCGAAGCGCTTTCGGACAAGCGCATTGCTACGGAGGGGATCAACGGGTTCCCCTCCGCGGAGTGCTATGAGGTGAAAAAGGATGAGAAGCTCTACGAAGCACACAATTACTGCATGGCCGCAGTCGGCAAGTACGTGATCGTATCCTCGGCCGACGAGACGCGGGCTGCACGTCAGATGCTGTCCGCGCAGTACGTGCTCCTGCCCGACGACGCGAAGTAGAGGCCTATGCGGTCAGTTTCCACATGGTTGCGGGTAGCGGTGTCGGCGACTGCACTGGGAGTCGTCAGCGGTTGCACCAGCATCGAATCCGGTATGCCCGTTCGCGATCCGAACCACGACCCTTTGGCGGTCAATGCGGTATTGCTGGATCCAGGCCCCTTCTCCACTGAGGTGCGCCCACTTGGAAATGCCGGTAGCTTCCACGCCGGCAGACGACTTGAGTCCATCCGCCTCGGCGAGTATGTGGTGAGCCCCGCACAGGTCGAACCCAGTCTGCTCAAGGGCTCTGTCGGATATCCCGACGCCTCGGGTCCTCTCACCGAACAAGCGAAACGACTGATCGAATACTTCCATCAGAGCGAAGTCGCAGAAGCGGTGGACCTGAATGACGTGGTCGCCGGATTCGGCTTTAAAAACGAGGTCAAAGAGTCGTACTCCTATAGCGGCGGGGCCGCGGTTCTGCGATTCAACACCCCTGAGGCTGCCCAACGCAATGCCGACGCCCTGGTTGCCGCCGCCAAGACGGACACTAAAGGCACCGATCCCCGCATGGCCGCGATCCCCGGACATCCGGAGACGAGCGCGGTCATGGTCAACCGCGAGTTCGGACGCGGTAACACGTTTCTCACCGCCGTGACTGTGCGCGGCGATTTGCTGTTGTTGCAGTCGGTCAACGGTAGGGACCCTGAGCTGGATTCGCTGGCGTCCTCTTTCGGGACCGGAGAGGCATTAGTTGGACGAATCCTCGACCGCCAGATTCCCCTGCTGGAGAAGTACCACCCCACACCTGTCGCCGACTACGCCAACCTCCCCGAAGACCCGACGGGCCTGCTTGCCCACACGGTGCCGTTCAATCGGGACACGAGCGCGTACGAGACGCGCAAGGAGGGAACGTACGGGCCGCAGAGCGCTCTCGCCTACCAGGGTGATCCGCTCGCGATAGCCGAGGCGTTTGAAAGCTCTGGCACCACCAGCGTGCTGATCCGCCGAACCAGGATCTTCCTCACCCGCGATAGCGCCTCCGCCACAGAACTCGCCGAGGCTCTGGCCGCTCAGGCGCAGGGAGACAACCGGACCTTCGACGGGGGGATCGACGGGTTCCCGACGGCTCGCTGCTACCAAGCCAGTGATGGTAAAACTCCGCGCGATCTGACGTCCAATTACTGCCAGAGCGTCGCCGGCAAGTATGTGATCGATGTATTTGACGACGGGGACGCCCGCAGGATCCGACAACTGCTGTCGGCGCAGTTTCTACTGCTTCCCCAAGGCTGACGCGCGACTACGCAGTCGGAACCCGATCCGCGATCTGCGTCGCGATGGTTTTCGCGTCATCAAAGTAAGCGTCCCCGGACCGGCAGACAAAGGTATCAATCAGCACATTCCGCCGTAGTGCCAGCGCGTGTTGACAAGACTTCGGATCAACACCGCGAGTGCTGGTCACTGTCAGCACGTCCGAACGTGTGTCAACCTTGCTGATGGCCCAATTATCGCGAACAGCCGTGTTGTCCGGTCGAGGAATCGACCCAGTCGTGCCCAGGCATGGCGGCCAGAATTGACGTTGGCGGTTGACCGCTTCCTTGGCGAGATCCTCGGAAGGAAACGCGACGACAGACTGGATAACCCCGACACCGTCCGAGCCCGTTGGTTGGCCATATTTTTGGCTCAGCGCTTTTGAATAGCCGCTATTGGAGTACTGCGACTTCTGCAGCGGATACATCGCATTCGTGCACGAGTCCGACATGGTTGAGCGGGAATCGTCGTACAGATCGGAATAGGGGTCTTGGTCCTGCGCCTTCAGCGGTGTTCCTGCGATCGCGTCGATCTCCTCCGTGCTCAGCAAGAACTTCGACAGATCGTCATCTGGCACGATGGGCGCGGCCGATGCTTCCACCGAAGGTCCTACCGGACCATTCTGGCCGGAGTCCGAGCCCGTCACCATCACGCCGACGGTCGTGCCACCGAATAGGAGCAACGCCACGCCACCGACTGCTAGCCAACGCTTGCGCTGACTCGAAGCTTTAGGACTCGGGTGCCCGAGAGCCGCAATTGCCGCCGTCGGGCCATCGGCGGACACTGTGCCGAATGCCGCCCGGGCAGCGGCCACAAGATCCAGGCACGACCCGAACCGCTGGGCGGGGTCCTTAGCCATCCCGGTGGCGAAGACGCCGTCCAGCGCGGCGGGCAGCCACGGCGCGGTCTCGCTGACCCGCGGCGGGGGAGCGGTCAGGTGCGCCATCATGGTCGCCGCGACGCCGGTCGCCGAGTCGAACGGCAATCGCCCGGTCAGCATTCGGTAGAGCGAGCAGGCCAGCGAGTATTGGTCGGCGCGGCCGTCGACCTTGACGCCCTCGATCGCTTCGGGACTGGCGTACGGCATGGTCGCCATCACCGATCCGGTTGCGGTGTGATGGGCGGCGTCGTCCAGGGCGCGGGCAATCCCGAAGTCGCCCAACAGGACTCGCTCGTCATCGCCGATCGGACCGGCAAGCAGGAAGTTCGCCGGCTTTACATCCCTGTGCACCATGGCTCGACTGTGCGCGTAGTCCAGCGCGTCGGCGACCGCCGCCGCAATGTGCAGGGCGCGCTGGGTGGTCATGGTCCCGGCCTTCAGCGCGTCGTCGGCGTCGGTGCCATCGACGAACTGCATGGCGATCCACAGCTGCCGATCGCGGGTTTCGCCTCGGTCATACACCGACACGATGTTCGGGTGATCGAGCACCGCGGCGATGTCCGCCTCCCGCAGGAATCGCGCACGGAATTGCGGATCCGCGGATAACTCGCTTGAGAGCACCTTGAGGGCGTCAACCCGCGGCAACGCCGGATCGTCGACCGCATACACCGTGCCCATCCCACCGGACCCGACGGCCCGGCGGACCCGATAGCCGGCGATATAGGAGCCGCTGGGTAGCACTATTGCGGCGCGCCGACGCCGTAAGTGCCGGCATTGTCGAGGAAGGTCACGGTGACTGTGCGGTCGACACCGCCGACCTTGGCCGTGCAGTCAAACGTGTGTCCGGTCTTGACGACGGGGTTCTGACCGCCATTGCAGAGGACGTTGTTGACGTTGGAAGCTCCGTAGCCGCTGGACGGATCGGTGAGGATCTGCAACACGCCGGCCTGCACCGAGTTAACGTCCAGGGTGCGGGTCCAGAAGAAGCCGGGCTTCCAGAATCCGGTGATAGCCACCACCGCGATGATGAGCACCAGTACGCCACCGACGATCGCCAGGAGCTTCTTCTTGCTCTTTGCCGGGGTGGGTTCAGCGGTCGGCTCGGCGGGGGCGCCGTGCTGCTGCGGGGGCGCCGGCACCGGTCCACTGCCGGCGTTGACCTGCGAGGTGGGGGCCGGTGCACCGGGGTACGGGCCGGTGGGGGCGTAGCCGGGCTGCGGGGGGTAAGCGCCGGTCGGTTGGGCCTGGCCGGAGCCAGGGTAGGGGTGCTGCGGCGGGCCCTGCTGGTACGGGCCCTGCTGGTAGGGGCCGGGCTGCTGCTGACCCGGCTGGTGCGGCTGGTACGGCGACCCGGGCGGCGCCCAGCCGCTCTGGACGGGGCGAATCTGCTGCGTCTTCTGATCATCGGCAGGCGACCCGGCCTGCGGCAGGACCGACGTCGACTCCGCCTGAGGCGGCGCGGCCGGCTCGGATCCCGGTGTGGCTTCGTTGGGGTTCGCATTTTCAGTCACTATTGGATCCTTGTCTTCTACTGCGCGGTCAACATCATGTAGGCGGCGGTCACCCGCTGGCGCACGTCATTTCCCTGCGGACCATTCCAGTTCACCACGTGGCGGTCCTGCACCACGCCGCACCACGTGTCCGGCCAGCCGTAATCGCCTGATGCCGGCTTCGTCACGCAGCGTGAATTCGGCAGCCCCGGCAGCGCGTCCGACGCCGCATATCCACGTTCTGAGATGTCGTCAGCCCAATAGTCCAACAGTCGCTGAGCAGATTCCTGGTCTTTTGCACGGGTGATGAAAACCAACTCGACACCGAGGAAGTCGACTCCGGTCTCGGCGAACAACTTCTGAGACTTCAACACGTCAGACTCGAACTGCAATGCGCCATGCGGGCCATACGGTCCAACAGTTCCGTCAAGCTGGTCTTCCGGTTTCTCTGGGACGCGCACCAACAAACCGGTGGGATCCCGCTCGAGTTCCGGCAGCTTGTCGACAGGCGTCGGCTGGAATTTGTCGAGTTCGGCGCGCTCCTTGTCGAGCGTCGTCGCCAGCAGGTTGGTCGTCGCCTCCATACTTTCGACGGTCGTCACGGTCGGGGCAAGCACGAATGGGCCGTGCGGAACGAACACCGTCGCAACGTACGACGCCGCGAAGCTGGCGCTGCCGCTGGTGGTGTACCCGCGACCCGGCTCTTGGTAACGAGGGATCGGGACCGGAGTGATAGGCAACGGGTCGCCGCTGTAACTGTCGTTCTGGGACAGGGATGCTTCTGCCAGGTCCTTGGCCGCTGCGGCTGCGTCCTCCGGGGTGGCGAACCGCATCACTGCGTTCTGGAGGTACTTCTTCCGCGAGCCATCAGTGAATTCCGTGGCCGTGAGCGAGTAGCCCGTCACGTAGTCATGCGCCTCGAGTGCCGATCGCAACCCCTTGTTGTCGAGGCGAAGTGCAGCGGCTTCCGGATTCCACAGCATGCCGGTTTTGTCACCACCGTGGTTGTTGATGGACGGGTCGATCTCGACCGGATAGAGCAGGTATTCGAGCATCCGACGTCCCTCAAGCGCGGCGCCGCGCTCCCGCGTTTCGGCCAGACCCAGCGGCTCGCGCGGGGTCGTCGGGTAGTTGCCCGGTTCCATCAACCCGGGCACTGCAACGGTGTCATCGAAGTTCGGATCTTGGACTGCCGATCCATTCGTGAGGTCGGCGCAGCCGCTGACAAGAATGCCCACCGTGGCGACGAACACAGCCAGTTTGGTTTTCGGCATCGGTACTCGTTTCACAATCGTTGTTCCTGGTCGGGTGGTCACTTGACCTGCTTGGCCAGCAGATTGACCAGTGCCGTATTCAGGTACCGGGTAGCCGCCGGTCCCGCTGAGGTCAACGCTGAGATGATCTCCGCGTCATCGACGATGACCACGGTCGGCCGCATTTCGAAGAATCTCTTGGGCAGACCTGCGTAGCCGCCGTTCCGCGCTCCCGAGTCAGTGCGCAGCAACAGCACGAACTGACTATCGACATCGCTGAGCGTCGAAGTGTCGGCGGGGACCTCCACCTGACCGGCGCCGAACTCCGCCTTGGCCGAACCGACGGTGAACCCGAGTCCCTCCAGATAACCGCCGGTCGGCGACGACGGCGATATCACCGTCAGGCCGGAAGTTGAGAAGCCGAACACTGTGATCGTGCGCTCGTCGAAATCATGCTGCTGTCGGACGGTATTGGCTTCCATCGTCAGATCTGTCGACAGCTTGGCTGCTGCGGTCTGCTCGCCGAGCACCTGGGCAATCCAATTCAGGCGTGCCGTCGGCGTCCATGCTTTGTTGCCGGCCGGGCGGGCCACCGTCGGAGCCACCTTGGACAGCGCGTCGTAGGTGCTTGCGTCCGAGGAAGTGTCTACGATCACGTTCGGTTTCAGCTGGCTGATCGCATCGGCGTCGGCGCGGCCCATAACGGTCGGCGAGCCTTCGATCAGAGGACGTAACCAACTCGGCGTTTCACCACCGGGCGCGACCAAGCCAACCGGCTGCAGCCCCAGCGACAAGATCGTGTCAGCGTCTCCCAGGCTTCCCGCCACGATGGCCGACGGTCGCGCGTCGATCTTGGCCGACCCGTAGGCGTGCACGAAGTTCTGCGGGGGGTAGGGCCCCTTGGCGGCGGTGCCCGACGGCCACAACGCGATGCCGGCGACCACCGCGATCACCACGGCCAGCACGCCGGCGGCGGCCAGCCACAACTTCTTCTTCGACTTCTTGGCGGGCGCCGGCGCACCGGTGCTGGTGGGGTAGGTCAGCGGGCTCGGGCCGCTGTTGCCGGCGGCGTAGGCCGGGCCGGACGGCGGGTAGCCGCCGGTCGGCGGAACGGGGCCGGAGAACTGGCCCGGGGCGGGCACCGGTCCGGAGAACTGCGACGGCGGCGGGACCGGCGTCTGGGACTCCATCCCAAACGCGGCGGCCGCGGCCGCGGCGAGCTCACGGCCACTGCTGTAGCGCTGGGCCGGGTCCTTGGCCAGCGCCTTGGCGATAACCTCATCGATTGCCGGCGGCAGGCCCGGCATCACATCGGTGATTTTCGGCGGCGGGGCGCTGACGTGGGCCATCATCACCGCGGAGGTGGTGCCGTCGGCGCCGTAGGGCGCGCGGCCGGTCAGCAGCCGGTACAGCGTGCAACCCAGCGAATAGAGGTCGGAGCGGAAATCGATCGGCTGGCCCTGCAGCGACTCCGGAGACGCATACGCCACGGTCACCATCACCGAGCCGGTGGCGGTCAGCCGGGTGGCGTCGTCCAGGGCGCGGGCGATGCCGAAGTCGGCGAGCAGCACGCGTTCCCGCGGGCCGGGCTCACCGGCCAGCAGGAAGTTCGCCGGCTTGACGTCGCGGTGCAAGATATTGCGCTCGTGGGCGTAGTCGAGGGCCTTGCCGACCTCGGAGACGATCCGCACCGCGCGGGCCGGGGTCATGGTTCCGGCGCGCAGCGCGGCGTCGGCGTCGGTGCCGTCGACGAACTGCATGGCGATCCAGAGCTGGCCGTCCTCGGTCTGGCCCCGGGTGTAAACCCGCACGATATTGGGGTGATCCAGGGTGGCGGCCAGGTCTGCTTCGCGCAGGAACCGGCTGCGGAACTGGTCATCTCGGGACAGTTCCGCGGACAGCACCTTCAGTGCGTCGCTGCGCGGCAACGACGGGTGCCGGGCCAGGAAGACCGCGCCCATGCCGCCACTGCCGAGTTGCCGCTCAATGGTGTATCCCGACACCACCGCGCCCGGTTCCAAATTCATCGCGCACCCCCCGCTTTTGTGGCCGAAGCCCGATCACGGGTACTGAGGCCGCTCGGCCGCTCGTTCAAACGCACCCCGAAAGTCAAACACACCGCCCAGCGGTGATCGCGCAGCAATTCGCGCAAGGCGGGTCCGTGGCGCGCCCATACGATCGAGCCGTGCCATCGACCCGCGCCGCCTTGCTGGGCTGCCTGCTGGCGGTCTGCCTGGGTTGCCGGGCGCCGGTGTCCGAGCAGGTGGCGGAACTGTGGCCGCTGGATCTCGAACAGGTTCGGACACTGTCCGGCGCCGACTGGATCGAGCGGGATTTCGACATCAGCGCGCCCGCCGAGGACGACGGCGACCAGTACGGACCGTGCCAGGCGCTGTCCGAGGTCCGCTCGGTCTACGGCGACGACTGGCGGTCATTTCGGGCGGTCGGCGACTCCGGTCAGGAACCCACGCCCCCGCCAACCACGCAGCCCCCCGAACCCGGCCGGGTGCAGATGCCCGTGATCGCGAAAGTCGCGATGGTCGTCCTGGCGAATCAGTCCGTCGCCTCCTATTCGGACGCCGACCGGGCACGGGAGGTGTTCGATCGGCGCGTCGAATCCCTGCGGGAGTGCGCGGCGTCGGATCAGCCGGGTTTCAGCGGCGCCGTCACGGAGTCCGACGCGCAGACAGTCGTCTACACCAGCAGCGTCAGCGCCGCGGTATTCACCGTCCGCGCAACCGATCTCGTCAGCGCGTGGGTGATGGCCCGGCCCGACAACGAGAGCGTGGCCACTCGGATCGTCGCGGCGATCCTGGGCGAGGACGACTGAATCCTCCGCACGACGGCAGGCGGGGGCCAACACGCCGCTGCCGGTGTGCGGCGAAATCGCCAACTGTCGATGACGGGCGTGAGAACGTATTGGACACTATGGACAACTACGAGTTCATCACCTACGAGGAGTGGGGCCGCAAGTTCTTCGAGGTCGCGGTGACCGAAGAGCGCATCGCCGACTCCTTCGCCGCCATCGCCGGGGACGCGTTCACCCTCGGGCCGATGGCCCAGGGGCCCGGCAAACTGGCGAAGGTGACCGCCAACGTCAATATCGGCCAGCCGAAGGCCACCCGGCACCTCGGCGAGGCCATCACCTTCACCATCCGCATCCCGCTGGACATCGAACTGCTGGTGGACCTGCGGCTGGACAAGCAGCGCTTCAACGTCGACGGCGAGGTGCTGGTCCGCGCCGTGGCCCGCGCCGCGGAGCCGCTGTTGCTGATCCTCGACGTCGCCAAGCCGCGGCCGTCGGACATCAGCGTGCACGTGTCGTCGAAGTCGCTGCGCGGGGAGATCGTGCGGATCATCGGCGGCGTGGACGAGGAAATCCGCCGCTTCACCGCCGCCCATGTCTGCGACCAGATTGACTCACCGGAGTCGAAGAAGGCGCAGGTCATCCACGTCGGCGACATGATCGACGAGACCTGGCAAGGTATCTAGCCGCGCCCGAGCGCGGCCATGGCGGCCACCGACTCCTGCAACTGGTCGTTGAGCAATAGGGCCATGTCCCGCGAGGTCATCCCCGGAACGGTCACCTCCGCGCCGAGGTCACTCCAGGCGCAGCGGGCCACGCCCACCCAGAGTCCGGCGATCAGACTCACCTGGCGGTCGCGCGGATCCAATCCCAATCGCCTGGCCACCGGGTCCGCGACCTGCTCCAACAGCCTGGTCATGATCTGCATCTGCAGCCGCGGGGCGTCCTTGACGGTCGACAGCAACACCGCGACCCGGTCCACGCCGATGTCGGCGCCGCTGTTGGCGACATTTTCCAGGGCGACGGCGTGCGCGCGGCACAGCGCCGCCAGCACCGGCACATCGTCGGGAAGCCGGAGGAACTCGGCCTCGATCGCCGCGGCCATGCCCTCGACCAGGGCGACCAGCAGTTGGTCCTTGCTGGGGAAGTGGTTTGCGACGGTTCGCGGGGAGACGTCCACCGCTCCGGCGATCTGGTCGACGGTGGTGTTCTCGTAACCGCGGTGGGCGACCAGCCGGACCGCGGCGTCGACCAGCTTCGCCCGCGTGCGCAGACGTTTCGGCAACCGATGCGGCGCGTCAACCGGTCGAACCCCCATGACTGGGGATGCTAGTTGATACCTGTGCGTTCGCCCGCCGATAGGGTGAACCGGTGAGCAACGAATCCTGGCGGATCGGTCCGGAAAACGGCGCGTTGACGATACTCACCGGTGTCGGCGGGCGCGCGGCGAAGATGGGGCATCGGCTGACCATCGACCTGACGTCTTGGTCGGCGCAGGCCGACTGGGTCGACGGCGCGCCGGTGTCGGCGAGCTTGACCGCCGAGGTCGACTCGCTGCAGGTCCGCAAGGGTGAGGGTGGGGTCACCCCGCTGTCCGGGCCGGAGAAGGGCGTGGTCCGCTCCAATGCGCTGAAGGTGTTCGACGCCAAGAAATACCCGTCCATCGAGTTCAGCTCGCAGGATGTCACCGCCATCGACGGCGGGTACCGGGCGGCCGGGACGCTGCGCATTCACGGCGCCGAACGGCCCGTGACCGTGGAGGTGAGCGTCGCCGACGACGGCGGCCAGTGGCGGCTGGAGAGCCGGACGTCGCTGCGGCAGAGCGATTTCGGCCTCAAACCGTTCTCCCTGATGATGGGCACGCTGAAAGTCGCCGACGAGGTCACCGTCGAGTGTTCGGCGACACTGGCGAAGAACGGCTGACCGGCGATGCCCGCCGACCGCGCGACCGTCGCCGCCCTCATCGACCACACCCTGCTCAAGCCGGAGGCCACTCCCGACCAGGTCGACGCGCTGATCGCCGAGGCGGCCGCCCTGGGCGTTTTCTCGGTGTGTGTCTCGCCCAGCATGCTCCCGGTGCGGACGCCGGACGGACTCGCGGTCGCCACGGTGTGCGGCTTCCCGTCCGGCGCGCATCAGCCGGCAGTCAAGGCCGCCGAGGCCGCCGATTCGGTGGCCCGCGGCGCGGACGAGGTGGACATGGTGATCAACCTGGCCCACGCGGTCACCGGCGACTTCGAGGCGATCCGCGCCGAGATCGCCGCCGTGCGCGCTGCCTGCCCAGCACCGGTGCTGCTGAAGGTCATCATCGAGTCGGCGGCGCTGACCGATGAGCAGATCGTCGGCTGCTGCCGCGCCGCGGAGGCCGCCGGCGCCGACTTCGTGAAAACCTCCACCGGGTTCCACCCGGCCGGCGGGGCCAGCGCCCACGCCGTCGCGCTGATGGCCGAGACGGTGGGGGATCGGTTGGGCGTCAAGGCTTCCGGCGGTATCCGCACCGCGCAGGACGCGGTGGCGATGATCGCCGCGGGCGCGACCCGGCTCGGTTTGTCGGCGTCGGCGGCGGTGCTGGCCGGGCTGCCGGAGTGACCGATCCGATCGCGACGGCCGCCGATTGGCGTCGCCACGATCCCGATCCGGTGACCCGCGCCGAGCTCGGCGCGCTGATCGATTCCGCCCGCGCAGGTGACCCCGACGCCTTCGCCGAGTTGGCTTCTCGGTTCACCGGCCCGCTGGAGTTCGGCACCGCCGGCCTGCGCGGGCAGGTGGGCGCGGGCCAGTCCCGGATGAACACCGCGGTGGTGATCCGGGCGACGGCCGGATTGGCGGCATACCTGCGTGACCGGGTCGGCCCGGACGCCCGGGTGGTGCTGGGATGCGACGCCCGCAACGGCTCCGCGCAGTTCTTCGACGCCGCCGCCGAGGTGCTGTCCGGGACGGGGCTGACGGTGCTGGCGCTGCCGAAGCGGCTGCCGACCCCGGTCACCGCCTTCGCGGTGCGCGCGACCGGCGCCGATGCCGGGGTGATGATCACCGCGTCGCACAATCCGGCGGCCGACAATGGCTACAAGGTGTACCTCGGTGGCCGCGCCACCGACGCCGACGGGTGTGGGGCGCAGATCGTCGGGCCGACCGACGCGCAGATCGCCGCGCTCATCGCCGCCGCGCCGCCGGCCGACGAGGTCCCGCGCAGCGCCACCGGCATCGTCGACCTCGGCGCCGAGCTGCTGGATGCGTACCTGGACCGGGTGGCCGGCTACCGCCGCGACCCCGGGCCCTCGCCGGTGCGGGTGGTGCTCACGGCCATGCACGGCGTCGGCGGCGCCCCGGCGCTGGAGGCGTTGCGCCGCGCCCGTGTCCCCGACGTGCGGGTGGTCGCCGAGCAGTTCGAGCCGGACCCGGAATTCCCCACCGTGGGCTTCCCCAACCCGGAGGAGCCCGGCGCACTGGACCGGGCGCTGACGCTGGCGGCCCGAGTGGGCGCGGATCTGGTGATCGCGCTGGACCCCGACGCGGACCGCTGCTCGGCGGCGGTCCCGGACGCCGATGGCCGGTGGCGGCAGCTGTCCGGGGATCAGATCGGCGCGCTGCTGGGGGAGCAGGCCGCCGCGGACTCCTCCCGGACCGGGGACGCCCTCGCGTGTTCGGTGGTGTCGAGCACCCTGCTGGCCAAGATCGCGGCCGCGCACGGCCTGGCGTCGGCGGTCACGCTGACCGGGTTCAAGTGGATTGCCCGCACCCCCGGCCTGCGGTTCGGCTACGAGGAGGCGATCGGCTACTGCACCGACCCGGAGGCGGTCCGCGACAAGGACGGCATCGGGGCCATGCTGCGGCTGGTCACCCTGGTCGAGGGCCTGGGTGGCCGAGGGTTGCGCCCCACCGACCTGCTCGACGAGTTGGCCCGAGCGCACGGTCTGCACGCCACCGCCGCGGTGAGTCTGCGGTTCGACGACACCGCCGAGATCGCGGCGACGATGGCGCGGCTGCGCGCCGCCGCGGTGCCGGAGTTGGCCGGCGCCGCGGTGGTCGACCGCGAGGACCTGACGCAACCCGGATCGGGCCTGCCGGCCACCGACGCGTTGATCTACCGCACCGACGCGGGGGACCGGGTGATCGTTCGGCCGTCGGGCACCGAACCGAAGCTCAAGTGCTACCTGGAGGTGGTGCTGGGCTGCCGGGACGGCACGGTTCCGCACGCGGCGGCCGCGGACCGGTTGGCGCTCCTGGAGGCCGAGGTGCGCGCCCTGCTCGAGCGGCGCTGATCAGAGGCCTTCGCGTTCCAGCGCGTCGTCGACGGCTTCCATCGCGGCCTTGACGCTGGCGCCGTCGGCGACCGCCCGGCGGTAGAGCTCCATCATGGCCTCGGCCACCGGGGCGAACCGGGCGTTCCACGCTTCGGCGTCGGCGCGCCAGTAGCCGGTGATGTCGTAGCGATCCGGGGTCCAGCCCAATGCGCGAAAGTGCTTGCGCGCCAACCGCGCCTGGCCCGACTCCCCGGCGAACCAGAGATAGCCGGGACTGTCCGGCGCCGCGAGGCCGGCCGCCATCTGGACCAGCCCGCTCGGGCCTTGCCCGTTGCCGCCGTCGGCGGCGTGCAGGCTCACTCCCGGGTGCGACGGCAGCAGGGCGAGGTCGGCGTCGTCGATCACCTCCACGACCACGATGGCCCGCCCGGCGGCAGGCAGTTCCTCGACGATCCGGCACAGCGCCGGCAGCCCGGCGAGGTCGGCGATCAGCAACTGCCAGCCGGCGTCCGGTGGTGGGCGGTGCCAGCTGTTGGGGTGGTCGAGCAGCACCCGGTCACCGGGTTGGGCTCGGGTCGCCCAGTCGGCGCCGGGCCCGTGACTGTGCAGGCACACCTCGACCTCCAGCGCGGCGCCGCCGTCGCGCAGCGCGCGGATCGAGTAGGTCCGCCCGGGCCCGTCGGGGCCGCCGAAGTAGATCCCGACCGCGGCGTCGGCCTCCGGCGGCGCCGCCAGGGCGCCCGGATCATCGACGTGAACGGTGATCCGGCGCATCCGCGGGCCGCGCGCGACATTCCGGATGACCGTTGCGGTCGAGGAGCTCACCGGAGTCAGGTTAACTATCCGGCATGGGCAACGAGCGAGGTTCCGCCGCGGGCGCGCCATCCACCGAGGCGGCGCTGCAGCGCGCCGCGGTGACCATGCGGGAGTTGCACACCGGGGACGAATGCGTGGCCGGGGCAGCGCTGTTGGCCGGCATCTGGGGCACCGCGCACGAGGCCGCGCCGCTGCAGGCCGACGTGCTGCTGGCCCTCGGTCACGCCGGCGGATGCGTGCTGGGCGCGTACTCGGGCGACGAGCTGATCGGTCTGACGGTGGGGATCGCCGGCGCGCCCAACACCCCGGAGTTGTATTCGCTGATCGCCGGGGTCGCGGGCTCGGCGGCCGGCCGGGGCGTCGGGGTGGCCCTCAAACTGGCGCAACGGGATTGGGCGATCGAGCACGGGGCCACCCGGATGCGGTGGACCTACGATCCGCTGATCCGGCGCAACGCGCATTTCAATCTGAACCGGCTCGGCGCGCACATCGACGAGTTCGTGCCGGACTTCTATCCGCCGATGACCGACGCGGTGAACGCCGGGGACCTGACCGACCGATTCGTCGTGGTGTGGGACTTCGCCGATCCCCGCCCGTCCGTCACGGCGCCGCCGGAAGCGACCGTCGTGCTGGCCGCCGGACCGGATCTGGAACCCCTGCTCAGGCCGGCCGCGCCGGGGCCGTGGCTGGTGCAGACCCCGCCGGACATCGAAGCCGTGCGGCGCAGCGATCCGGCGCGTTCACACCAGTGGCGCCTCGGTGTGCGGGCCGTCATGCAAGACGCCCAGCGTGACGGCTACCGGGTGATGGGTTTCGTCGACGGCAGCTATCTATTGGGAAGGGATTGACGCGTTGTCCAGTCGAATTGAGTTGCGGCGGGTCGACATTCCGCTGGTCCGGCCGTTCAAGACCTCGCGCGCGGTGGAGACGGCGCGGGAGGTGCTGATCGTGCGGTGGACCGCCGACGGGGTGGACGGCTGGGCCGAATGCGCCGCCGACCCGTACCCGGCGTTCTACGCCGAAACCCTGGACGGGGCGCGCACGGTCATCGCGGAGGTGCTAGCCCCGCTGCTGGCCGCCCACGACGGGCCGATCTCCGGCGCGCAGGCGCACGGCCTGCTCGCCGACGTGCCCGGCAATGTGCTGGCCCGCGCGGCGCTGGAGTCCGCCGTGCTCGACGCCGAATTGCGCCGCCGCGGTATGCCGATGGTCGACTACCTGGGCGGGCAGCGCACCCGGATCCCGGTCGGGGTGTCCGTCGGCATCCCCGACAGCATCGATGTGCTGCTGGACTGGGTCGGCGGCTACCTCGACGAGGGGTACCAGCGGATCAAACTGAAGATCGCGCCCGGGTGGGACCTGGAGCCGGTGGCCGCGGTCCGGGCGAGGTTCGGCGATGAGTTGGCGTTGCAGGTCGACGCCAACCAGGCCTACCGGATGAGCGATCTGACCACGCTGCGCCGACTCGACGAGTTCAACCTGGTGCTGCTGGAGCAGCCATTCCCGGCGCGGGACCTGGTGTCACACGCCAACCTCGCGGACCGGATCGCCACCCCGGTGTGCCTGGACGAGTCGATCAACGGCCTGCACGACGCCGCGACCGCGCTGGCGCTGGGCGCCTGCAGCGTGGTCAATATCAAGCCGGCGCGGGTCGGCGGTTACCTGGAGGCCCGCGCGATCCACGATCTGTGCCTGGCCCAGGGCATTCCGGTGTTCTGCGGCGGGGTGCTGGAATCCGGGATCGGCCGCGCCGCCAACCTGGCGCTGGCCGCGCTGCCGAATTTCACGTTGCCGGGCGATATTTCGGCGACCAAGCGGTACTTCGACACCGACATCACGCAGCGCTTCGAGCTCGACGACGGCTGCGTGGTGGTTCCGCCGGGGGCCGGCAGCGGCGCCGTCGTCGACCTGGACGCGCTGGAGGCGATGACGGTGCAGCGGCTGACCGTCGAGCTCTGATCCGTTCTCCAGCTGATCGCTGGTCGCTGGCCGCCGGCGCCATCGACTGAGAACTGACGCAGGGCAGTGAGAACTCCTGGCGGGGTCCTTCATCGACTGAGAACTCATGGCGGCGTTTGAGAACTGAGGTCGCTTCGTGAGAAGTGTTGGCGGCCTTTTCCATCGATTGAGAACTGGTGTACACGTTGTGCGAGTAACCCCCGCCCGTATTTCTCACTCGATGAAAATCACCTCCCAGATTTCTCAACGACGTACCTCAGTTCTCACTAGCCGACGTGGCTTCTCACTGGATATGCCTGTGCGCCAACGTTTCTCACCAATGTACGACGTTTCTCACTCGATGAAGCTGTGCGCCAACGTTTCTCACTGACGTGCAGCATCTCTCACTCGATGGATAGTGCGCCAACGTTCCGATGAGGCCGCCAGCCAACACTTCTCACCAACCGACCACACGGCACCCCGCCCGGATCACGGTCAGCCGAACAGCGCCCGGGCGTTGCCGTGGAGCACCCCGGAAAGCCACTCGTCGCCGAGGTCCAGGTCGATCAACGACTCGATGGCGTGCCGGTAGCGGTACGGGATGTTGGGGAAGTCGCTGCCGAACAAGATCCGATCGCCCAGGTCGCGCAGCCGCGGCAGCTCCCCGCGCGGGAACGGGTCCATCACCTCGGTGAAGTCGGTGAACACCATGGTGGTGTCCATGCGCACCGACGGGTGACGCTCGGCGATATCGAGGAACTCGCGGTACTCCGGGACACCCATGTGCGCGATGATCAGCACCAGGTCGGGGTGTCGCCGCAGCACCTCGGCGACCGGTTCCGGGCCGGTGAAGGGACCGGGTTCGGGTCCGGAGCCGGCGTGGATGACCACCGGGACCTGCGCCTGCTCCAGCGTCGACCAGACCGGCTCCAGCAGCGGGTCGCGCGGGTCGTAGCCGCCAACCTGAATGTGGGACTTGAAGATTCGGGCGCCGGACGCGATGGCGGCCGGCACATAGTCGGCCGCCGACGGCTCCGGGTAGAAGGTGGCGCTGTGCAGGCAGTCCGGGGTGCGGGCGGCGAATTCGGCGGCCCAGCCATTGAGCCACTGCGCCATCTCGGGTTTGTGCGGGTACACCAGCGAGCTGAACGTCTGCACGCCGAAGCCGCGCAGGGTGTCCAGCCGGACCTGCTCGTCGTGCCGGTAGGTGATCGGCCAGGGCGCGCCGCGCTCGCCGACGCGGTCGAAATACCCCCACACCTTGCGCATCACCTGCTGCGGCATGAAGTGGGTGTGCACGTCGACGATCCCCGGCAGCCCGAGGTCGTCGATGATCGCGCGCACCGCCCTCGCCTCGCCCGGATCGGCGGGCAGCGCCGAGCCGTCGACGTCACACACCGAAACGCCCCTCAGCTGCACATGATTTCGGCGAGCCGAATGTGCTGCATCCAGCGCTGCTCGACCGGCCGTTCGACGTCCTTCTCCACCAGGATGGGGTAGCTGGTCAGGTCGGTGAACTGCAGGTGACCGGACTGCATGCCGAGCATGGCGCTGGCCCGTGATCCGGATTCCAGCTTCTCGCTCAGGTACTTCAGGCAGTGCGCGGTCAGGGTGGTGGCGTGGATCCGGTCGAACGGCGACGGGTCGCCGCCCTCCTGCACGTGGCCCAGCACCGCGGCGCGGGCGTCGAACAGGTTCCCGCCTTCCTTCTCGAACAGCGCGGTGAGGAATTCGGTGGTGTACACCGGGTCGGCGCCTTCACCGCGGACCACCATGCCCAGCCGCTTGCCGGAGCGGAAGTTGGTCTCCATGGTGCGGATGTCGGCGGTGAGGTCATCGAGCCGAATTCCGGTCTCCGGCATGTAGATCCGCTCGGCGCCCGAGGACAGGCCCGACATCAGCGCCAGGTAGCCGCAGTCGTGGCCCATCACCTCGACGACGAACACCCGCCGGGTGGCCACCGCGGACTGCTGGATCTTGTCCAGGTCGCCGATGATGCTGTTCAGCGCGGTGTCGCTGCCGATGCTCAACTCGGTGCCGGGCACATTGTTGGCGATCGTCATCGGCATGCAGACGATCGGGATGTCGAGGTCCTTGAACTTGGTGCGATGGGTGTGCAGCGCGTAGGCGGCCTTGTACGCCGACCAGCCGCCGGCCACCAGCAGCGCGTCGACGCGGTGCGCGGCGAGCTGTTCGGCGATCAGCGGCATATCCGCGTCGGTGGGCACGTACCGGTTGGTGCCGAGTTCCGCGCCGCCGTCGGACACCCAGCCGCTGACGTCCATCCAGCGCATCTCCTGGATGTCGCCGCGGCGCAGGCCGCGGAAACCGCGCCGGACCGCCAGCGGGGTGGCGCCGTGGTCCAGGGTCAGCCGGACGAACGCCCGGGCCGCGGAGTTCATCCCGGGGGCCGGGCCGCCGCCGTGGATGATCGCCACCCGGTGCCGACGGCCGGTGGCGGTGTTGGTCTTCGGGGCGGCCTGCTGGATGGTCCGCAGGATCCGGTAGGAGTTGTGAAAACTGCCGCCGCGCAACCGCATCGCGCCTTCGAAGTCGCGCTCCTTGATGCGTTCGGCGACCGCCCGGGTGCGTTCCACGCATTCCATCAGCGGCGAGGCGACCACCCGGTTCTCCCGCAGCCCGATCAGCTGCGCGGAGGTGCCGGGCTCCTCGTTGATGAGTTGCTCAACGGCCGCGGCGCCCATCAGGGTGCCCAGGTACCGGTCGAACGCGCTGGGGGAGCCGCCGCGCTGGACGTGCCCGAGGATGGTGATGCGGGCGTCCTCGCCGAGTTCGGTCTCCAGCAGGTCGTTGATGGTCTGCGAGGTGATCGGGTTGCCGTCCAGGTCGGCGGCGCCCTCGGCCACCACCACGATGCTCTGCCGGCGGCCGATGTCGCGGCCGGCCTTGATATCGCGACACATCTCCGCGGCCCAATTCTCCGCCGGCGGCTGTTCGGGCAGGAACACCCAGTTCGCGGCGGTGGCCAGCGACGCCATCAACGCCAGGTAGCCGCAGTGCCGGCCCATCACCTCGACGACGAAGGTGCGCTGGTGGCTGGAGGCGGTGCTGCGCAGCGCGTCGATGGCCTCCACGATCCGATGCAGCGCGGTGTCCGCGCCGATGGTCATATCGGTGCCGTACATGTCGTTGTCGATGGAGCCGACGACGCCGACCAGCCGCAGCGACGGATGCGCGGCGGCGGCCTCGGCGGAGATCTCACCGCTGTCGACCAGTTCGGCGAGCAGTTCCGGCCATTCGCCGCGGAACACGTCGCAGCCGGTCAGGGTGCCGTCGCCGCCGATGGCGACCAGCGCGTCGATGCCCCGCTCGACCATATTGCGGGCGGCCGCGCGCCGGCCGTCCCGGGTGCGGAATTCCTTGCAGCGCGCGGTGCCGATGACGGTGCCGCCGCGGCGCAGGATGCCGCCGGTGTCGGCCGGGTCGGCCTGCTTGATCAGGTCCCCGCCGTACACCAGGCCCTTGAGCCCTTCGTGCACCGCGAAAGAGTTCACCCCGTGGAACGACGCCGCTCGGATGGCGGCCCGCACCGCGGCGTTCATCCCGGGGGCGTCGCCGCCACTGGTGAGCACACCGATGCTGCAGGGCCGGGACCCGGCTGAAGCCTCAGACATGCGTTGAAACTTACCGAAGAATCACGCGGTGCTCAGGGCAAGCCGAATCCGCGGGCCGCCGCCCGGGGGAAACCGTGTCCGGGGCGTTACTTGCGGGACACCGCGATCGAGCCCGGGCCGGTGAAAACCAGCAGGAAGAACGCGAAGCAGAACAGCACCGCCGGCTCACCCTGGTTGACGATCGGCCAGAAACCCTCCGGCTGGTGCTGCCAGAAGTACGCGACGGCCATGGTGCCCGAGCCAATGAACGCGGCCTCCCGGGTGAACAGGCCGATCAGCACCAGCACACCGACGACGAGTTCGATCAGTCCGGACCACCAGGCCGGCCAGCTGCCGAATTCCATCGGCGGGCCCAACGGCCAGCCGAACAGTTTCATGGTGCCGTGCATCGCGAACAGCAGGCCGATCACGGCGCGGAACAGGCTCAACACCGCGGGGGCGGCGCCGTCGAGCTTGGAGGTCAGCGAATTTGCCATGGCTGACGGTATCGCGGCGACCGCCTCAGTGCAGCAGTCCGATTCGGCGCGCCTCGAAGGCAAGCTCGTCGCGGTGGTCGGGGTGGGCGATCGCGATCAGCCGCTTCGCGCGTTCGTGCAGACTGTGGCCGCGCAGTTCGGCCACGCCGTATTCGGTGACGACGTGGTCGACGGTGTTCTTCAGCGTGGTGACGACGCTGCCCGGGGTCAGGGTGGCCCGGATCCGCCCGACGCCCTTGCTGGTCGTCGAGTGCAGCACCAGGAACGCCTTGCCGTTCTCGGAGTACATCGCGCCGCGGGCGAAGTCGGCCTGCCCGCCCGAGGACGACCAGTAGCGGCCGGCGATGGTCTCGCTGGCGGCCTGGCCCATCAGGTCGACCTCGGTGGTGGCGTTGATGGAGACGAAGTTGGGTTCCTGGGCGATGACGCGGGGGTCGTTGGTCCAGTCCACCGCGGACATGCTGACCGCCGCGTTGTGGTCCAGCCAGCGCAGCAGCTCGGGGCTGCCGATGGCGAAGGTGGACACGTGCTTGTTGCGGTGGTGGTGCTTGCGGGCGCCGGTGGCCGCGCCGGAGAGCACCAGGTTCATCAGCCCGTCGGCCATCACCTCGGTGTGGATGCCGAGGTCGCGGTGGTTGTGCAGGGCGCCCAGCAGCGCGTCGGGCACCGACCCGATGCCGACCTGGATGCAGCAGCCGTCGGAGATCCGGTCGGCGACCAGTTCGGCGATCGCCAGGTCGGTCGGCGACGGCGCCCGGCTGGCGATGTCGGGAAAACCGGCGTCGGTGCGGGTCCAGCCGGCCAGCTGGCTGTGGTGAATCAGGTTGCTGCCGTAGGTGAACGGCACCTCGGGGCTGACCTCGAGGAAGAACGGCACGTGCCCGATGAAGGTGGCGGTGTAGTCGGAATTCGTGCCGAGGCTGAAGTAGCCGTGCTCGTCGGGACCGGCGGCGCGGGCCAGCACCAGCGTCGGGTCGACCCGGCGCAGGATCAGCGGCATCTCGGAGAAGTGGTTGGGCACCAGGTCGCAGGCGCCGTCCCAGAACGCCTGCCGCGACCCGGGCCCGAGGTAGTAGCCGACGTGGCGCAGGTGGTCACCGCACTCGCCGCGGATGTAGCGGTGCGGCGCCAGCGGGTCCATCTGGTGGATCCGCACCCCGGTGAACCGCTCGCAGTTGTCCTCGAGAACCTTGATCAGGGTCGGCGGCTCGCCGAGGGCCAGCGGCGCCACCAGTTGGTCGCCGTCGTTGACGAAGTTGAGGATGTCCTCGGGCGGTCCCGGGGGCAGCATGTTCGCGGGCTGGGGCATGGCATCACTCTGCCTCGGCCCCTTCCGCGTCCGGCAACTGCCCCACCAGATATTCGGCCAGCCCGCCGATGGTGGGGTAGTCGAACACCGCGGTGGCGTTGATGGTGAACGCGCCGCCAAACTGGCTGTCCAGCCGGTTGCGCAATTCGATCGCCATCAGTGAGTCGGTGCCCAGGTCCAGGAACCGGCTGGTCGCCGCCGGCGGCTGGGCCAGCCGCAGGAAGTTCTGCACCTCGCTCTGCAGGAACTCGGTGACGAATCCGGCCCGCTGGGCGACCGGGATGTCCTGCAGCTTCTTGAGCAGTTCGCTGTCGCCGGTCAGCTCGCCGGCCGCGCGCGGCAGCACCAGGTCCAGGATCGGCGGACGGGAGCTGCCGAGCACCTTCGCGGCCCGCTGCCAGTTGGCCTTGATGATCGCCGCCTGCCCGACGCCGCTGGTGACGACCTCGGTCAGCGCCGCCAGCGCCGCCGACGGCTCCAACGGGATCAGCCCCTGCGCGGTGATGTTCGCGCGCGCGGCCTCCGAGGATGCCATGCCGCCGTCGCCCCACGGACCGAAGTTGATCCCGGTGGCGGGCAGGCCGCGGGCGTGGCGACCGGCGACCAGACCGTCGAGCAGCGCGTTGGCGGTCGCGTAGTTGGCCTGCCCGGGCGAGCCGAACAGGCTGGACACCGAGGAGGACACGATAAAGAAGTCCAACGCGTCGTCGGCAGTCAGGCGGTCCAGGTGGCACGCGCCGTAGGCCTTGGCCGACAGCGTGGTGTGGAATCGGCCCAGATCCTGGCTCGACAGCAGCGCGTCATCCAGCACGCCCGCCAGGTGCGCGATGCCGGCCAGCGGCGGCAATTCGGCGCGGATCCGGTCCAGCAGCGCCGACACCTGGGCGCGGTCGCCGACGTCGGCGGTGTGCACGTGGATCCGGCACTTGTGCCGCTCGGTGATCTCGTCGATCTGCCGCTGGGCGTCCGGGTCCGGGGAGCGGCGGCTGGTCAGCACGATGTCGCCGGCGCCCCGCTGGGCCAGATACGACGCGGTGTGCAGACCGATCGCGCCGAGGCCACCGGTGATCAGATAGCTGCGGTCGGCGCGCGGCGCCAGCGGCGCCGGGATCTGCAGCACGATCTTGCCGATGTGCCGGGCCTGCTGCATGCGCCGGAACGCCGCCCGCGCCTCGGTGATCGGGTAGATCTCCGCGGGCAGCGGTGTCCACTCGCCGTTGGCCAACCCGTCGGACACCTCGGTGAGCAGGTCGCGGATCCGGTTGGGGTCGGTGAACATCACCGTGTCCAGCGCGACGATCTCGTAGTCGATGTCCGGACGCGCCTCCGCCATCTGCTCGGCCGACCAGATGTCGCGCTTGGCGATCTCGGCGAACCGGCCGCCCTGCGCGGTGGCCTTCAGCGTCGCCTCGATGAACCCTTCGTTGGTCAGGCTGTTGAGCACCACGTCCACGCCGGCGCCGTCGGTGTCGGCGAGGATCTGGTCGGCGAAATCCGTTGTCCGCGAGTCATAGACGTGCTCGACACCGAGTTCGCGCAGCGTGGCTCGCTTGAAGGCGCTGGCGGTGGCGAACACGGTGGCGCCTTTGGCCTTCGCCATCTGCACGGCCGCCAGTCCGACTCCGCCGCTGGCCGCGTGGATCAGCACCTTGTCGCCGGGGCGCACCTGCGCCCAATCGAACGCCAGCCGGACCGTCAGCGCCGCAGCCGGGATGGTGGCGGCCTCCACCGCGCTGACCCCGTCCGGGATCGGCGCCAGGAACTGGCCCGGCACGTTGAACCGGCTGGCGAACGCGCCCTGCATGGAGCCGTACACCCGTTGGCCCACCTCGACTCCGGTGACCCCGTCGCCGATCTGGGTCACCACGCCGGCGAAGTCGCCGCCGATCGGGCCCGGGTCACCGGGGTAGAGCCCCAGCACGTTCAGCACATCGCGGAAGTTCAGGCCCGCGGCCTCCACCCGCACCTGAACGTATTCCGGGTCGGGTGCGGCCACCTCGGCCTCGGTCAGCCGCAGGTTGTCGATCGCGCCGCGCTCGGTGGGCGCCAGCACGAAGTCGCCGCCGTGCGGGACGCCGAGCAGGCCGCTGCGCGCCCACGGCAGCAACCGTGAGGCCAGCAGTTTGCCTTGGCGCACCGCGAGTTCCGGCTCGTTCACCGGCGCCGCCAGCAGCCGGGCCAGCGCCCGCGCCGCCTCCGGTGTGCCGTCGCCGTCCACCAGTCGGACCCGCAGCGCGGGCTCCTCGTTGATGGTGGTCCGGCCGAAGCCCCACAGCGCGGCCTGGACCGGGTCGACGGGTTCCCCGGATTCACAGGCCACCGCCCGTTCGGTGACGATCCACAGTCCGCCGGGCAGTTTCACCCGGCCACCGGCCGCGGTGTGCACCGCGCTGAGCAGGTTCTCGATCTCGGCGTCCAGCCGCGCCGCCGCGTCGGCGACGGATTCGCCCGGCGCGGTTTGGCGCGGCCGCCACACCACGCCGGCGAACGGCACCCCCCGCGCTCCTGCGCGTCGGCCAGCACCTGGCCCAGCGTCATGGCGTCGGCGCTCGGGTCGAACGGGATGCAGCTGGCCAGCTGGTCGGCGAGCTCGTTGAACCCGGCTCTGCCGTGGCGCCGGGCCTCTGCCTCGCTCGTTCCTCGCTCGTTGAACCCGGCGATCAACCAGGTGCCGTCCACCGTCCCGAGTTCGGCCGGCAGTGGGACCTCGTGCCAGCCCACCGTGTAGAGCAGCCGGGTCGCGTCGCCGCCGAGGCCGCGCAGCAGCGCTAACCCGGCGCCCGAGCCGAGTCCGGAGATCTTGCCGGAGTTGGTCCCGTCGGAGAGCCCGCGGAGCATGGCGTTGTAGGGCACGGTGGCCAGATCGCTGCACGCGGCGGCGCCGGCCAGCAGCGCCAGGCCGGCGAGGAAGTAGCTGTGGTCGGCCCGAATCAGGCCCATCATCGCGGTCAACGCGACCACCAGCCCGGTGAGCACGGCCAGCGCCGTTCGTCGTCGGGCCGCGGCGTTGACCAGGACGCCGGTGGCCGGCGCCAGCAGCGCCACGCACACTCCGGCGATGGTCAGCGCCCGGCCCAGCCAGCTGGCGGGTGTGCTGTCGCCGGGCAGCCCGGCGCCGACCTGTTCGGTGAGATAGACCGAGAAGACAAAGGTGATGACGACGGCGTTGAGGCCCGTCGCCCCGAAGTCCCACAGCGCCCAGGTGGCCACCGCGGCGCGCTGACTCCGCGGGGCCTCGCGGTTCACGCCGGCGCCTCAGCTGCCACGGGGCAACACTATGCGCAGCCGCCGGCGGGCGGTGCGGCGACGCGGTGGTCGGCCGCGCGCACTCGCGACGAAACCGTGAACCACAGAACCAAATAGTGCAGTATCATGCACTACATGGATGACGACGCCGCCCGGCTGGCCGCCGCGATCGGCGCCCGGGTGCGCCAGGAGCGCCAAACCCGCGGCTGGACGCTGGATCAGTTGGCCACCGCGGCCTCGGTGAGCCGGCGGATGGTGGTCAGCGTCGAGCAGGGCGCGGTCAATCCGAGCGTCGGCACCCTGTTGCGCCTGGCCGACGCGCTGGGCGTCGGACTGCCCGCGCTGGTGGCCGCCCCCGAACGCGCGCCGGTGCGGGTCATCCGCGCCGGTGACGGCGCCACGCTGTGGACCGGTGACGCCGGCGGCCGCGGGGTGCTGGTGGCCGGCACCACGCCTCCGGATGTGGTCGAGCTCTGGGACTGGACCATGGCGCCGGGGGAGCGGCACGCCAGCGAGGCGCACACCCCCGACACCCGGGAACTGATCCACGTGCTCGACGGGACCCTGACCGTCGAGGTCGACGGCGAGTCGTTCGAGCTGAATTCCGGTGACGCCGTGTCCTTTCCGGGCGACGTCGACCACGCCTACGCCAATCCGCACGCCGGCCCGTGCCGTTTCACCTTGGCGGTGTTCGAGCCCGGCGTCGGCGCCACGCCCACCCGAACGGAGCCCTCCCATGACTGACGCCGCGACACTCGCCGAGTTCCTCGCCGGCGCCCGCGTCGACGCCGCCGTGCTGACGTTGCGGCCGGACTACCGCGCGGTGCTGATCGCGGTGGACGGACTGCCCGCCGGGCCGTCGGACCCGGCGACCGAGGCGCTGCTCGCCGCCGCGGAGGCCTCGGCCGCCGCGCTGCTCGCCGCCGGACCGGTCGAGGAGTCGCCCAATATCGCCTCCTGGCGCGAGGCGTACCGCGCCTTCGGCGCCAAGCCCGCGCGCACCCGCAACAGTGTGGAGGCGCTGACGCGGCGCGCCGGGACGGGGTTGCCGCGGGTGAATCGGCTCACCGACCTCTACAACGCGATCTCCGTGCTCCATCAGCTGCCCATTGGCGGCGAGGACCTGTCCCGCTACGTCGGCCCGCCGCAACTGATCCGGGCCGACGGCGCCGAGACCTTCGACACCGTCGCGGGTGGGGAGCTTGTCGTCGAGCATCCCGATCCGGGCGAGGTCGTCTGGCGCGATGACGCGGGGGTGACCTGCCGCCGGTGGAACTGGCGTCAGGCGCGGCGCACCCAGCTCACCGACGAGACGACCTCGGCGTTGTTCATCCTGGACGCGCTGTCTCCGATGTCCGACGATGAGTTGCGTTGCGCCGCTGATGATCTCATCGCGAGGCTGCGGGCGCTGCGGCCCGACGCCCAGGTCGCGGTCCGTTGGCTGCCCGAGACCGCAGGGGAGAGCTGAGATGCTGATTCATCCCTGGGACGCCACGGTCGACGACGACGAGTGGCGGGACTGGCTGGCCGGCACGGACCGGTTCGGCGTGCTCGCGGTCAACAATCTGGATCCGGCGCAAGCGCCGATCCTGATCCCGACCCACGCCAGCTTCGTCGGCGGTGAGTTGCTGCTGCACCTGGCCCGGCCGAATCCGGTGTGGCGGCACCTGGAGGCCGCAGCCGAGACGCGGTTCGCGCTGTTCGGCGACTACGCCTACATCCCGGGGTATTGGCGCGCCGAGGATCCGGACCGCAGCGCCGACGGGGTGCCGACCAGCTACTACACCAGTGTCCAATTCGTCTGCCGCCCAACGATTGTCGATGATCCGCAGGGCAAGTCCGATGTGCTCAACGCGCAATTGGCCGACTTCCAGCCCGAGGGCCGGCACGGCGAGGCCGCTGTCGGCGAAGCGCCGTACGGGCGGATGCTGCTCGGCATTCGCGGTGTTCGGCTGGCGGTGCTGCGGGTGGAGGCGAAGTTCAAGTACGACGACGACGATCCGGTGCAGACCCGGGAACGCGTCAACGCCGAACTGCGGCGCCGGGGCCGCCCACTGGACGTTCCGGCGGCCGCCGCCCAGCGCCGCCGTCTCCGCGAGATCGGGGACTGGAAGACGTTCCGGGACAGTCGGTGAACGCCACCGGATCCCCCGCGACAATCCCGCCGTGGATCCTGGCGGTGGCCGCGATGCTGTCGGTCCAGCTGGGTTCGGCGCTGTCGGTCGGGTTGATCGCGCAACTGGGCGCGGCGGGCACCGCGTGGCTGCGGCTGAGCGCCGGCGCGGTCATCTTCGTGCTGCTGGCCCGGCCGCCGCTGCGCGATGTCCGCCGCCGGGACGTGGCGCCACTGCTGGCGCTCGGGGTGGTGTCCGGGCTGATGAGCGTGGTGTTCCTGGCGGCGATCGACCGGATCCCGCTGGGCACCGCGGTGGCCATCGAGTTCCTCGGACCGTTGATGGTGGCGGCGGTGCGCAGTCAGAGCCGCCAGGCGCTGATCTGGCCGGCGTTGGCGATGGCCGGTGTGCTGCTGCTCACCGAGCCGTGGCACGGATCGGTCAACCTCGCCGGGGTGGGCTTCGCCGCGGTGGGGGCGGTGTTCTGGGCCAGCTACATCCTGTTGACCCAACGGATCGGCGATCGCTTCTCCGGCATCAAGGGCTTGAGCCTGACCATCCCGGTCGCCGCGCTGGCCGCCGCCGTCCTCGGCGTTCCGCAGGCCGTCGGGCACATCGATCTGACCGTGATCGCGGCGGCGTTCGGGCTGGCGCTGCTGCTGCCGGTGATCCCGTTCGCGTTGGAGATGGTCGCGCTGCGCCGGATGACGCCGGCCGCGTTCGGCACGCTGGCCGCGCTGGAACCGGGGTTCGGCACGCTGATCGGATTGATTGTGCTGCACCAGAAGCCGTCGGTTCCGCAGTTGCTGGGCATGGGGTTCGTGGTGGTCGCCGGGGCAGCGGCCCAGCGCGGCGGTCAGCGGCCGCTGGTCGACCCGACGCCCGCGCAGGCCGGCGCGTAGTCCGGGGCGGCGACCGGGGGCCGGGCCCGGTGCTTGGCGACCGGGCGCGGCCGGGCCGGGTTCATCTCCGGATGCCGGGCCGACGCCGCGACCCGGTCGAACGCGCGGACCGCGATCAGCCCGATTGCGATGGCCACCGCCGCCAGACCGGCGACCGTCCACCAGGCCGAACTCAGCCCGGATCCGGGCGCGGAGTCGAAGTACAGGATGGCGCGCAGGCCCCGCACCACCGGCCGCATCGGCTCGACGTGGGCGATGGCGCGGTAGAAGCCGGGAACGGCTTCCAGCGGAACGGTGCCGGCCGAGGAGGGCATGGCGAGCGCGACGAAGAAGAACATGTTGATCAGTGGCCCGAGCGCGCCGAAGCAGGCGAACACGGTGAGCGCGCCGATGCCGACGGCGGCGACCGTCGTCGTGCCGAACAGCCACAGCGCCCAGGGCCGGTCGATCGGCATACCCAGCACCGGCCCGGCCATCAGTTGCGCGAGCGCCGCGGCGATCGGCGCCGAGACGACCATGATCAGCCATTTGCTGACCAGGCTTTGCAGCCGGCTCAGGTGCAGGTACGGGCGGCGGCGCACGACGGGCCCGATCTCGGTTGGCAGGAACCCGCTGGAGGCGTCGATCAGCGGCTGGATGGCCGAGGCCCCCACCAATCCGAGCAGCACCAGCACGACGGCGTAGTAGAAGGCGCTGGTGCCCATGCCGGTGTTGCCGGGCAGCGGGTCCAGTGGCGCGGCGACCACCGAGAACGGCGCGGCCAGCGCCGAGGCCGCGGCGGTCGTCGTCTCCGGCGGCGCCGCGGTGAGCAGTTCGCGGCCCAGTTGCTCGGCGGCGGCCGACAGCACCGGGTTCAGCTGGCCGGAGATCAGGCCCGCGACCATCGCCCCGGTGGCCGGGTTGGTGTCCAGGCGCACCACCGGATGCACCGGCGTTCCGGGGGCGCCGCTGCGCAGCGCCGCGATCTGGGCGTCGAAGTCGGCCGGGATGCGGACCGCGCCGTAGAGCGAGCCGTTGCCGATCAGCCGCTTCTCCTCGTCGGGGTCCAGTCGGCGCAGTGCGATGGCCTCGGAGTCGACCTGCGCGGTGATGACGGCCGCCAGTTCTTCCGCCGGGGAGCCGTGCGGATCGGCGATGGTTTGCGGCTCGACGACCAGCCCGACCGGGAGGTCGCGCACATTGCCCGGCGGGTCGATGGTGCCGCCCAGGTACACCGCGGGGACGGTCACTGCGAGCACCAGCACGACCAGCATCGGCAGCATCCAGGTGCCCGGGTGGGTGACGAATTCGCGCAGCACCCGCAGCCGGTCCACCCGGCGCCGCGGCGCCTGCGCGCCGGTCTCGGAGCCCATCGTCATCTCGCCTCCACCTACTCAATTAGTTGATTAAGGCGACGATAAGCAAGGCAAGTTACCTAGTCAAAAATATGACTAATCGTTTTGTTGTTATTCTGCGCACATGGCACTGCGCGATGCGATCCTGGCCGCTCTGCTCGACGGCGAGGCCTCCGGCTACGACCTCGCCAAGGATTTCGACAGCTCGGTGGCCAACTTCTGGATGGCCACCCCTCAACAGCTGTACCGCGAGCTGGAGCGGATGGCCTCCGACGGGCTGATCGCGGCCCGGCTCGTCGAGCAGGACCGCCGGCCGAACAAGCACCTGTTCTCGCTCACCGACGCCGGCCGCGAGCAGCTTCGCCGGTTCACCGCCGCGACGCCGAAGCCGGGCGCCATCCGCGAGGACCTGCTGGTGGCCGTCCAGGCGATCGACGTCGGCGATGCCGCCGCGGTGCGCGAGGCGCTGATCGCGCGGATCGGCCTGGCCGAAGCCAAACTCGCGCACTATGAACGACGTCAGGCCGAGCTGCTCGACGGACGCAATGAGGAGCAGTTCCTGGCCGGGGCGGCGCGCGTGGGCCCGTACCTGAACCTGATCCGCGGCCTCAGCTTCGAACGAGAGAATCTCGCCTGGTGCCGCCGGGTGATCGCGGTGATCGACCGGGAACGAGCAGCAGAGCCAACGCCGCGGCCAGCAGGACCAGACCGAGCCAGCCGGCGCCGGTGAGCATTTCGCCGAGGAAGACCATCGCCGTCAGGGTCGCCACCGCGGGTTCGATGAGGGTGATGGTGGTCGCCGTCGTCGCGTCCACACCGGCCAGCCCGCGGCTGAACAGCAGATAGCCGACGAACATCGGGATCACCGCCAGATATCCGATGACCAGCAGCGCCCGCGGCGACGTCGCCACCGCGGCGCCGCCGGCGATCACCAGGATCGGCATCAGCGCCGCGCCACCGACGCCGAACACCGCGCCGGTGGCGGCCTTGCGGTCGACGCGGTGGGCCAGCAGGCTCCGCAGCGCGCGGGAGTAGCCCGCGTAGGTGAGCCCGGCGATCAGGCCCAACGCGACACCCAGGGTCGGCGATCCGGTCCCGGGCGTCTGGCCGCCGTGCGGCAGGCACATCAGCGCGGCGCCGCCGATGCCGAGCAGGCAGGCCAGCATCCAGCGCCGGGTCAGCGCCCGCCCGTCGAGCACCCGCTCGATCAGCGCCGACGCCAGCGGCGCCGAGGCCAGCGACACCACATTGCCCAGCGCGACGCCGGCCACCCGCATGGAGCTGTAGAACGCCAGCGGGTAGATGACCACGCACAATCCGCCGACCAGCACGGTGACCCAATGCGAGCGCAGCTCGGATCGGTTGCGCCGGATCTCGGGGGCGTAGACGGCGGCCTGCAGCAGACCGCCGACGCCCATGGCGCCCGCGCCGATGGCCAGCGAACTCACCGCCGGCGCGTAGGCCGCCGCGGTTCCGGTGGTGCCCCACAGCGTGGCGGCCGCGGCGATGGCGAGGACCCCGCGTCGCTCCTGCGCCGTCACGAAATCAGGCCGACGGCGATGGCCCGGGCGCGGGTCAACCGCTCCGCGGAGCCGTCCAGGCCCGCGCGGGCCATGGCGCCCTCGAGCAGGAAGGACAGGTGTTCGGCCAGCGCGGCAGCCTCGGCGTAGGGCCGGATGCGGGTCAGTTCGGTGCGCAGGATCTGCTCCACCTCGGCCTTGTGCTCGCGGACCGCCTCGCGACCGGGGCTGCCGGCCGGCAGCTCGGCGGCCGCGTTGAGCAGCCCGCAGCCGCGGAAGCCCTTCTCGTAGGCCATCTCGGCATGGTCGAGGTAGGCGTCGAACACCGCCAGGATCCGGGCCTGCGCGCTATCGGCGCCCACGCAGCGGCGGGCGTACAAGCCCAACCATTCGTCATGACGCTCGGTCAGATAGGCGGCCACCAGGTCGGCTTTGGAGGCGAAGTTGTTGTACAGGCTCATCTTGGCCACGCCGGCGGTGGCGGTGATGGTGTCGATGCCCGTCGCGGTGACGCCGTCGTTGTAGAAGCGCCGCGCCGCGGCGTCCAGGATCCGCCGTCGCGCCGGACCGTGAGTCTTGGGCACCGCCCACCTCCTTACTAGGTAGACCAGTCTACCTAGTAATCGCCACCCGCCGCACCCGGTCCGCCGATCAGGCCCCGGGGGAGCACCCGACGCGGCCGTCTGCGTTAAACTTTGGCCAGCTAAGTTCCTACCAATGAGCCCGGGTGATCACTGATGAAGATGTCCGATGCCGCCAAGGTCGCCGTCGCCGCCGCACTGCTCGGATCCAGCCTTGGACTCGGCGCGGGTGTCGCCGTCGCCGACCCGGCGGGCAACCCCGATCCGGTCGCGCCGGCCTGGGCGCCGCGCAAGCCCGCCGAGACCTGGCTGGACCAGCCGGTGGTGTGGGGTTGGCTGCCCTCCGGCGGGCACTGGGGCGTGTGGATCAACGGGCAGTTCCTCACCCTGACCTGAGTCGCGGCGCCTCGTTCCACCTGTGACATAGCCCGCGATATTCGGGGTAACTACCAGGTAACGAATCCTGGTAGCCTGGCTATATAACTTTCAACGGCGCTGATCAGCGGCCGGAGACCAGATTGCAATCGACAGTCCCGACGAGGGCGCTAGGGGAGTAATCAATGAAGAAGACCATTCTTGTCGCCGCGGGTGTGGCGAGCGCCGGGCTGTTCCTCGGCTCGGGCATCGCTTCGGCGAACCCGGATTTCGACACCATCGCCAACTCGACCTGCACCTACTCGCAGGTCCAGCAGGCGCTGAACACCGAGTACCCGTTTGAGGCCGGTTTCGTCAACGGCAACCCGGAGCTCAGCGGCTGGGTGCAGCAGCTGGTGAACTCCTCGCCGGACCAGCGTCAGAAGATGCTGAACGCCAATGCCGACCAGGTGGCGCCGTACTCGGCGATGTTCGCCTCGGTCGCGACCTCGTGCAATAACTACCCGGTGTAAATAGCGGCTTAGTCGCATCGGCCCATCGGCCGCCGAAAGGCGCCCGGTGGGCCGTTCGCGTTATCGGACCAGCGCTTCGGCGACCGCATTCGGTGGAATGGCAGACACTCGGCGCTCCACACCGGCAATGTTCGGCGCCTTGGCGCGGGATGTGGCCAAAGCTATCGGGTGACGGCCGCCGAGGATTGCGGCCCGGGCTGCTTCTCGTTCGACGGACTCCAGTTCCGCTGGGTGGGCGACAAGTGGCTGTCGCCCGAAGGCCTGTGGACCGTGGACGGGATCACGTTCACCAACCCGGCTGGCCGCACCTCCACCAGGTCCTGACGACCGCTGAGCATCGCCGGTTCGCGTTATCGGGCCAGCGCTTCGGCGACCGAGCGGATCGCGATCATCGTGTTCGCCATGGCGAACTGATTGGGCGACCCGGTCTTGCCGTCCAGCCGTCGGTACTCCGCGCCCACCCCCGCCACCAGCACCTCCGGACGCCGCCAGGTGGCCCAGTTGCTGGTCGCGAACTCCTCAGAGCGCAGCATGTCCAGCGTCGCGTCCTGCGCCGACTCACCCTTGGCGTGGAAGTGCTCGGCCCGCTCGGCCAGCCACTGGAAGTAGGTCCGCAGGCTCTCCACCTGACCGAGGGTGGCCAGCGGCCCGTGCCCGGGCACGATGCAGGTGGGGCCGAACGTGATGATCTGCTCCAGCGCGGCCACCCAGTTCTGCGCGGGCCCCTCCCACATGATCGGGGTCTGGTCGATGAACAAGATGTCCCCGCCGAACACCACGCCGGAACCGTGGTCGAAGACCATCAGATCCCCGGCGGTGTGCGCGGGTCCGACTTCGCGCAACTCCAGCACCCGGCCGCCGACGTTCAGCTCGGTGCGGCCGGTGAAGGTGGTGTCGGGGAAGCGCCGTCGCACCGAGGCGAAATCGAACGGCGCGAACTCGTGATTGCCCTGCCGGGTGGTGCGTCCCCATCGTCCCGGCAGCGGTAGCCGGCAGGCCAGCCCGAGGGAGGCCCGCATGGCCGTCAGCGCCAGCGGTGATTCGTCGCGCATGGCGCCCAGCGACGCCTTCGAGGTGACGATGACAGCCTCGTCGGGCATCAGCGAGTTGCCCCACCAGTGGTCGCCGTTGCTGTGGGTGTTGACCACGGTGGTGATCGGATTGTCGGCCAGCCATGGATCGAACTCCGCGAGCATCCGCCGGGCCTGGGTGGGATCCCAGCAGGTGTCGATCACGCAGGAGGCGCCGTCGCCGACGACGAGGCCGACGTTGGACTCGCCCAATCCGCCGTTTGGCTGCAGATAGGCCACCGACCCGTCGGTCAGCGGGTGCGCGCCCCACTGGTACATGGCCGCGTCACCGTGCAGTGACAGCTTCGGGTCGAAAGTCGGCATGCGGCCCAATGTAATCCGATGCCGAGGACAGCGCCGGGCTCAGCCCGGGGCCGCGGTGGTGGACCGGATCACCAGCTGCGGCTCCAGCACCACGTCGGCGGGCCGGCTGGTTCGTCCCTCCAGGTAGTCGACGGCGATGTCGACGGCCCGCTGCGCGAGTGTCTGCGCGTCCTGGTGGATGGTGGTCAGATCGATCCGGGGGTTGTCGGAGAGCCGACTGTCGTCGAATCCGATCAGCGACACCTGCCCGGGAATGTCCACCCCGGCGCGGGTCAGCACGTCGAGCAGGCCCAGCGCGCACCGGTCGTTGCCGGCCAGCACGGCGGTGGGCAGCGCAGGCCCGGCCAGCATCTGCCGCGCGGCCTCGGCCCCGGCCGCCTCGTTGTGCGCCCCCGGGATCACCGTGATCCGGTCGCCGAGGCCGTGGCCGCGCATCGCGTCGCGGTAACCGCGCCGCCGATCGGCCGATCCGGGATCGGATCCGCCGTCGACGTGCAGGATTTCCCGGTGGCCGAGGCCGACGAGGTAGTCGACCGCCAGTCGCATGCCCTTGGCGTCGTTGGTGCGGACGGTGGCCAGTGGGGTGTCGGACCTGCGCAGCACCGACAGCCGCCGGCACAGCACGACCGTCGGGACCCGGCCGGACAACTCGGCCAGGACCGATTCCGGCGAGGTCGGGCCCAGCAGGATGAGCCCGCCGCAGCGGTGGCTGAGCAGGGACTCGATGAAGTCGGATTCTGGTTCGCCGGCCAGGTTCGCCGACAGCAGCACCTCGTAGCCGAGCCGACGCGCCGCCGGGATGATGCCGCTGACCATCTCCGCGGCGAACATCTGCTGCACGTCCATCAGCACCCCGAGGGTGCGGCTGCGACCCTGCGCGAGCACCCGGGCGGCGGCGTCGCGCCGGTACCCGAGTTCCTCCGCGACGGCCAGCACCCGGCGCCGGGTTTCCGCACTGGCGCGCGGTTTTCCGTCCAGGATGAAGGAGACCAGAGTGCGGGAGACGCCGGCCTTCTCGGCGACGTCGGCCATGGTCGGGCGACGACCGGTATGGGCCGTCACGGCAGCGCCGGATTCACCGGAAGTGACGCTTGACACATTTCGGGCACCCGCCCATAGTAGACATCACGCGCGTTAGTAAAGCGCGTTACCAATCGGAAGGAACTCCCCGCCATGTCTGACCTGCGTGTGGCCGTACTCGGCGTCGGCCTGATGGGCGCCGACCACGTCAAACGCATCGAGGGCCGAATCTCCGGCGCGCGGGTCGCGGTGGTCAACGATTACCTCACCGACAAGGCCGACGCGCTGGCGGCGACCATTCCGGGCTGCCGGTCCGTCGCCGACCCGCTGGACGCGATTGCCGATCCCGAGGTGGACGCGGTGCTGTTGGCGACGCCGGGTCCCACCCACGAGAAGCAATTGCTCGCGTGTCTGGACCACCGCAAGCCGGTGCTGTGCGAGAAGCCGCTGACCACCGACCCGCAGAGCTCCCTGGAGGTGGTCCGCCGCGAAGCCGAGTTGGGCAAGCGGCTGATCCAGGTCGGGTTCATGCGCCGCTTCGACGACGAGTACGTCGCGCTCAAGGCCATGCTGGACGAGGGCGAGTTGGGCCGCGCGCTGGTGCTGCACTGCGTGCACCGCAACCCCGCCGTGCCGCACGGGTTCGACAGCTCCAACGTCGTGCGCGATTCGCTGGTGCACGAGGTGGACGTCACCCGATTCCTGTTCGACGAAGAGGTCAGCTCCGTTCAGATCGTCCGCCCGACGCCGAATTCCGCAGCACCCGAAGGGCTTTCGGATCCACAGATCGCGATCCTGCGCACCGCGTCGGGCCGGCACGTGGACGTGGAGCTGTTCGTCACCACCGGGGTGGCCTACGAGGTGCGCACCGAGGTGGTCGGCGAGCACGGCAGCGCCATGATCGGGCTCGACGTCGGGCTGGTGCGCAAGGGCGCGCCGGGAGTCTGGGGCGGGACGATCACCCCCGGATTCCGGGAACGCTTCGGCCGGGCCTACGACAACGAGATCCAGCGCTGGGTCGACGCCGTGCGGACCGGACTGGCCGCCGGCGAGGCGGCGACCGACTTCACCGACGGCCCGGGCGCCTGGGACGGCTACGCCGCGACGGTGGTCTGCGAGGCCGGCGTGGTGTCGCTGGGCACCGGCGAACCGGTCGAGGTCACCCTCGTCGACCGCGATTCGATCCCCGGAGCCTGACACCGTGAAGATCGCCCTGGACCCCACCCCGTTCCACCACGACTACGCGCTGCTCGAATTCCCGGCCCTGGTGGCCGAATTGGGCTACGAGCACATTCAGCTGACCCCGCACCGGGACTTCATCCCGTTCTACAACCACCCGCGGGCCGACGACGATCTGGTCGCCCGGTTCCGCAAGGCCTGCGCCGACGCCGGGGTGGGGATCGCCTCGGTGCTGCCGGTGCAGCGCTGGTCCGGGCCCGATGAGGACGCCCGGGAAGCCGCGGTCCGCAACTGGAAGCGGATCATCCAGATCACCGTCGACCTCGGCGTGAACGTCATCAACACCGAGTTCTCCGGCCGCCCGGAACGCGCCGAGGAGTCCGAGCGGGCGTTCTTCCGGTCCATGGAGGAACTGCTGCCGATCATCGAAGCCGAGGGCATCGACGTCCGGATCGACCCGCACCCGGACGATTTCGTGGAGGACGGGCTCGAGGCGCTGCGCATCATCCGCGGTCTGAACTCGCCAAACATCGGCATGGTGTACGTGGCCTGCCACACCTACCACATGGGCGGCAATATGGCCGAGATCATCGCGACGGCGGGGGACCGGCTGCGGTTGGTGCACGTCGCCGACACCATGGACCACCGCCGCAGTCACGGCCTGCGCTACATCACCAACCCACCCGGCAACCCGGCGCGGGTGCACCAGCACCTCAAGATCGGCGACGGCGACGTGGACTGGGACGAGTTCTTCTCGGGACTGGCGGGGATCGGCTTCTATGACCGCCCCGACACCGTCATGGTGTCCTCGGTGTTCGCCGAGGACGAGAACGCCCACCAGGTGTCCCGGTACCAGCTGGCCACCATGACCGAGTACGTCGGAAAGCACAGCGCCCCGCGATGACCGGGGAGTCGGCGCCGATCGGTGTCGCCGTCATCGGCGGCGGTATGGCCGGGCGCGCGCACGCGGCCGGATACCGCAGCGCCGGAACACTTTTCAGCACCAACCGACCCGAGGTCCGGCTCGTCGCCATCGCCGACACGAACGCCGCGGTGGCCGACGACACCGCGAAGCGCTACGGCTACCAGCGGGCCGAATACGATTGGCGGACCATCGCCGACGCCCCGGACATCGACGCGGTCAGCGTGGTGGTGGCCAACCATCTGCACCGGGAGATCGTCGAGGGACTGCTCGCCGCGGGCAAGCACGTGCTGTGCGAGAAGCCACTGGCCGGCTCACTGGCCGACGCCGAGGCGATGCTCGCCGCCGCCGAGCGCTCCGACCGGGTCACCGCGGTGGGCTACACCTATCGCCGATCCCCGGCTGTCGAGCAGATCCGGCGCGAACTGAGCTCCGGCGCGCTCGGCGAGCTGGTGTGTTTCAACGGCCGCTACTGGTGCGATTACGCGCTGGACCCGACGTCGCCGATCACCTGGCGCTACCGCGGGGGACCGGGCTCCGGCGCGCTGGCCGATGTCGGCAGTCACCTGATCGAACTCAGCGAATACCTGTGCGGCCCGATCACCGAGGTCGCCGGCGCGGCGTTCGCGACCGTGGTGACCGAGCGGCCGGTTCCGCTCGGAGTCACCTACGGGCACACCAAGACTGCGGTCAGCGACGAGGTCGCGCCCGTCGAGAACGAGGACGTGGCCACCTTCACCGCCCGTTTCGGCAATGAGGCCCTCGGCACGTTCTCGGCGTCCCGGGTCGCCCACGACCTGCCCGACGGACTGGGTTTCGAGCTGTTCGGCTCCGCCGGATCAGCCGCCTGGGACTTGCACCGGGCGGGCGAATTCCAGATCTCCACCGCCGAGAGCCGCGCCGCGCTGGCCGGTCCCCGGCGCGTGCTGATCGGGCCGGAGCACCCCTATATCCGCGGCGGCCTGCCGATGGACGCCGGTGGCGTCGGGCACGGGGTGGCCGACCTGTTCGTGTTCCAGGCCCGAGCGTTCCTGGATCAGATCGCCGGTGTGGACGAGCTCGGTGCGCTACCAGGCTTCGACGCCGGTCTGCACGGTCTGCGCGTCGTCGCGGCCGTCACCGAATCCGCTCAGCGCGGCGGCGCGGCCGTCCGCGTCAACTGACGACCCCCGTCAACTGAACCAAGGAGACTTCGTGAAACTCGGTGTGTACACCGCAATTCTGCATGACCGTTCGCTGCCGGAGGCGCTCAAGGTGATCGCCTCCCTGGGCCTGACCGGGGCGGAGATCAACGCCGGCGGATTCCTGCCGACCCCGCACCTGCCGGTGGCCGAGCTGCTCTCCGGTGAGGTGTCGGCCGCCGACTACCTGGCCACCTTCGACGGAACCGGGGTGTCGATCGCCGGGCTGAACTGCAACGGCAACCCGCTGCACGCCGACCCGGAGGTCGGACCCGAGGACGCCGAGGATCTGCGCAACGCGATCCGGGTCGCCGGACTGCTCGGCGTGGACCGGGTGGTCACCATGTCGGGGCTTCCCGCGGCGCACCCCGGCGGGCAGTGGCCGGCCTGGAACGTCAACACCTGGGACTCGGGCTACCTGGACGCGCTGGACTACCAGTGGGACGACGTCGCGGTCCCGTTCTGGACCGAAATCGACGCGCTGGCAGCCGAAAACGGCGTCAAGGTCGCCATCGAGATGCACCCGCAGAACCTGGTGTTCAACCCGCCGACCCTCAAGCGGCTGGTGGAGAAGACCGGCGCCACCCACGTCGGCGCGGAGATGGATCCCTCGCACCTGTTCTGGCAGGGCATCGACCCGGTGGCGGCCATCGACTGGCTGGGCCCGCTGGTGTTCCACGCCGCGGCCAAGGACACCCGGATCAACCTGAACTGCCGGATCTACGGCGTGCTCGACGAACGCTTCACCCGGATCCCGCGGGAGGAGAATCCCACCGGTCTGGGTGGGCGGCACGTGGTGAACAAGTGGCCGCAGGATTCGGCGTGGGACTTCGTCGCCGTCGGCCAGGGCCACGACGTCGGTTTCTGGGCCGACTTCCTTCGCGCGCTGAAGCGGGTGGACCCCGACATGTGGGTCAACATCGAGCACGAGGATGTCGCGTTCGGCCCGCTGGAGGGTCTGGCCGTCGCCGCCGAGACCCTGAAGGCCGCGAATGCGGAGGCCGAGAAGCCCTGAGCCCCACGCGACAATCCGGCCGCACCCGAACGGGTGCGGCCGGTTTGTCGTTGGCGCGGTTATTCGCTGGCGAGGCTGTCCACCGCGCCGCGGGGCAGCGCGATGACGGGCACCGGGCTGTGTCGGATGATCTTGGACGCCCGGGAGCCGACGAACACCCGGGCCAGCGGCCCGGACACGCTGGAGCCGACCACCAGCAGGTCGCCGAGACCCCAGTCGATGTCGTCGAGCGCCTCGGCCCAGTTGTGCCCGTGGCCGATCACTAGTTGCGGGTTGCGGTCGGAGGTGGCGCGGTCGGCCTGCACCGCCATCTCCACCTCGCGGCGGATGATGTTCTCCCACATCTGTTTTCCGGACGGTCCCTTGACGGCCACCCGGAACGCTTCGGCGTGGTTGAGGTTCACCGCGAAGGACGCCAACCGTAGCTCGGCGCCGTAGCGGGCGGCGAGTTCTTCGGCGGCGGCCACGTGCACCGCGGTGTCCTCACCGCTGGCGAACGCCAGGGTCACCCGTCGCACCTTGGCGTCCATGGCGCGGAAGCCACGGGTGGCCACCGCGACCGGGATCGGCGAGCTGTGCAGCATCCGGTCGGCCACGCTGGAAACGGTGACTTCTTCGATGCGGCCCATCGCCGAGCCGACCACGATGAGCCGGGCCCGGTACTTTTCGGCGGCTTGGATCAGGCTGGCCGACACCGAGCGGGCGTCGACCCGGACGAACTGCACGTCGACATCGCCGGGCATGTCCTCGCGGGCCTGAGCCAGCGCGGTGTCGGCGAGTTCGTCGACGTAGGTGGTGAACTTCGGATCGTCGCGGCGGGTGCCCGGGATCCGGGGATCCCGGATCGCGGTGCACACCACCACATTCGTGCCGCGGGAGCGGGCCAGCATGCCGGCCAGTTCGAGCACCGCGCGCGCCCGCCGTTTGGTCGGGTATCCGACGAGAATCGTCATAGCAGAAGACCTTTCGTGTTCGGGTGTCGGAGGCCGACGGCTAGTGCTTCTTCGGGCCCCGGGCGAACGGCACCCGGCGTGGCAGTGTGGCGTAGAGCTCGCCGCTGAGCAGGCTCTCCTCCAGGTGCTCCAGGGACTTGTTGCGGGTCTCGGGCACCTCGTGCCAGAGGAACCCGAGCATGATCACCCCGACGATGGCGAACAGGAAGAAGGTGCCCAGTCCGAGATTGTGCAGCAGTGTCGGGACGTAGAGCGCCAGGCAGGCGTTGACGAACCAGCCGAAGAACACCGAGATGCCGATGGCCAGACCGCGGATCTGCAGCGGGAAGATCTCCGCCAGCCACACCCACACGGCGATGTTCAAGAAGGTCTGCATCGACAGCACGAACGCGGTGATCAGCACCAGGATCACGTACGGGCGTGCGGCGTTGTCCTCGGGGATCACCAGGCCGGCGATGCCGACCAGGCAGTGGCAGATGGTGGTCAGCGTGAGACCGATCATGAACGTCTTGCGGCGATCCAGGCGGTCCATATTGCGCAGCGCGATGATGCCGCCGATCACCGCGGCCAGACCGAAGTTGGTGTTGGCGATGGTGGCCGCGGTCTGGCTGAAGCCGGACTGCTCCAAAACCCGTGAGCCGTAATACATGATCGAGTTGATGCCGGTGAGCTGCTGGGCCACCGCCACGCCGATGCCGACCAGCACGATGCGCCGCAGCCAACGGTTGGCCAGGATCTGCTTGAAGTCCAGGCCGTGCTCGTCCTTCTCCTCATCGGCGACGCGCTCCACCTGCGCGAGTTCGGCCAGCGCGCGGTCCTCGGAGCGCACCGTCTTGAGCACCGCCAGGGCTTCGTCGTAGCGGCCCTTCTCCACCAGCCAGCGCGGGGATTCCGGCATCCGCATCATGCCGATGAACAGGGCCACCGCCGGCAGCGCGCAGATGCCGAACATGATGCGCCACACGCCTTCCTGCTCGCCGAAGCTGGCGGCCAGGATGGCGTTGACGGTGAAGGCCGCGAACTGGCCGATGACGATCGCGAGTTCGTTGCGGCCGGTGATCGATCCGCGGATCTCGAATGGCGCCAGTTCGGCCAGGTACACCGGCACCACCGTCGACGCCCCGCCGACTGCCAGACCCAAGATGATGCGGCCGACGACCACCACGCCGAATCCCGGTGCGGTGACGACGAATATCACGCCGACAAAGAACATGATCGCCAGCACCAGAATCATCTTCCGGCGGCCGATCCGGTCGGAGATCTGCCCGCCCAGGAAGGCGCCGACGGCGGCGGCGAAGACCAGCGAGCTGATCACGATGCCGGTCTGCAGCTCGTTGAGCCCCAGCTCATGCGACATCGGCCCCTCGGCGCCGTTGGCGACACCGGTGTCGTAGCCGAACAGCAGGCCGCCCAGACAGGCGACCAGAGAAATAAGGCCGATCCGTTTGCGGTACGGACCGGCGGTAAGTGGTGGCAGTTCGGCTTCAGACGCCGAAGCAGCGTGTGCGCTCATCCATGGACTCCTGATCGGTCGCGATATGCCCCGGCTTAGCGTCGCAGTGATTCATGTCACATTCAACACTCGTTAACCATCATTTTCCCCTCATTTGACCTGACATTCGGACATGAATGACACGGCCCAGGGGGCGCCCGATCCGGAGTCCGGGTCTCAGTCGGCCTTTTCCAGGACGAAGTAGTAGTAATTGCCGCGCTCGCGGGCCCGCTTTCCGTTCATCACACCCACCAGGGTGTTGGCGTCCACCCGCTTGAAGTGGTCGAAGATCGGCTGGCCGTCGTACACCATGGTGGCGGTCACCTCGCCGCGGAACTCGATGTCCCACAACGTCGCTGCGCCCTTGCTCAGCTCGGTGTTGGAGAATAGGTTCCCGTCGTCGTCGTAGCAGACGATCGGGTCGACGTCGTTGACGGTCTTGAGATGCTTGCCGTACCAACGCGACTCGGTCAGCGCGTCGTTCATCCGGTGGCCGGTGTTGAATCCGGAGCCCTTCCAGTCACCGAGAATGTCCTCGGCGCGCACCGCTTCCAGGATCTCCCACAGCGCGTCGAGTTGTTCTTCGGTGACGCGCGGGGACGCGCGCAGCTCGTCGAATCGGGCACGCCGCTGTTCGGGGGTCATGACCACACCTTTCGTCCCGCGCGCAGCCCGCAGGATCATTCCCCAGACCGGTGGGCCCGCCGTGGGGGATGCTAGCGGGCGAGCACTCGATCCGGAAGGACGAGACGCGACCCGAGACGGAGGTGGCCGACCCGGTGACCCGATCCAGACAGCCCGTGGCGGGCCGGCACACCGTGCTGGAAAGCGCCGACGGCGCGGCCTATCACTCGCTGCGACAACGCCCCGCCACCCGGGCCGAGCGCTTCAAACTCGGCAAGGGCCTGCGCGCCAAGGTGCCGCGCAAGTCCCTGGCGCACTGTTCGCCGCCGGCCGACCGGCCCGATCCGATCGCGCTCATCCAGCGCAGCCACCAGGGCCGACTGGACAGGCTGATCCCGATCCGGGTGGCCCGAATGACCGCGTCGCCGTACGGGTTTCTGCGCGGCACCGCGATCGTGATGGCCGAGGACGTCGCGCACCTGCCGGCGACCGGCATCACCCCGGTGGTGTGCGGCGACTCGCACCTGGGCAACTTCGGGTTCTACGCCTCACCCGAACGTGACCTGGTCATCGACCTCAACGACTTCGACGAGGCCCATCCGGGCGCCTGGGAGTGGGACCTGCGCCGGCTGGTGGCCAGCATCTGGGTCGCCGGGCGGCAGAACGGCGCCTCCGAGGACGAACTGTCGGGGGCGGTGCGGGCCTGCGTCGGCGCGTACCGGGCGGAGCTGCGCAGATTGTCCGAGGAGCCGTTGTTCTCCCGGTCCTTCACCCGGCTCGACGTGGACCGGCTCACCTCGCAGACCTCGGGGCCGCTGCTGAACGCGATTCAGCGGTCCGCCGACCGTGCCCGCAACCGGACCAGTGACCGCGCGCTGCCGCGGTTCACCGAGGAGATCGACGGCGGGCGGCGCATCGTCGAGGAGCCCCCGCTGATCACCCGGCTGCCGCTGCGGGAGGCCGACGCGCTGGCCGCCGCGCTCGACGACTACCTGGACACCCTCTCGTCGCACTGGCGGCGTGTGCTCGGCGGCTACACCCTGGTCGACCTCGCGCACAAGGTCGTCGGGGTGGGCAGCGTGGGCCTGCGCGCCTATGTCGCGCTGCTGGAGGGCTCCTCGCCGGAGGACGTCATCTTCCTGCAGCTCAAGCAGGCCCGACGCTCGGTGCTGGCGCCGTATGTGCACGGTGACTCCGCCTGGCACGCGCATCAGGGGCAGCGGGTGGTCGAGTACCAGCAGGCGCTGCAGACGGTCAGCGATCCGCTGCTGGGCTGGACCAGCATGGACGGTCGGCAGTACTACGTGCGGCAGTTCCGGAACATGAAGGGCACCATCCCGCTGGACGCGATCGACGCGCCGACGCTCATCGACTACACCGGGGTGGTCGGGCAGCTGCTGGCCAAGGGGCACGCGCGGACCAGCGGAGCGTCGATGATCGCCGGCTACCTCGGCCGTTCCGAGGCGGTGGATGACGCGTTGACGGTGTTCGCCCGCTCCTACGCCGACCAGACCGAGGCCGATCACGCGGCGCTGTGCGCGGCCGTCCGGCGCGGGGAGTTGCCCACCGACGGAGGCTGATCGCGCCCGACGGCGGACACTGGTCACGTGGAAGCGATGCAGGTCGGGCCGACGCTGGTCGTGGTGTGCGTCGCCATGACGCTGGCTGCGGCGGCGGTCTACCGATTCGCCGGCCTGGGCCCGGTGTGGGCGGCGCCGGGCGCCGCGGGCCGCGCGGCCGCCCAATTGATCGCGGTGTCGGCGGTGCTGGCCGCGGCGATGACGCGACTGTGGTCTTCCGCGCTGGTGCTGGCCGTGATGTTCGCCGTCGCCGCGTTCACCGCGGCGCGCCGCAGCCGCGCCGGTGACGGGCAGCTGTGGCTCGCCGTGCCGATCGCGGTCGGCCTGGCCGCCACGGTCATCCCGATGATGGCCACCGGCCTGGTTCCACTCACCGGGTGGGCGCTGGTGCCGGTGGCCGGGATCGTGTTGGGCGGCACCATGACTGCGGTCGCGATGGCCGCCCGCCGAGCGTTGAAGGCGCTGACGTTGCGCGCCGGGGAGGTGGAGGCCGCGCTGAGCCTCGGGCTCCGGGAGCGCGACGCCCGGATGGAGATCATCCGCGGCTCGATCTCCGACGCCTTGCTGCCCAACCTCGACCAGGCCCGGACCGCCGGGCTGGTCACCCTTCCCGGGGCGTTCGTCGGGGTGCTGCTGAGCACCGGTTCCGCCGCGCAGGCCTGCGCCGTGCAGGTCATGGTTCTGATCAGCTTGCTGCTGTCGCAGAGTTGCGCGGCCGCGCTGACCGGCGAACTGGTGGCCCGCGGCGCGATCTCGCGACCCGGGACCGTCGACGTCGAATGATCCGTGGCTACGGCGGCGTCGCGGCCCACGGGGTGCGTTCGGGGTCGGGGCCGACGAAGGACGCCGCCAGCCCGACCAGCGCCATGCCGGCGGCCACCCAGAACACCGTCGGCAGGGTGGCGACATCCAGGGCCACCGCGACCCAGGCCGCCCCGGCCGCCGATCCGGTGAACCGCACCAGGTTGAACAGGCCCAGCCCGGTGCCCTGCTGACCGGCGGGTGATTTCGTCGCGCCGTTGGCGGCCGGGGTCTGCACCAGCCCGGCCCCGGCGCCGACGAGCGCCAGCGCCGCCAGCAGCGCAATGGTCGGCAGCCCTGCCCGGCCGACCAGCAGCGCCAGCGCCACCTCGGCGAGGATCAGCAGGATCAGCCCGGTGCGCAGCACCCGGCGCGGACGCAACTGGTCCATGTAGCGGCCCACCGGGGGACCGAGCAGCGCCATCACCGCCGGCACCGCGAACAAGGTCAGCCCGGCCGCGGATTCGGAGGCGCCGCCGGACACCAGGTACAGCGGGATCGCCACGAGGGTCGCGTTGAGGGTGAACATCTGCGCGAACGCCGCCAATGTGCTGCGCAGGAAGCGTGATTCCGACGCCAGCCGCAGGTCCACGAAGGGCGCCGGGGTCCGCAGGCTGTGCGCGGTGAACCAGACCAGGCTCGCCGCGCCGACGATCAGCGCGCCGATGGCCACCGGGTCCGGCCGGGCGATCTGCGCCAGCCCGAACACCAGCGTCGCGGCGCCGACGGTCAGCGTCACCGCGCCCACCACGTCCAGCGAGGCGCGCCGGCCGGGGGTGGCGGGGATGTGGCGCAGCGTGCCGATCAGCCCGATGAGTGCGACCGGGATCAGCGGGACGAACACCCACCGCCAGCCCCACGCGTCGGCGACCAGGCCGCCCATGGTCGGGCCGATGGCCTGGCCCAGGCCGTTGACCGAGGCCCAGGCGCCGATCGCGCGGCTGCGCTGCTCACCCCAGAACAGCCACTGGATCAGCCCCATCACCACCGGGGCGAACGGCGCCGCGGCGATCCCGCCGAGGGTGCGCCAGGTGATCAGCACCTCCAGCGACGGCGCGGTGGCCGCGCCGAGCGAGCAGACGATGGTGGCGATGAGCGCGAGGCAGTAGACCTTGCGCCGGCCGAACCGGTCGCCGACCCAGCCGGCCAGCGGCATCGACGCGGCGAAGGCCAGCAGGAATCCGACGACGACGAAGACGCCGCTGGTCAGGGGCGCGTCGAAATCGGCGAGGATCGAGCTCAGCGGGACGTTGACGACGCTGTTGCCGACGGTCCCGACCAGGGTTCCAGCCAGCAGCGCCGCCAGCGCGAGCGGGGCGCCCGTCGGGGTGACGGCGCTGTCTGTCTCAGCCGCCATGCGGCGCCAGATCGAAGCCGATGTCGCGCCCGAGGATGTGCTGCGCGGCGCGGTGACCCGAGAGCAGCGCGGCCGACACCGTGCACGGGTCGTCGCTCCAGGTGGCCTCACCGGCCAGGCACACCGTGCCGGCGCCGAGCGGCGTGGCGAGCCGGTCGTGGTCCTCCGGCGCGGTTCCGACCACCGGGTAGGAGTAGGCGCCGCCGCCGGCCAGCGGGTCGTCGGCCCAGTGCGTGACGGTGGCGTGGCTGGGGTCCGGGACCGCGTCACCGTAGATATCGCGCAGTGACGCCATCACCGATGCCACCACCTCGTCCTCGGACCAGTCGTGGATCTCCCGGGCGACGCCGCCGGCCGCGAAGGTCAAGAGCGCGGGCTGGCCGTGCAGCCCGCTGAGGTCGTACCAGGAATGCCACCGCTTCCCGGCCGGGCCCTGCCGGCGGATCGCGTAGACGTCGGCGTCCCAAAACCGTTGCGGGAAACGGAGAATGATCTTCTCGAAGGAGTTCATCCGGAACCGGTCGAGCGCGCCGGCCACCGGCTCCGGCAACGGCGGGTCGAACACCAGCCCGCCGGAGCGCAGCACGCCCACCGGCACGGTGACGACGACGTGGCGGGCCCCGACCCATTCGCTGGTCCCGTCGGGGGCCATGACCTGCGCCTGCGCGCCGGAGTCCGTCCACCGCACCGTGTGAACGGGGTGCTCCAGCCGGACATCGATGCCGTCCGCGAGACCGGTGGCCAGCCGGTCATACCCTTCGGGGAAGACCACCTCGTCACCGGCGACCGTCTCATCGGTCAGCGACAGCGCCTCCAGGTCGGCGGCGTCGGCGCCGAGTTGTTCCTCGCTGCGGTGCCGCAGGTGCTCGCGGACCCGGTCGGCGCGCTCACCCTGCCAGCCGAGCCGGTCCAGCGCGTCCTCGACGGCCTGCTCGTAGGAGGTACCGGGTTTGGCTGCGCTCAGGGTCTGCGTGAGGTCCGCGTCGATCGCGGCGACGTCGGCGATGAAGGACGCGGTCTCGGCGTCGCTGAGTCGCCCGCCGTCGGGCCCGTAGTAGGCGATGGGCCGGCCGCCGGCCTGGAAGCTGCCGACGGTGAACTCCACGGTCGGCATGCCGAAGGCCCGCACCGCGTTGTGCAGTTCTTCGCTGTCCCCGACGCCGTGGATCCACGACCCGCCGACGTCGGTGATGCGGCCGTCCTCGCGCAGGGTGTGCAGCCGGCCCCCGACGCGGTCTCTGGCCTCGAAGACCACCACCTTCTGGCCGTGCCGGCTCAGCAGCCGGGCCGCGGTGAGCCCCGAGATCCCCGCTCCCACAACGATGGTGTCGAATTCGGTCATTTCTCTCGCCTCGTTTTCAGAATCCGTTGGTCAGGACGTGGTCGAGCGCGTCGACGAAGAAGTCGGCGTCGGCGCGTTCCAGCACCAGCGGCGGCTTGACCTTCAGCACGCACTGCCGGTCGCTGGTGGGTTGCATGATGACCCCGAGGTCCAGCAGTCGGTCGCAGATGCGCGCGGTTTCCTCCGGCGCGGGTTCCCGAGTGTCGCGGTCCCGGACCAATTCGACGCCGAGGTACAGGCCGCTGCCGTGCACCGCGCCGATGATCGGGTGCTTCCGCGCCAGCTCCTGCAGCCGTGCTTTGAGGCGCCCGCCGACCTCGACCGCGTTGGCCTGGAGTCCGCGCGCCTGGATGGCGCGCAACACGGTGCTGCCGACCACGCAGGACACCGGGCTGCCGCCAGCGGAGGAGAAGAAGTAGCCCTGGGTGCGGTATCGGTCGGCGACAGCCTTGGAGGTGATCACCGCCCCGAGTGGGTAACCATTGCCCATGGCCTTGGCGATGGTCACGATGTCGGGGATGACGCCTTGCTGTTGGAATCCCCAGAACCAGTGGCCGAGCCGGCCGTAGCCGACCTGCACCTCGTCGGCGATGGCCAGGCCGCCGTGGCTGCGGATCTCCTCGTACACCGCGGACAGGTAGCCGTCCGGCAGCGGGATGCCGCCGGCGTTTCCGTAGTACGGCTCGGCGATGAATCCCGCTGGCGGGCAGCCGGATTCGGCCAACGCGCGGATGGCGGCGACCGCGTCGGCGGCGTAGCGGCCGGCCTCCTCGTCGCGGTAACGGCCGCGGTAGGCATTCGGCGCGTCGACGGTGTGCACCCAGTCCGGGCGGGTGCTCAACGCGTTCGGATTGTCGGCCACCGATGTCGACACGGCGTCGGAGGCGAAGGTCCAGCCGTGATAGGCCTCCGCGACCCCGACGATGTCGCGTCGCCCGGTCGCGGCCATGGCCAGCCGCAGCGCCAGATCGATGGCTTCCGAGCCCGAGTTGACCAGGAACACCGTGTCCAGCGGATCCGGCAGGGTCGCGGTCAGCTGCTCGGAGAAGTCGACCACCGATTCGTAGACGAATCGGGAGTTGGTGTTGAGCCGCAGCAGCTGGCGGTACGTCGCGTCGGCGACCTCCGGGTCGCCGTGGCCGAGGACGGCGACGTTGTTGAGCATGTCGAGGTAGCTGCGCCCGGTGGTGGACAGCAGGTGCTGTCGCCAGCCCCGTTCGATCTGCGGCGGCGCGGCGTAGTAGTGCTCCTGCACGGTGGCGAAGCTGGCGTCGCGGCGCCGCAACAGCGTGTCGACGTCGCCGGCCGCGGGGGCGGGGTGTGGCTGCGCGTTCAGCAGCGGTGTGGGGTCGCAGATGAGCGAGCGCCAGGCCTCGAACGCGGCCGGGACGACGAAGTCCGGAATCTCGACGTCCGCGTTCGCGCGGGTCACCACGGTGATCCGGAACCTCGCGGACTCCAGGATCAGGTCGCCGGCCTCGACGTCCCGGTCGGTGGCGTCGATCGCGCCGGGTGACCGCATGACCAGGATGTGCTCGTCCCCGATGAGGGTGACGCTGTTCCCGTTGTGGCGCAGGCGACCGGGCCAGGGCGCTCGCAGTTCGGTGTCGGCGGCAAACCAGACGTCGACCCCGGTGGCCACGGTAGCGGACGCGTCGAACGACAGCGGCCGCGCCTGGGTGGCCCGGCATTCGCCGAAGGCGGTGGCCACCGCGGACGCGCCGCCGCGCAGCGCCTCCCGGGCGAGGTCGTCTTCGACGTCCGCGTCCAACCAGCGACCTCGATCGAGTGCCGCCGACGTGGCGGACAGGTCGAGAATTTCCGTTGGTGCCGTGGTTATTTGGCGATGACGGGGAAGTTCGGCCCGGACACTGTCTCGCCCGAGGGCAGACCGGATCGCGGCGGTCATCACCGGAATCGGAATGGACGCGGCGACGTCGAGGATCTGCCATTCGCGTTCCAGCGCGGAGGAGGCGTAGCTGTTGTCGGCGTCGATGGCGACCTGCTGATTGCCGCTGGCCACCAGCACGGCGCCGCGCACCACGACCAGCGGCCAAAGCGCCTCGATCTCGGCGTCGCTGAGCCGGCGCTGCCGGTCATAGGCCGCGATGGTGGTGAGCGCGTCCAGCGGACCGACGCCGTCGTGATGCAGCAGCGAGGAAACCGTCACCGCGAGCTCGCCGACCGCCCAACTGCGCATCAGGTCGCCGAAATCGATGACGCCGTCGGGGATCCGGGCGCCGTTCTCGGCGCGACACACCACATTGTCGTCGGTGATGTCGCCGTGCACGCTCTGCTGGGGCAGCTCGGCGTCACGAGCTTCCACCGGCGGCCAGACCTCGGCGCGCACCCACTCGACCACCGCGCGGCGATGCGGGTCGGTGACCGCGTCGGCCAGCAGGTCCAGCACCCGGCCGGAATGCCGTAGGTCCCACTGCAGCACCCGGCGGGTTCCGGGGTGGTCGAAGTCGGCCAAGGCGCGGCTGACCCGGCCGACGATGGTCCCGAATTCGGCGAGCACCCGCGGGGACAGGTACCCCGATCCGTTCAGGGTCCCGCCGCCCAGGAAGGTCAGCACCCGGGCGTTGGGGACCTCCGGGCGGGCCTGCGGCGCGTCCAGCCGGGTGGGGAAGCGCAGGTCGGGCAGGTGCTCGGCCAGCTGCGCCGCGGCGGTGTCCTGCGCGCTGATCTCCTGCTCGGTGAACACCGCGTTCGCCACCTTCAGCACGCCGACCGGATCGCCGTCGGCCGCCAGCAGGAAGTTGGCGTCCTGTTGGCTGCCCAGGGAGCGCGCGGTCACCGGTTGTCCGAGCAGGGTGGACGCGATGGCGGCGGCCCCGGATTCGGTCACCTCGGGCGTCGGAAGCTCGCCGGATGAGAAGAAGTCGAAATTGTTCGTGGTGCTGCTCATTCGCGACTCCGGGGCGGTGTTGGCCGGGTCCGGCGTGGACGTCGGCGCTAGAACTGTAATGGCCTCGCGCGCGCCGGTGCGGGTATTCGGCGTCGCGCTATCGGCATCGCAGCCGAGGCGTTGCCGCTTCGGCGTCAGTGGGTGGTCGAGCGCGGATCCCTCTGAACGTTGCCGCAGGTCGTCCACACCGGGAAGATGGACACCGGTGAGCAACCTGGAATCGGCCCCACAGGAACTGCGCTGCCCCGCCTCAGCCGGCGCGGGCGGGCGTCCTCGGCCCGTTGAGGTCTTCGCGCCGATCAACGTGCCGCTCGGCGGACCCCGGGCGATGAGTGTGCGGCGGACGCTGCCGCGGCGGCAGCGCTGGCGCGTCGGGGCGTGGTGCTTCCTGGACCACTACGGTCCCAATGACGTCGCGGGCACGGGCGGCATGGACGTGGCGCCGCACCCGCACACCGGGCTGCAAACGGTGAGTTGGTTGTTCTCCGGCGAGGTCGAGCATCGCGACAGTCTCGGCACCCACGCGCTGGTCCGTCCGGGCGAACTCAATCTGATGACCGCGGGCGCGGGCATCTGCCACTCGGAGGTCTCCACCCCGGACACGACGGTGCTGCACGGCGTGCAGTTGTGGATCGCGCTGCCGGACGCGCACCGCCACGCGCCGCGCGCGTTCGAGCACTACACGCCCATGCCGGCACAGCTGCCCGGGGCGGTGCTGCGGGTCTTCATCGGCTCACTGGCCGGGCAGACCTCGCCGGCGCCGACGTTCAGCCCGCTGCTCGGCGCCGAGGTTCGGCTGCAGCCCGGTGCGCAGCTGATTCTCGACGTCGACCCCTCGTTCGAGCATGCTTTCCTGTCCGACACCGAATCGGTGGCCGTCGACGGCGTCGAAACACCCTGGGCCGCACTGGCTTTCCTAGAGGCGGGGCGCAGCACCGTCACGCTGGCAAATCACACCGACGAACCGGCGCGCGGCCTCCTGCTCGGCGGCGAGCCGCTGGACGAGGAGATCGTCATGTGGTGGAACTTCCTCGGCCGCAGCCACGAGGAGATCGCCGCCTACCGCCGCGAGTGGGAGAGGAAGTCCGATCAGTTCGGCCGCGTTCAGGGTTACCGTGGCTCGCCGGCGCGGCTGCCGGCTCCGCCGCTGCCCAACGTGCGGCTGCGGCCGCGCGGGAGTTCGCCCGACTAGTGAATGACGGCGCTGTCCATCGGCAGGTGGCTGACGACGAACGAGCTGGCCTGGCCGACCATCCCGTTGCGGGTGTAGGCGGTGTGCGCGGCCGGATCCCACGGGGCCGCCGAGTCGGCCGCGCACACCGGGTCACCGGGCGCGCACAGCTCCAGCGTCTCACCGGCGAACTGCGGGCTCGGCCCGACCGCCGGCGTCCCGTACTTGGCCAGGGACGGGCCGTTGGGCTTGCCGAACAGCACGACGGCGGCGACGTCGTCGGCGACATCGGGCGGCAGCGGCGCCGGGTCGGGCACCCCGTTGGGGCGGGCGTCGGAGGTGGCGAACGCGGTGACCATCGCGCCTTGGGAGTAGCCGCCGAGCACCATTTCGGTCTCCGGACACGCCGACACCACACCGCGGACGTGGTCGAGCAGGTCACGCGTGCCGTTGACCACGTTCGGGATGAACCCTGGTCCGGCGAAGTCGTTGCTCGCGGGATAGTTCACCCCGTGCACGCCAACGGTCCGCGGGGCCACCTGCTGTCGGAGCGTGTCGACGAACGCCTGCCCGACATTGCCGACGCCCGGAGACTCCGCGGTCCCGCGCGCAAAAGCGACGCCGATATCCGGGCACGGATCAGCGGCAGCGGCGCGCGGGGCTGCGAAGCCGGGTGCGGCGAGCAGCAAAACGATCGCCGCCAGCAGCGGCCGCGTGGTTCGTATTCTTCTGATGTGATCCCCCTGAACGCAGAACTACCAATTCCGTTCTAGCAGGGAATCGGCGTGCCCGTGAACAGGTCGGTGCCACAGATCGATCCCGGCGGCCGCGCGGGCGCGGGATAGACCCGTCCGGTGTCGTCGATGGCGGTGTTGCCCTCGTATCGGTACTTGTGGCAGACGGTCCAATCCCAGTCGACGACCCGGTCGCTGGAGAATGCCGGATTCACCTGGCCGGGACACCACTGGAACCAGTAGTAGTCGTCGGCCTCGGCGGTTCCGCCGCCCAGCGCCCAGACCAATGCGAGACCGCTCGTCACTGCCGTTTTCGCCATCCGGTGTGAGACTCGGTTCATGATGGACTCCATCCGTTTTGCCGCCGTCGCGACGGCGCCATATCTCCAGTACACACCCGGTGACGCCCGAGGATCCAGAGTTATTTTCCGTCCGCGGCGCGCAGCAGACGAAGCTGGCCGATCTCGGCGACGTTCTTCATCAACTCGGAATTCACCCAGGCGACCATGTGCGCGACGCTGTGCCGGGACTCCTCCTGCCACGGGAACGTCGCTGTCCGCTCCAGATCCTCGGCGCCGAGCGTGTCCAGCACGTTCGTCCATTCGGCGTGCATTCCCCGCAGCCACTCGATTGTCGCCGCGCCCGGCCCGGGCCAAGAGATGTCGGCGCGATCCCGCGGGATCCTGCCGCGGGCATGATCGATGGCGACGCTCCACCACCAGCCCAGATGCCAACTCAGCCAGCCGATCGTCGGGACCGGGACGATCGCGGGTTCGACATCGGCCCAGTCGGGCGTCCAGCCGCCGCCTTGGCCGGGGCGCATCGTCCAGCAGTTCGCGGTGGATTCCCACAGGAAGTCGTCGGGCTCCAGGCGCTCCAGGTGGTACTCGAACAGCGACCAGGTCAGGTCGAACTGCCAGCGCAGCAGCGCGAGCGGATCGGTTGATCCGGCGTCAGGTGGGGGAGTCGTCACCGGCTGACCCGCGCGGGAGTTCGCCCTCGGCCAGTCGCCGCACCACGTCCGTCAGCACGTCGAGTCCCGCGATCATCGCCTCGTCCAGGGTGTACTCGCGTTCGTTGTGCGAGATGCCATCGACGGAGGGCACGAACAGCATCACGGTCGGCACCACCTCCTTCATGTTGACCGAGTCGTGCCCGGCCACGGTGAGGATCTCCTCGTAGGAGTGGCCGAGGGATTCGGCGGACCTTCTCGCGAGGTCGACTCCCGTCGGCTGATACGGATTGATGCCCCACTCGTGCGACAGGGATTGTGTCACCGTCACATTGGCCTTCCGCTCGATCTCTGCGAACTGGCGCCGCAGAAGCTCATTGGCCTCGACGAGCACCTTTTCGTCCGAGCATCGCAGATCGAGCATCAGCGTCGCCTGCGAGGCGACCACCACCGGCGAGTTGGGATACACATCGATCTGGCCGACCGCGGTGTGCAGGACGTCGGGGAACCGGTCGGCGAGTTCCCGTGCGAACACGATGAGCAGCGCGGCGCCGTAGAGGGCGTCTCTACGGTCGGCCATGATCGTCGCTCCGGAGTGGGCTTGATCGCCCTCGATCGTGACGACGTACTGCATCGTGGCGTTCGACGCCGAGACGCACGCGCAGGTTCTTGCGCAGTTGGCTGCGCGTTAGGCGCTGTTGTGAAAGCCGCTGGTAGGGGCGCACGCGTGCGACAACGGTCGCCTCTGGCCGCGAGCGGCCAACCGCGGCGCGTTTCCCGTCTCGAGCGGCCAACCCCGGCACGTTTTCCTTCGCCAGCGGCCAAATAGTGCACGAATGGCCAACGAGGAACACAACGGCCCAGGACAGCTCCGCGTGAGGCGAACGCCATGGAGCCCTCGTACGCCACCGGGCCGCTCGAGGCGTTCTACGTGCGCCAACGGGCCGCTCGCGAACCTGCACACAGCAATCATCCGTCGCGTCAGGCACCCGATAACCATTGACAGGCAAGCAAATACTTGCCTATTCTTTCCATGTGGGTGATGTCTTCAAAGCGCTGGCGGACCCCACGCGCCGGACGATTCTCGACGAATTGACGATTCGGGACGGCCAAACGCTCTTTGAGATCTGCGGGCGACTGACGACCAATCACGGTCTGACGTCCTCCCGGCAAGCGATCTCGCAGCATTTGGCCCTGCTCGAGGAAGCCGGGCTCATCGAGACGCGCCGCGAGGGCCGGTGCAAGTTCCACCACCTAAACACGTTGCCGCTGAGGCAGATTGCGTCGCGCTGGTGCACGAGCGGCAGAAGGGACCAATCATGAGGATCAACCTGACGAGTGTCCTCGTCGACGATCAAGAGAAGGCCTTGCGCTTCTATACCGACATTCTGGGATTCCAGCCCAAGCATGACGTGCCTGTCGGCGCGTATCGATGGATAACCGTGGTTTCGCCGGAGGCGCCGGACGGTGTGGAGCTCGTTCTCGAACCCGACGAGCATCCGGCCGCCAAGCCCTTCAAGAAGGCCCTGATGTCCGACGGGATACCGGTGACTGCGTTCTCCGTCGACGATGTGCGCGCCGAGTACGAGCGATTGCGGTCCTTGAACGTCCAGTTCATTCAGGAGCCCACAGAAATGGGCCCCGTCACCACGGCGGTGTTCGATGACACCTGTGGAAACCTGATCCAGATCCAATCCGCCTGAAAGCGTTCCTGCGACGCGGCCGCTAACTCCGCGCGGCGATCAAGTCGCGCAGGATGACGTCGGGGTTGTCCCGCTGGAATGACTCCATGCGCCACTGGGTGGAGAACAGCGCGAGCATGACGCCATCGGAGCGAGTCAGCACTTCGGCGGAGAACTGCCGGTCCACGAAGTCGGCGTCGGCCGGGTCGACGATCCGCGCGACCTGGTACGGCAACGACTCCAGCGTGATCGGCGCCCCCATCTCCGAAGACATCCGGTGGGCGGCGACCTCGAACTGCATCGGGCCGACGGCGGCGAACACCGGCGCCTGATCGCCACGCTTGTCCGAACGCAGCACCTGGACCACGCCCTCCTGGTCGAGTTGCTCGACACCGCGGCGAAACTGCTTGTGCTTGCTCGGATCAGTTCCGCGCGCGACCGCGAAATGCTCGGGGGAGAAGCTCGGGATCGGCGGAAACCGCACCGGCTTGTCGGCGAACAGGGTGTCACCGGGGCGTAGCGCGGCGGCGTTGGACAGGCCGATCACGTCGCCGGGCCAGGCGCTGTCCAGAGTGCTGCGCTGTTGCCCGAAGACCGACTGCGCGTACTTGGTGACGAACGGTTTGCCGGTGGCGGCGTGGGTGAGCACGTCACCGCGCTCGAAGGTGCCCGAGCACACCCGGGCGTAGGCGATCCGGTCCCGGTGGGAGGAGTCCATGCCGGCTTGGACCTTGAACACGAACGCGCTGAACGGCGCGTCGACCGGTCGGGGTTCGCCGTCGACGTCGACGATCGACCCCGGCGAGGGGGCAAGCTCCACCAGCACGTCGAGCAGCTGGTTGACGCCGAAGTTCAGCGCCGCGGAGGTGAACAGCACCGGGGACGTTTCGCCGGTCACAAAGGTGTCCCGGTCGAAGTCGGATCCGTCGGCGGACAGCAGTTCGGATTCTTCGACCGCGTTCTCCCAGTCGACGCCGGCCGCATCCAAGGCCTGGTCCGGGGAAATGTGTTCCTCGGGTGCGATCGTCGCGCCGCCCGCGGTCCGGGTGAACCGGATGAAGTGGCCCTTGCGCCGGTCCATCACACCCTTGAAATCTCCGGCGATGCCGACCGGCCAGGTCAGCGGGGTGGTTCGCAGCCCGATCCGCTCGTGGATCTCGTCCATCAGCTCCAGCGCGTGCCGGCCCGGTCGGTCCCATTTGTTGACCACGGTGATGATCGGGATACCGCGTTGCTTGCACACCTGGAACAGCTTCAGGGTCTGGGGTTCGAGGCCTTTCGCGGCGTCGATCAGCATGACCGCGGCGTCGACGGCGGTCAGCACCCGGTAGGTGTCTTCGGAGAAGTCGGCGTGCCCCGGGGTGTCGAGCAGGTTGATGACGCAGTCCCGGTACGGGAACTGCAGCGCGGTCGAGGTGATCGAGATGCCGCGGGCCTTCTCCATCTCCATCCAGTCCGAAACGGTGGAGCGACGGCCCGCCTTGCCGTGAATCGCGCCGGCTTCGGTGATCGCCCGGGCATGCAGCGCCAGGGCCTCGGTCAGCGTCGACTTGCCCGCGTCGGGGTGGCTGATGACGGCAAAGGTGCGGCGGCGTTCGGCCTCGGCGGCGACCCGCGTATCGGCCGGGGTGTGGGATTCGACTTCGGTCATATCGACTCAGATCGTAGGCGACGTCTCCCGGGTGACTTCTCCGGACATGCGAAACATGCGTTATTCTGGACATGCACTATTCGCACTTACGTCGAGTGGGTAAACCATGACCGCCGCATATGACAACTTTGTCGACGTCGCGCAGCGCATCAGGGAGAGCGCGGCTGCTCTCGGTGACGCGCTGGACGCTGTGAAGGTCTACACCGAGCCGGCTATCGCGCGCGCCGTGCAGGCCGAGCGGAACCTCTACGACCGCATCGAGGCCGAGTTCGGACTGCTCACCAGCACTGAAACAGGCAAACGGTTGGGCTCCCGATCCACCGCTCCGCGCAACTTGGCTGTGGCAGCCCGCCGCAACGGAGCGCTGCTGGCCATCACGCGCGGGCGTCAGTCGCTCTATCCGGGATTCCAGTTCGGCGCCGATGGGCGGCCCCTGCCGGTGATCCGCGTTCTGCGGGACCTCGCTGGGGAAGCGCAATGGTCGGACAGTGGCGTCGTGCAGTGGCTGTGCGCTCCAACCACGTATCTCGACGGAATGCGTCCGGTCGATCTGCTGGCCAGCGATCCCGAGCGGGTCGTGCGTGCGGCCCGGTCGGCCTGGACAGTCCAGTGGTGACCCCTGCGCCACCGATTCCTTTCAATCCGCAGTCGGCAACGCTGGACGCCGGGACCCATTTGTATCGGGTGTTCACCGCGGCCGAGGGGCGCACCGCCACGACGTTCAACCCCGGGTTCGGATCCGCTACCCGCTTCGCCTTCTTCGGGGATCCGGTGGTGCCGGTCCTGTACGCGGCGGCCACCCAAGAGGCCGCAATCGCCGAAACGCTCTTGCACGACATTCCGGTCAGCGGCGGTGTCCTCCCGTATGACGCGTATGGCCGGACCGTCATGGCACGGTTGCGGCTGACCCGCCCGGTACGGGTCGGCGTTCTGCATGGGCTTGGGCTACGCCGGCTCAAGGTCAGCGACACCGAACTCACCGCTGGCGGCGCCGACACCTATCCCGACACCGTTGCCTGGGCCCGCGCCGCGCATGATGCCGGGTTCGACGGCTTGGTGTGGATGTCGAGGCTCTGCGACGACGCGCGGGCTTACGTGTTCTTCGGCGACCGGTGCGACGGCGCGGTCGTCCAGGACGCCACGTTCGCAAGGCTTTTCGCCACCGGATCCGACCAGCTGTGGTTGATCGACCTGTGCGCACCGCTGCACGTCGACGTACTGCTCGGGCTGTGAGCGGAAAGAGACACCCGCGCGCCGGGGCTCCCGACCACGCTTGAAACCGCGCCCGCCGGGGTATATCAGTGCGGTGACAGCCGGCGAGAGCACCGTGGCTGGGCGCCTCGTCGATCCGGGTCTTCGGTCCCGCTTCGCGGCCGAGGTCCTGGCCGACGGAGAACCTGACGTGGCGGGCGCGTTGACGCTCGCCACAGCACTGGCCAATGAGGGCTGCCAGCCCGGGACCGGCCACACCCTGGGCTACCTGCGGACCCTCGCCAGTCTCGGCGCCGTCGACGCGACCGCCGCCCGCGCGGTGGAGCCGCACCTGGACGCCCGAGCCATTCTGGACCAGGCAGGCCTGGGACCCGTCATCGAGGACATCGGCGCCGACGAGAAGTCCACCTGGGGCGTTTACGCCGCCCACGCCCCCGGGCATCGCCTTCAGGCGACCTCGGACGGTCCCGGCTGGACGCTGAGCGGCGTCAAACCCTGGTGCTCACTGTCTCGACAGCTCTCGCACGCGATCGTCACCGCCCATGTCTCCGACGGGGAACGTCGCGCGTTCGCCGTCCGGCTGGATCCCGCCGTCATCGCCACATTGGACGCCGACTGGGTGGCGCGCGGGCTGGTCGCGGTGCCCAGCGGGCCGATCGCCATGGACGCCGCTCCGGCGGCGCCGGTCGGCGAATCCGGCTGGTATCTGGAGCGGCCCGGTTTCGCTTGGGGCGGCATAGGGGTTGCCGCAGTCTGGTACGGCATCGCGTTTGGCCTGCTGGAGGCCTTGAGGGACTATGCCCGCACCCACGCGGGGGACCGGATCGTGCTGGCGCAGTTGGGAAGTGCCGACGAGCTGATGTTCGCCACCGCGACGTGCCTAGAGGCGTCGGCGCGCGAGATCGACGCCGGGAGCGCCGGCGCCACCGCGAATCTGTTGGCCCAGCGGGTGCGGGCGGTCACCGCCCGGGCGGCCGAAGCGGTCCAGCAGATCGCCGGGCACGCGTTGGGCCCGGGACCCTTGGTCGGCGACGAGGGCTACGCCCGGCGAGTCGCAGATCTGACCGTGTACCTGCGTCAGCATCACGGCGAGCGCGATCTGGCGCAGCTGGGCCAGCTGATCCTTGATGACGCGGGCCACCTCGATGCGTGAGCCGCGCCCGTTCAGCCACCGCGACGCAGGCTGCAAGGAGTCCGAGTGGCTCTTGCACCCGGGCTGGGACGACGTTCCTCGACTTGACCTGGACGCAATCCTGAAGCGCCACCCGCGCGTCGTCGTCCTGGCCCCGCACCCGGACGACGAGACGCTGGCGATCGGCGCAACACTGTCGGATCTGGCTGCGGCCGGCGTGTATGTCACGGTCATTTTCTTGACCTACGGCGGCGGGGATCCGGTGTCGATCCGGCGCGCGGAGGGCGAGCAGGCGGTCTCCGCGCTCGGGCCGGGGATCTCGATGGTGTGGTGGGATTTCCCGGACGCCGTTCTCGCAGAACACGAATCGGAGATCTGCCGGCGGATCGCGTCGGTCATCGACGCGCGGACGACGGTGCTGGCGCCGGTTGAATGCGACGGGCACGGCGACCACGACGCCGTCGCTCGTGCGGCCCTGACGGCGGCCGGCGAGCGCGGGGCGGCGCTGCTGCACTATCCGATCTGGTTGTGGCACTGGGCGACGCCGGAGGAGATGGACTGGGCGCGGCTTCGGATCCTCACTCCGACGCTGCACGGTCGGCACTCGAAGGCTCGTGCGCTGAGTTGCTATGTCAGCCAATTGCATTCACCCGATGGTGATCCCATTGTGGGGTCGTCGGTGTTGCGGCGGGCCGCTCGGGTCGTTGAGACCGTCGTGGTCCCCGACACGACGGAGCTTGCCGACCGGGTTCGCGAGGACGTGCTACCCGGCCGGGCCCGCGATCTGGTGGCGCAGCCCTTCGAGGCCATGTTCGCCGACGGCGAGGATGACCCGTGGCGCTTCGACGACAGCCTCTACGAACGGCGCCGGTTCGATCTCGTGCAGGCCTGCCTGGGGCGTGCCCACTACAAGCGGATGCTGGAGATCGGCTGCGCCACCGGGCAACTCGCCGAGCGGCTCGCCGGTCGTGCCGACGAGTTGGTGGCCATGGACGCCAGTGAGACGGCGCTGCGAGTCGCGCGCATCAGGCCGGTTGCGGTGCGCTGGGCGCACGGGGCGGCGCCCGACGACCTGCCGTCCGGGTTGTTCGACGCGATCATCGTCTCGGAGGTCGGGTACTTCCTCGACGGGTGCGAACTCCTCGCCACCCTGCGGGCGGTGAGGCGGCGACTCCGCGACGGTGGCGAGATCCTGCTGGCGCATTGGCAAGGCCCGGTCACCGATATTCCGCTGGACGGCGCCACCGTCCACGCGCAAGCCGCCGCGGTGTTCGACCTGCCGCTGCGCGCCCACTACGCCGACGCCGACCTCCTCATCGATGTGTGGGGAGCGCCGGTGTCGGTTCACCGCGAACAGGGGGATTCGTGAGTTCAGTCAGGCGTGTCGAGATCGTGGTTCCGGCGCACAATGAGCAGCGCCACCTGCAGGCCTGCGTGCGCGGCCTGCTGGCGGCCGTCGAGCATATTGGCGCGGCTCGGCCGGAGGTGTCCTGCGGTGTCACCATCGTGCTGGACCGTTGCACCGACGACAGCGTCGCCGTCCTACGTGAGCTTCCCATCCAGGTGCTGCCGGTCGACGCCGGTTGCGTCGGCGCGGCACGCAAAGCCGGGGTCGCCGCGGTCCTCGCATCCTGCGAGGACGCGGGATACCGGCACGACGAGGTCTGGATCGCCAACACCGACGCGGACACCGTGGTGCCGACGACGTGGCTGGAGACGCAACTGCGGCTGGCCGAGGCGCACGACGCGGTGATCGGAACGGTGACGCCATTCGGCCTCACCGACGATCAGCACCGGCTGTGGCTCCGGGAATACCACCTCAACGAGAACCACCCGCATGTGCACGGCGCGAACCTCGGCGTCCGGGCAGACACGTATCTGCTGGCGGGCGGATTCCGCGAACTCGACAGCGACGAAGACGTCGACCTGGTGGCCCGGATCAAGCGGGTGACGACGCGGTGGATCGCCACCCACCAGACGAATGTGCGCACCTCCGGCCGTGAGACGTCCCGGGTCGAGGGCGGCTTCGCCAGTTACGTGGGGGACCTGGAGTCGGGCGCGTGACTGTCTCTCAGGCGGTTTCAACGCGAAAGACCGCGATTCGATCTGCGGCGGCTGCGATGGCGTCGGGGGAGGGATCATCGACCAGGCCAGTGGTGACGAGCAGCTTTCCCACGCGCGGAGGGCTTCCCTGCAGGTGTCTGGCCAATAGCGGGCGACGTTCTTCGACGGGCATTTCAACGAGCCTGATGTTGGTCGAGCGTCGGCCGTGCGCCAGGGTGGCGGTCGGTGTTTTACGGGCGTTGGCCACCCATGCCGCGTTTGGGTAGGCCTGGATCAGGTAGCGCTGGCCGTCGATGAGGACCACCCCCACGGGAATGCTGCGTGGTTGTCCGGTGCGCTGCCCGATGGTTGTGAGGATCTGCACCCGGCCCAGACCGACGCCGGCACGCTGCAGGGCGAGCACCAGTCGGTTGAACCTGTTGACCCTGCGCCGATACCGCTCACTGCTTGGGGGCATGCCGCCCACCTTAAGCCGGTGATCTGCCGCGTAGTCTGGGTGAGCGACGTCCGTTCGGGCTCGGCGGTCACTGATGGATCGCCGGCCCGTGGCCGGGAACGATCGTTCGAGCGGTTTGGTTGGCGAGCAGCCGCGCGCTGGCCAGCGTTTGGGCTTCGTCGTGATTGAACACCGCGGGCAGCACTTGCGGACCGGAACGTCGGCTCAGCGGGTGTCCGGTGACCAGAGCGTCACCGGAGAACAGCACGCCCTCGGCCGATAAGAGGTACGCCGTGTGGCCGGTGGTGTGCCCTGGTGTCGGAATTGGCGTGAGCCCACCAGGCAAGACCACGTCGTCGACGCTGGCGGCCGACGGGATGGTGGTCGCCATACCCCCGCGAACAGCCCTCAACGTTTGAGCTACCCATCGCCTGCCTCGGGCGGTGGAGAGTTGTCGGATCATGTCCTTCGGTGTGATCTGCTCCAGGTAGTCGCGGCGGGCGTGCGGCACTTCGGCGCCGCCGGTGTAAACCGGCATGCCGACGCTTTCGACGAGGGCGGGGATCGCGCCGATGTGGTCGAGGTGCGCGTGGGTGATGAGGACCGCGGAGAGGTCCTCGAGCCTGTGCCCGACCTCACGCACCGACTTCAGAACATCGGCCGTGTCGCCCGGATAGCCGGCGTCGATGAGCGTCACACCGGACCCGCTGCTGATCAGCGCCCAGTTGACGTTTGTGCCGGCCACCACATAGACCGAATCAGACACCTGGTCGATCTTCATTCGGCGCCTCCGATGAGATGCTCGATGACGCCGACACCGAGCTCGAGTTCGAAGTCGAGTGCCGTGGTGTACGCCGGCGGGGACACCGGCACCCCGGACGGGATGAGCGTGAGGGCATTGGACATGTAGTAGATCGGCTGGCGGTACCACAACGTGTGCGGGCGAAACGGCGGGAACGTCCGGCCGGTCACTCGTTCGAAGGCGCGTGCCACCGGATAGATCGCAGGCATGAATCGTCGAGTGAGTCCGCGGGCGGCGTCGATCGCGTGCTTCTCGAAGACCATGAAGTCGCGAAAAGATGTGGGACACACCGGAAGCACCGTTGCGTGCTCGGGTTGACCTTCGTAGCGCGCGAGTTCGAATTCCGAGTGGAATGGCGCCTGCCAGGGGAGCGCCTCGGTATCCTGCCAGCCCGCACCGGTGTCGATCTGCGCGTCGATCCGGCGCCCGGCGCGGTTGAGCAGCCGCCGAATCACCGCCCGGGTCACGAGCGGGCCGCAGGGTTATCGCCGACGGGCAGTAGGTGCCTGCGGAGGAAATCCTGCGACAGTCTCATCCATTCATCGGAATGGCCCATCGCGCAGTGATCGTCGTCGGCGTAGAGCACCAGCTGCCCCTGCGGAGCGCCGATGGCGATGTCGATCGAGTCCTGGGTGCTCACGAGGGTGTCCTCGGCGCCGTTGATCACCAACAGCGGGATGGGAATTCGCGAGTAGTAGTCGGCGAGCGACATCGCCGCGAGCCGCTTCACCGTGCCCGCCATGGTCTTTGCGCCGGTGGCGTTTCGGAGAGTCGACACCATGATCTCGGGCAGCCCGATGGATCCAAGCGGCTGGAAGCTTCGGCTTGTCGGCGCTCCGTTGGCGATGGCGACCTTCAAGCGTCCGTCGACCGCCGCCATACGCGTGGCCCAGTAGGCGCCGAAGCTGAGCCCGACCATACCGATACGTTCGCCGTCCAGGCGAGACTCATCGGCCAGGAAATCGATGACCGTCGTGTACACGCGCTCAGCAGCAGGCGACAGCGGTTCGCGGTAGGAGTACGTGCCCGGCATCTCCATGACGAACATCGCCAGACCTTCGGCCCGGTATTTCAGAAGCGGCAGGAACGCTTCGGCCAGGCTGCCCTCGACGCCGTTGGTGATGAGCACGACCGGAGGATTGGTCACGCCGTCAGGGATCATCAAGTAGCCGCGCACCCGGTCATCGCCGCCGAAGGGGATGTCCACCCGCTCGATCATCACACCCATCACGGGGGCCAACGCGGTCAGCAGGATCTCGCCGAGGGTGTGGGATCGCTCGTAGGCGCGCAACCGCAGCGGGCTCCAGCCCGGCCATGCCGCGGCGAACTCGTAGACCATCGCCTTGATCAGACCGTCGAGCGCGACCGCGGCGTCTTTGTGCGCGGGGTTCGCCTCGCAGAAGCGCTGCACAGCATCCGGATCTGCGATCGGCCCGCGTTCGGACAGGATCGTCGCCGCCGGAGCAAGCAGTTCACCCAGTCTGCCCACATCCACCGCGCTGCCGTCGATCAACTCACTGGCACGCGGTCCGCCCAGCCGGCTGAGCGCGGCGTCGGCAACCGCGAGCTGCTGGTTCGCGAAGGTCTCCCAGTAGTCGGCCCAGTACGCGTCTTCGAATGATCGGCAGCCCTCCAACTGGGCGCGAAATGTCTCGTGCGAGATGCCGCCGAGGTGGGTGAACCGGTCGACGAACAGTCGCGGCAGAAACGGTGTCGGTCCAAGCCTGTGGGTGGCCGCCTCCGTCGTTTTGGTGAGGGCGCAGACGGTCACCAGGAATCGTTGGGCGAGATCGGAGACAGACATCGGGGGAACCTCCATGCGTTCTTATTGCAGAGAAATCTGCGTTACCGGAACGGTACGGGCCGACATTCACAAACGCAAGTTTTCTGCATTAAGATGTCCATGTGAGTGATGCCGAGACGGTCCGGCGCCCTGGGGGGCGGTCAGCGCGCGTGCGCGACGCCGTCCATCAGGCCGTGCTCGAGATGGTGATCGAGGGCGGCGTCGACAAGATCGGCATCCCGGAGATCAGTCGTCGCGCGGGCGTCCGAGACAGCACGATTTATCGGCGCTGGCAGACCCGCGAGAACCTGGTCGTCGACGCCCTCCTGGCTGCCAGCCAGCGGACGCTGCGGGTGCCGGACACCGGAACCCTCCATGGCGACCTCAGCACCTTCGCGAGCGAGCTCATCGACTATCTGAACACCCCGCTGGGGGATGGGCTCACGCGGACGCTCGCCTACATTCCAGAATCAGAAGCGACCCGACAGGCGCGAGAGACGTTCTGGGCCAGCCGATTCCAGGAGATCCTGCCGATGCTGGCGCGGGCGACCGAGCGCGGCGAGCTGCCAGCGGACGCCGACGGGCGTGCCCTCATGGAACTTCTCGTGGCGCCGATCCATTTCCGGCATCTACTCACTCGACAGCCTGCCGACCACGCGTTCGCCGAGCGTCTCGCGACCGCGGCAATCCAGGCGGTCCAAACCGCCCCCGGCGTCAGATCGTCACCGTGACAAAAGAGTTCAGAGTACGTCTGTGCGCGTATTCCCTGAAGCGTTCGCCAAGTACATCGGGGGTAATCATGCTGTTCCGGCGAGGGCAAGCGTTGGCCGCTTGTGGGGCGGCGATGATTGTGCAGGTATTCGGCTCACCGCCGGTTGCCCGGGCTTTTCCGTTCAGTAGTTGCTCGGAAGCCGAGGCTGCGGGCGCGGTGCCAATCTTCGCCGGGCAGCCCGGATCGGTAATACCGGGTTATACTCGATTCATGAAGACAGCCATTTCCGTTCCGGACGACACGTTCGCCCGCGTTTCTCGCACGTCGAATGAGCTCGGGATGAGCCGGTCGGAGTTCTTCTCCCGCGCGGCGCAACGCTACTTGGACGAGTTGGACGCTCAGTCCCTGACCGGTCAGATTGATGACGCAGTGGCACGCCTCTCATCCGCCGAGGATTCCGCCGCTTCAGCGGTTGCCGCTGGACACTCGCTGCTCGATGACATGGACGACGAGTGGTGATCAGCAGGGGCGAACTCCATTGGGCCGACTTGGGCCAACCAATAGGGAGCAGGCCGGCGAAGCGCCGGCCCGTGCTCGTGATCCAGTCCGATCCCTACAATGCCAGCCGGCTGGCCACCGTGCTGACCGCAGTGATCACCTCGAACACCGACCTGGCGACGATGCCCGGCAACGTATTCCTGCCAGCCGCGGCGACAGGGCTTCCGCGCGATTCCGTGGTGAACGTGACCGCGCTCGCCACGCTGAACAAGGCGGACCTGAGCGATCGGATCGGCCAAGTTCTACCGAGCTTGATGGACGATGTCGACCGAGGGCTGCGCCGGGTCCTGGGTCTTTGATCGGCGCCACAACCTCTTTCCGATGCCAAATCGTCACTGGGACAAACGAGTTCGGGTCAGAATGCGGCACGAAGCTTCTCGAGCAGCGGCCCGGCGACGGTGTCGAGGAACTCGGTCTGGGTGTCTCCGCCGATCTGCACCAGGGCGATGTCGGTGAATCCGGCCTGCCAGTAGGGACGTACCGACTCGACGATCTCATCGAGGTCGGGGCCGCACGGGATCGACGACGCCACGTCTTCGGGGGTGATGTATTGGGTCGCCCCGGCGAAACTCGCGGTGGTGCGCAGGTCGGTGTTGACCTCCCAGCCGCCGGCGAACCAACGGAACTGGTCGTGGGCACGGGCGATCGCCGCCTCTCGGTCGAGGTCCCAGCAGATCGGGATCTGCCCGATTGCGCGCGCGCCCTGGCCGACAGAGGTGGTCTCCGCGTTGGCGTTCCAATACTCGAGCAGTTCACGATCGGGGTCGGTGGCGATGAGATGGTCTGCGAGCGGACCGAATTCGTCGATCCCTCTCGTGCCGCCGACCGCGACGCCGATCGGCACTCCGCGCTCCGGCAGGTCCCAGATCCGGGCGGAGTCCACCTGGAAGAACTCGCCGCGATAGTCGACAAGTTCGCCGGTGTGCAGTGCCCGGATAATCTCGATCGCCTCGCCGAGCATCCCCTGGCGGTCGAGGACACCCGGCCATCCCTGCCCGACGACGTGTTCGTTGAGGTTCTCCCCGGAGCCCAGTCCGAGAATGAACCGGCCTTCGGCGAGCAGTTGCATGGTGGCTGCCTTCTGCGCCACGACCGCCGGGTGGTACCGGATGGTCGGGCAGGTCACGTAGGTCATCAGCTCGACGCGGCTGGTGGCGTGGGCCACCGCGCCGAGCACTGACCAGGCGAGGAAACGAGGAACCATGACCGCCGTGACCCATGCGGAGCCGGGGGCCGTCGACTGCGTTCTGCTCGACGTCGACGGCACCCTGATCGACTCGACCTACCTGCACGCGCTGGCCTGGCAGCGAGCCTTTGCCCGCCACCAGCTCGACGTGCCGTGGTGGGAAACCCATTTCGCGATCGGGATGGGTGGCGACCTGTTGGTGCCACACCTCGGCGGACCGGCGGTCGAAGAGCGGATCGGCGAGCAGTTGCGCGCGCAGTGGGCCGAGGAGTACCGCGCGGTGCTGCCCGAGGTTCGGGCCATCCCCGGCGCCGCGGATTTGGTCGGCCATCTGGTCGCCGCCGGCCACCGAGTCGCACTGGCGTCGTCGGGTGCCGACGAGTTCACTGACGCCGCGTTATCGCTGTTGGGTTTGGACCGCGATGATTTCGCGGCCGTCACCAGCTCCGACGACGCCGAGCGCTCCAAACCCGCACCGGATCTACTGCGGGCGGCGATGGACAGCGCCGGGGGCAGCACCGCCGTCCTCGTCGGGGACAGCGTCTGGGACGCCCAAGCCGCCAACCAGATGTCCATACCGTTCGTCGGCGTGCGCACCGGCGGCATCGCCGAATCCGACCTGCTGGGCGCCGGAGCCAGCCGTGTGGTCGACTCGGTCGTCACGCTGGTCGATGAATCGTGGCGCCCCTGAGTTTCGCTCTCGTCGCCAACGGCGGTGGAGAGGCACCCGGGCCTCAAATCGTCACTGTGACTAAATTAATCACGCGCGGCGGCGGTGGGGTGAGAGCGGGGAGTGGCCGCGATTGCTTCGTCGCCCAACCCTTCGCCACCACCCACATCGGGGCGGAGGTCAAGCCCCGACGGACCCGCCGAGCCGTCTCCACCTGTCCGTTCTCATTAAATCTGGGGCATGTTATCGCTGCTGACCTGCGGTGCCCCAGTTTGGATGAGAATTCGGTGTCGCGTATTTCTCATCGAATCTGGGGCAAGTCGGCTTATTGGTGCCCTGGCGACCAGTCATGGGCGTGCCCGCAGTACGGAGCCTCTGATGTTGACCGGGCCCGTGATGGTGCCCGATTTGGTGACTAACGCGAGTTTTCAGCTCAGAGCCTGTGCGGGCCACACAGCTACGGCGTGACGATGTTGAACCAGAACGGGAAGGTGTCGAGCAGGCCCACGAAGTCCTCCACCGATTGGCGGTTGCCGTCGAGGGTGACTTTCTTCTGATCGATGCCGTCGGTCAGTTTGAGGTTGCCCATCTGGATCTGGTTCATGGTGTCCTTGGTCAGCGTGAGACTCGCGTCAGCATCCGGGATCTTGCCCGGTTCGTAGTTCAGTACGCCATTGGCGACGTGCAACGTGTAATCCTTCTTCAAGTCATCGAAGGTCACGTTGAGCTTGATGTTCTTGCCCGCGGCTTTCGGACCGTTGAGACGCACACCCAGGTAGTCGAACATCATCTCCGGCGGCATCGCGGAGATGGTGTCCGGGCTGGCGACATCCGTGCCACCCGCGCTGGGCACACCGTTGCGCAGTTCGAAGGCACCCTGTAGGTACACCGACCGCCACGGACCCGACTCGGCCTGGTATCCCATCTGCTCGAAGCTGTCGGCGAGCAGGTTCTTGGCGTCGGTGTTGTTCGGGTCCGCGAAGACCACATGCTTGAGCACCATCGCGGTCCAGCGGTATTCGCCATTGTCGAAGTCCTTCTTGGCCTTCTCGAGAATGGCGTCGGCGCCGCCCATGTAGTCCACGTACTTCTTGCCCGCCGGCTCCGGCGGCAGATCGTCGAGGTCGGCTGGGTTGCCGTCATACCAGCCCATATAGCGCTGATAGACCGCGCGCGAATTGTGTTTCAGAGTCCCGTAATAGCCGCGGTCGGGCCAGTAGTTGTTCAGCTCCGGAGGCATCGCGATCTCCTCGGCGATCTCCGAACCGATCAGACCGTTGTTCATCAACCGCACCGACTGATCGTGGATGTACTTGTACATGTCGCGCTGGCGCTGCCAGTAATCGATGATCTTGTCGTGGCCCCACATCGGCCAGTGGTGGCTTTGGAACTTCACGTCGACGTTGGGCCCGTAGACGTTGATGGTGTCGTTCAGGAACTTGGCCCACACCAGGGCGTCGCGCACCTGCGCACCTCGCAGCGTCAGCAGGTTGTGCATGGTGTTGGTGGTGTTCTCGGCCATCCACATCGCCCGGAACTGCGGGAAGTAGGTGTTCATTTCGGTGGGCGCCTCGGTGCCGGGGGTGAACTGGAACTCCATGTCCACCCCGTCGATGGTCATCTTCTGCCCGGAGGCGGTGACGGTGTCGGTAGGCAGCACCAGCGTCGGCAGTCCGGTGGACACTGTCATGCCCAGCCCGCCGTTGACACCACCTTCGGCGTTGCGGGGCAACAGCGCACCGTACATGTACACCGCGCGCCGACCCATCGCGTTGCCCGCGATGACGTTCTCGCTCACGGCGTCCTCGACGAAGTTCGCCGGGGCGATCACCTTCACCTTGCCGGAGTCCACGTCGGCCTGGTTGATGATCCCTCGCACACCGCCGTAGTGATCGACATGCGAATGGCTGTGCAGGACAGCGACGATCGGGCGAGGGCCCAGCTTGGCGTTCACCAGATCCAGCGCCGCCTTGGCTGTTTCAGGCGAAATCAGGGTGTCGTAGACGAGCCAACCGGTGTTGCCCCGGATGAAGGTGATATTCGACAGATCATACCCGCGGACCTGATAGATCTTGTCCGGGACCACCTCGAAAAGCCCATATTCCATGCATAATTGGGCGTTGCGCCACAGGCTGGGGTTGACCGTGTCCGGGGCCGGCTTGTCATCGGCGATGTAGGTCTTGTACTCCTCGAGGTCCCAGATCACATCGCCGTTGGCGTTCTTGATGGTCAACGTCTCAGGTCGCTCGATCAGGCCGCGTTTGGCGTCCTCGAAGTCGGACTTGTCGTTGAACGGCAGGCTGTCGGCGATCTTCTTGTTGGCGGCCTTGGTCGCCTCGGTGGCGCCCTTGACGCTGTTGTCCAACTGGTGGTCGCCGCCGGCCGCCCCCGAGGACGACCCGCCGCCGCTGTTGTCGCAGGCGCTGAGCAGACTTGACGCGGCGATCGTGCCGACACCGAAGAGACCGAGGCGGCCCAGTGCCGACCGGCGGGACAACGGCCCACCGAATTCAGCGTTGCCGGCATTATTCACAGAATGCGGAGAATTCGTTAATTCCATACCTCTAGACGTTATGCCCAACACCGCCTCCCAAACAGCCGAAACACCGAGTCAGGTAAGTTCCGATCTGCTTCTTGTTGTCATGAGCAACCATGCCGCCGCTGGTCACGCCGGCTTTCCTCTCGTTCTGCCACAGACGAGATTCGGATGCGTCTGCTCCGCGATATCGCCGACCGCGTGCGGGCATTGGTCGACGAGACGGGGCTTTCGTCGGACTGTCGACGGTGATCCGACAGGCTTTCCAATCGGTGATGTTGCACCCATTGCTCAACCGGAGTGTCGTCATTGTGGTGGGTGGTGGTCCGTTCGCCGATACGGACGATCAGCAGTGCCGAGGCGGATAACGTTGAGCCGTCGGCGTGTTCGATCTGCGGTCGAGCGGTGAGCAAGGTCGCGGCGATCGAGATCACTTCGGGATAGGCCGACACGTGTGCGTGTAGTCCAGCCTGCAGAATTGCGGCCGCTTCGCGCTGCTCGGCGTGAGCCCAATAGATCAGCATGTGGCGCGCGTCGCCGAGCGCCGCGCGCAGGTCGAGTTCGGCGTACCGATTCGCCAGGCGCCAGTGTATTCGGGCAGCCCGAAGTACCTGGGGACAATCCCGCAGATCGAGTTGGTTGTCGAGAGTGTGTGCCAATGGTCCGATCCAACGTCGGTGCCGGTGACAGACCGTGCGGTGTGCTGGCAGGTAGCAGTAGACGGGTTCGCGGATTCCTTTACCGGCCATACATCTTCGGCAGAGCGGGCGTCGCATATTCTGCTTGAGGGCGCCCGGCTCGCCAGCAAGGCCGCGCAGACGGGCGCGGATAACCTGCTCGGACTGACCGCTGACAGCGGCCAACCAGTCGGGCCGCGGGCGAGCGTTGCAAGATTCAGCGACGTAGCCCCGCAGTGTGTGCACTCCGATGCGGTTGGCGTGGGCCAACCTTGCGGCATACGACGTTGCGGCCTCATATGCGAACGGTGCGACTGTTCGCGGCAACCGCTGGCGCGGGCCACGTGGCCAGGCCCAGACAGTAGCCATGTCAGCTGGCGGTGCGGGCCGCAGCGGTATGCGCGGCATAGTCGATCAACACGCCGTCCATCCCGTCGCGGGTGATGTGCTCGGTGCCGTCGAGCATGGCCTGGATCGCTGAGGCCCGGATCAGGTGAGCCAGGCTGCCGATCATGCCACCGGTGCGCCGATGCAGGTAACGAGCTTGGGCAATCAGAGTTCCCGGCTCATGGCGGTGCAGTCGCAGGGTGCCTTCCATCGCGGCGATGAGTTGCCGCCACTCCTTAGCGTCGGGGAACGCGCTGGTGTGAATGACTCCGCAGCGCCCAGCGAGCTGCCGTCCGCGCGTCCCGGTGAACAACCCGGAGCGTTCCACATCGATCCCGGCGTAAACGAACGTCGCCGGGAGGTGTTCGGTGAAGTACTTCAGATGATCGGACAGTTCCTCGCCAGCGCGGGTATCCAGATTCAGGTTGTGGATTTCGTCGACCACCACGATGTCGGTGCGGGCATCGATGAGCACTTGGCAGACCGCATCGGAAATGTCAGTCACGTTCATCCGCGGGTTGAGCAAGGGCAGTCCAAGAAACCGGGCGAATTCCATCGCCAGTTTGCGCGGCGACCCTTTCGGCGGCGCCGTCACATACACAACCGGAATACGGCTCTCATCGCCGGGAAAGCGTGCATGAGTCCGCAGTTCATGAAACCGGCCCAGTTGCTTGATGGCCGTGGTCTTTCCGGTCGCCGCGCCACCGGAAATGATTAGTCCGCGCCTCGCCCCGATCTCGCGCTGGTTGAGCAAGGTCAGCAGCCGGCCCTGGTGGGTGATCGCTTCTATCGCCGAGGTGGTAACCACCACCAGCTCAGAATGATGAGCCACCCGTGCCTCGTTATAGGCCGTACGCTCGTCATCGCCGAGGCTGGCCCACGCGTCGTCGTCGAGCAGCTTGAATTCTGGTGGGTCTGCGTCAACAAAACGCCGCCAGCCTTCCAACGTGGTGGTGGGCTGGCGGCGATCTTCGAGCTGACCGACCGGGGCAACCTCGGTCACAGCCGCCACGTTTGAGCCTCCTTACGCGCATCGAACACCGGCAGGGGTACGACCTCAGCCATCTCATCGTCATCGTCGGCAGGCGAGGGTTGAGCGGCCTGCTGCACCGGTGACGGTGCAGCGCAGTCCGGTGACAGCGGTGGAGTCGGCCAGTTGCGGTCGGCGTTGGCGGCGCTGGTCCGCCCGGTCACCCGCCGGTCGGCTTTCGATCGATCTGTAGGCCCGGCTGCGGCCCGGTCCATCAAGTCCTCGGCTATTGCTGCGATCTCGGCTTCCTGGGCCTTCTGACCTCTGCGGTCGGCTACCGTGCGGGCGTGGCGCCACAATGTTTCGCCGAAGGGCACCGGGGCGCTGCGCAGGTGCGTCCACGTCGCCGCCAGCCAGCCGTCGTCATGGTGATTGCGCACCCAAATCCGTGACACATCGTAGGGGTCGTAGTGCACTTCCCACTTCCCGTTGTGAGCATCGACCCCGGAATGCTGACGCCGGTAGGGGTTGAGCGCCTTAGCGTCATAAGTGCGGTGGTTGATCCGGATCCCGTAGCTGTTGATCGTGCGCCACTGCACCGGAAGCAACTCGATGTAGTCCTCGGCATCCAAGGGCACTGGCACGTAGCCAGCCACCTCGACCAGCGCGGCGTATTTCTCATTGGGAGTCAACGTCTTACCCGGGGTCACCGGATCCCGCAGCCCGTCATGGGGACGGTTCTGCCACACCGCGATGATCCATTCGTCCAACAGCGCCTGCAGCTCGACCATCGACCACACCGCGTCCTGCTCGGCGTTCTTGCCTCGCCGTTCCACCGAGGAGCCCACATACCCCGCGACGTACTGCGCAAACAGGGTGCCCACCGACTGCAGGGTACGTTCGATCTTCGGCTTGTCCGTCGGGCAGTCCGGATGGGCCGGCTGCAGATTGATGCCCAACGTGCAGCAGGCTTGCCGAAACGTCTGGGACAGATACGCTTTGCCGTGATCGCAGACGATCGTCTCCGGGGCGATCACCGGCCGCGCCGCAGCATCGGCCAAACGTTGATCAACATCGGTCATGCTGTGGTGCGGAAGCACCGACCGTGACATCCGCAGCGCGTCAGCCCAACCCGGACGCATCGGCTCGGGCGTCAGCGCCCGCGCCAGGAGCAACGACGCATCGACAGCCTTGGTCGTTGGCCGCAACACCGCCGCCGGGATCGAGCGGGTCGCATTGTCGACCATCCCGGTCAACTCGACCCGATCGACCAAGCCGTCATCGAGGACCACCCGAACATCCAACGTGGTGGAATCGATCTCCACCATCTCACCGGGCCGCACCACGGTGATCGACCCGAACGGGCCGTCGGGCTGCTTGGACAGCGATCGGCGCGTGCGTGCCGACCCGAAAGTGTGCTTGCCCTCGGCGAGCCGTTTGACCAGTCGATAGAAGGTCGGCTGCGACGGCATCGCGGGCGCATCATCGGCACCATAGGTGACCACCAACGCCTTGGCGACCCCTCGTTGCAAACGCTGCACCGTTCCGGTCGACAGTTCGGTCTCGCCGTCGATCGCGTCGCGCACCGCGGCGACAACGCGTTCGTCGACCCGGCCAAACACCGGCTGGCGTCGATTGTGCCGCCCGTCGACGACCCCCAGAAGACCGTCACGCTCATAGGAAAACCTGCGGCGCTGCAACGCATTCCGGCTCACCTTGTGGCCGGCGGCACGCAACTCCTCAAGCTTGGCCAACTCCCGTTGGCGCAGTGAACGCTTCGCTGTGTCGAACTGCGGACGAGATCGCGTGCCAGGGGCCGCCCCGGGCTGGCGACCGGTCAGAACTTCCACGATGTGGCGCTCCCACCAGCGAGCCTGCTCGACGGCTACCTCCGGGATGCCGGCCAGCATTTCCTCCGAACACAACGGCGGCCGCGACCCCGACACCAACTCCAGGGTCGGATCAGTCAACAGCTGCGATAGCGGCATCACCATCTGCTGACCAACTGCGTCGACCAGCCGAGCCGACCCCGATAACAAGGTCACAACGGTGAAAACACCTGCAGATAACCGGATTTCGTCACCAACTCGGACGACACCCGTTCTCACGTCAGGTCACCAGCCCGTCCCGAGGGCTATCCGCGTGTCATCAGCCAGCGTCGCACCGCACAAGTCGGCAACCAAACGTCCACGCCAGAGCAGATGGTAAAGGACGGGCAGCACCACCAGGGGAGTCCCTACTGCCAGCACGCCCGCCATCAACGGACCAGACCGGGCGAAAACCTCGGCCAGACGGTCAGCCAGACGCATACGCAATACCCGTGGATGCCGATAACCCGACAGCCAACGCAAGTTCGCCCGCAGCACCGGGTCAAGAGCGCCGACACGACAATAATCCCAGCCCACGGTTCCACACGTCGCCGCTGATCGATCAAACACGTCACGGTCGGCGTCGGAGATCCGATCATCCTCCCGAACGTCGACCACGACAACAGATCCGTCGCGGCGACGCACGAAGTAGTCGGGAGCATGCCGGGTGCCGTCAGGCCAGTGAATCCAAAACGGTTGCGACAGCACACCAATGACGTCTGGATCAGCGTCGAGCGCCATCAACTGGTCACGTTCAACCCACGATTCATGACCAACATGAGTCCCCGTAGTGGCGAACCACCACAGGCCGGGATAATTGCGCTGACCACGAAACGACGGGAAGTTCCGCACTGGTGAACACTCCAACTCGAACTGTGCCGCGGCACATCGGTTCAGTCGCTGGCGCACGAAGCCGTCGCGGGTGTTGAACTCCAAGTCCACAGCACTCGCCACGACCTGCCCAGCCGACACCGCCGCCGTCACACATAAACGCTAAGCCCGGTGCCCCAGATTCAATGAGAAAGACACGCACTTACCCCAGATTCGATGAGAATGCCCCAACTACGGTGAGAACGGACACCACCGGCGAGCAGCGTAACCGGCGTCAGATCGGCCATTTCGTCACAGTGACGCATTGACACTGTTCAGCCCCTGGGCCGACAGGGCGGAAAGGACGCCGCCCAGAGATGAATCCGAGGCGAGCGCGCCACACGCCGAGAGCGTCAGTCGGCGCCGCAGCATGCGACACAGCCGATGGTCCGCCGTCGCGTGCGGGGGTCAGCATGCAGCAGGCCGTGCGAGACATCGAGCATCAGGCAACAGAGCAGTCGCAGCGCGCACCATACTTGACCTGGCCAAACCCCTTCCGACGCTATCCGGCCAGGTCAGTAATGTACCGATAAGCCACATTATGTCATGTAAAGTACGCCGTTTTCATCAGATGAATCATCCCCGCACCGGTCGACTCTATCGGCCGCGCTGTCGCCCGTCGGCCCCGATCGGGTGAAAAGTCCTGGCTGGCCGCAGGTTTGGGCGCATTGCAGCGGGCGGCCACGACGCCGGCCTCGGCCCGGTGCCTCGACACGTTGCTGCGGGCCTCCTTGAAGCGATGGATCTACCGGCGGCGATGTGGTAATGATTCATTAGATGATTCAATGATGCATCAGACGAGACAGCTTGGAGGCCGGTTTGCCTGTCGATAAGAGCGGTCGCGTGTTCCTCGTGGGCTCGGTTCCTCTGCTGCATCCTGAGGTCCAGACGGTCGACGAGATGCTCGATGGTTGGCGCAACCAGCAACTGTGCCGCAACCTGGCACATGACACGATCGATGCCCGGATCGCCACGGTCCGCCGCTTCATCGCGCACAGTAACGAGTTCCCGTGGTCGTGGACACCGGGTATCGTCGAGGAGTTTTTCGCCGATTTGCGCGGCATTAAGGGCCGTCGGCAGTCCACGGTCCGCGGCTACCAGAATGCGCTGCGGTTGTTCTGCTCCTACATCGCTGACCCGGACTACGGGTGGGACCGCGTGTGCGAACAGCGGTTTGGTACGCATCCGGCGCAGGTGTTTTTCGCGTGGAACACCGCCACACATGTCCAGGACAACGAGCAGTCCCCCGAGAAGCGTCCGTTCACGAAGCAGGAGCTGCAGGACTTTCTCGACCACGCCGATGATCAGGTCACGCTGATCGCCAACTCAAACAAGAAGGGCTGGCTGCCGGCCTACCGCGATTCGGTGATGTTCAAGGTCGCCTACTCCTACGGGTTGCGGTTCAATGAGCTGAGGCATCTGCAGACTGTCGACTTCTCCCGCAACCCGCACGCCGCGGAGTTCGGCCGCTACGGGGCGGTCAAGGTCCGCTACGGCAAGGCGAAGAAAGGCTCACCGCCGAAACGCCGGACCGTGCTGACGGTCTTCGATTGGACACCGGAGATCCTTGCTGACTGGCTGGCCCACGGCCAGCCCTATATCGACGACAGCATCGATCTGTTCCCCAGCGAGCGGGGCTCGCTGGTCGCCGAGAACACGCTGCTGCGCCGGTTCCGGCGCTACTGCAACGATCTCGGGCTGACCGACGGCCTGGATCTGCATTCGTTTCGCCGCTCCTACATCACCCACCTCATCGAGGACGGCTGGGACGCCAAGTTCGTCCAGGACCAGGCCGGCCACGAATTCGCCAGCACCACATCGCTCTACACCGGTGTCGCCAGCGACTTTCGGACTCGGACCGTGCGCCGCGTGCTCGACCAGACCATCAAGGACGCGCTCTCGCTGGGAGAGGAAACCTCATGAAACGCGAAGTCGACTACAGCTGGCGGCTGGCCGAGCTCATGGCCGCCCACGGGATGCACAACAGCACTGACCTGATCCCCCGTCTCGCCGAGCGCGGAATACAGCTTTCCCGCCCGCAGGTCTACCGGGTCGTTCATCAACGGCCCGAACGTGTCTCGCTGCAGCTGATGGCGGCGTTGTGTGACATTCTGGGCTGCGGTGTGGAGGATCTGGTGACGGTGACCGCCACCGACGCGCGTCGCAGAAAGACCGCCTCAGGAACCACCATCGCGCCGCCCAATGTCGTCGAACTCAACAAGTCCGTGCGGCCCCGGCGTGCCCGGGTCATCAGCGATGACGATTGAGCCAAATCCCCGCTCGACACGACGTGGACGGCCCCCGGTTACCGATGGTGACCAAGAATGCAGCAGGTGCCGGCGCATGGCCAACAAGCTGCGGGTGTACTGGCCGGGTGATCGGCTGTGCCACAGCTGCTTCTACAGTGCGATGCGCACCCATGGCATCTGCCCGATCTGCGGTCACGATGGCGTCCTGCCGGGGCGCGCGAATCACACCGACCCGCGTCCGGTCTGCCTGACCTGCGCCGGTATCCCCGGCAAGTTCACCTGCCGGACATGCGGACATGAAGGCGAGATCTACCGCGCCGGGGACTGCGCTCGATGTGCCTTGCGTGACGACCTCTGCCGGATCCTGCTGCACCACCCCGCCGACCCGGCCGCCATGGAGACCCTCATCGAGGTGCTGTGTGGCGTGGACCGGCCCGAGAGCATCCTGGCCTGGAAACGCAGCCTGCAGGTCCTGCAGCTACTCGGCGGAATCACCTCCGGCGCAATACCTCTCACCCATGACGGGCTCACCGCAGCAGGCCGCGGCAAGCACATCAGCCACCTGCGGTCGATCCTGGAGCACCATGGACTGCTCCCCCCGCGCGACGAACACCTCGCACGTTTCGAAGGATGGTTGAGCGCCAAACTGGACGCCATCGGCTCACCGGCGATCCGCGGGCCGGTCGAACAGTTCGCCACCTGGCACCACCTACGCCGACTCCGCAGCCAGTCCAAGCCCGGTCAAGGCACCGACGGCCCGAAACGATCGGCGAAACAGGAGATCACCGAGACGATCAAATTCTTGACCTGGCTCGAGGACACCCACGGCCGCACCGCCGCCGAATGCACACAGCACGATGTCGACGCCTACCTCACCTCCGGGCCGACCACTCGCCACCTGATCCGGACCTTCTTCATCTGGGCCAAGAGCAGCAGGGTCAACACCGGTGTCCAGATCGGGTTCCGGCAGGCCAGAACAACACCCACGATCACCCAAGAACAGCGCCTGGGCTGGCTCAAGGAACTGCTCACCGGCGACGCCGAAAGCCTTCCCTATCGCGTCGCCGGCGTCCTGCTGCTGCTCTACGCGCAACCGCTCTCCAAGATCGCAGCCCTGCAGGCTACCGCGATCGCCCGAGTCGACGGCGAGACCCGCATCGCCCTGGGCAAAGAACCCATCCCGGTGCCCGAACCATTTGCCTCACAACTGAACTACCACCTTCACCACCGGCCCAACCTGCGCACCGCAGGCGGAGCCATCGGCACTGCCTGGCTGTTCCCCAGCAGCCGACCCGGCCAGCACCTCGACCCGCAATCGATCATGCACCGGCTCCGATGGCTGGGCATCAATCTGCTGGGCTCACGCAACACCGCACTACAGGAACTCGCCTCTGAGATACCCGCCCCTCTGGTCGCCGACGTGCTCGGCTACAGCGACCAAGTCACCCAGAAACACGCTGCGGAAGCCGGCAATACATGGGCTGCCTACGCTTCCCCAGCTCTTCATCGGAGCAGTCGCCCGGGGCAACAGAGCGCCGTAGACGCCCCAGGCACCGACGCCGGAGACCAATTGGCCTTGGATCTCATCGTGGAGGAGAACAGCGACGAACTTGACTCTCCAGCCGGCCCAATTCAAGCTCACTTCGATCAAGCCCCGGAGCAAGCTGACGACAACTCCGAAGATTCGTCATGACCTGGCCTGCACGACGTCGATTGCGGCCGTGTAGGGGCGCCCCGCCGACTGGGTGAACTGGTACAACACCGACCGGCTCATGCACCGCCTGGGCCGCATCCCACCGGCCGAATACGAGACGCTCTACTACGCTAGGAACACAGCCCAATCCGAGGCTGCGCACCAATAAACCGGTGTGCATCAAACCCGGGGCGATTCAGCATCCGCTGCACCAAGGGGTGAAAGCCCGACCGTGGACATCATGGTGCCCCGGGCCTGACAAGATCACAGAGACGGCAGCCACAAGAACTACGGACCAATTGAAGCGAGCGGCGGGAGCACCGGGAACTCAGCGGACGCGCACCGCACTCGGCAAAGAACCCATTCCGGTCCCCGAGCCCTTAGCTTCGCAACTGAACTTTGACGCGAGCGGGTATTCGTGCCGGTGACCGACGTGTCCGTTCTCATCTGAGCTGACGCAGCCGACGTGCGGTGTGTCAGCTCAGATGAGATGACCGTTCCGAGGTGAGTGTTGTTTAGCCGGAGCTTTCGGTAGCGGGTGTGTGGCGAAGTGGTAGCGCGGGCGCGGGGATGGGGTAGCGGTCCCCACGCCCGCGTTGTCTACTCGGTCTCGGTCTCGGTCTCGGTCTCGGTCTCGGTCTCGGTCTCGGTCTCGGTCTCGTGGCCGTGTCGGCGCATGTTGGGTCCGTCGAGTTGGACCAGTTCTGCGGTGGAGACGATGCGGTTGAGGATCGATTCGGCGATGACGGCGTCGTGTAGGGATCGGTACCAGTCTTCGGGGTCGAATTGGCTGGTGACGACGGTGGATCCGCGGCCTTCTCGGGCAGCGAGGATGTTGAGTGTCAACGGTCATCTGAAACTGCCCGTGGGCGGACAGGTGTACTGCCCGTGGGTGGTCATTAGGAACTGCCCGGTGGCGGCCATGAATCTGCCCATGGGGGTGTGGCCGCCACCGGCGGGGTTCTAGTTCAGGGGTTTGACTCCTTTCCCTTGCAGGGCTTGGGCCAGGCGCACGGAGTCGCCGCTGGTTTGGCACAGGTGCGCGTGGTGCAGGAGCCGGTCGACGGTGGCGGTGGCCAGGGTTTTGGGCATGAGTTCGTCGAAGCCGCTGGGGTGCAGGTTGGAGGAGACCGCCACTGATTTGCGTTCGTAGGCGGCTTCGATGATGCGGTAGAGCCCTTCGGCGGCGTCGGCGCCGACCGGCAGCAGTCCGACGTCGTCGATCACGATGAGCTCCGCGCGCACGATCTTGGCGATGGCTTTGCCCAGGGAGTCGTCGGCGCGGTGCGCGCGCACCAGGACCCCGATCTGTTCGAGGGTGAACCACGCCACCGGCATTCCGGCTTCAATGACCTTCTGGCCCAACGCTTCGAGGAAGAACGTCTTGCCGGTCCCGGCGGGCCCGCAGACGACCACGTTCTCCCGCCGGCTGACCCATTCCAGGGTTTGCAGCGCGTGTTGGGTGGGCAGTGGGATCGAGGACGCCGCGGGGTCCCACGCGTCGAAGGTTTTGCCGGTGGGAAAGCCAGCGGCTTTGCGGCGGGTGGCGAGCATGGAGCGGGCCCGTCCGGCGCTCTCCTCGGTCAGCAGGGCTTTGACGACCTCGGCGGGGTCCCAGCGTTGGGCGCGGGCGGTGGCCAGCACGTCGGCGGCGATGGCGCGGGCGTGTGGCAGCCGCAGGGTCCGCATCAACGTCTCCACCTCGCCGGGCAGTCCCACAGCGGCGCCGCCGCCGGCGGCGGTCACTGCTCGGCCCCGTCAGCGATGATGGTTTTGCCGAAGAGGTCCCAGCCGCCGGTGCCTTGGGCCAGCGAGGTGTGCTCGCTGCTGCGTCGCCGGGTGGGGTCGGTGTCTTTGGCGGCCGGGATGGCGTCGAGGTCACCGGTGGCGAAGCGGCCGTGCACCGCGGCGTGCCCGAGGGCCCAGTCCACGTCAGCGCGGCCGGTCAACGCCGCCAGCTCGACGGCGTGGGCCATCTTCTGCCGGATCCGCTCGGTTCCCACAGCGGCGGCTTCGGTGAGCCACACCCGGGCCCCGGGGCCCAACGCGAGGAACGCCGTCTCGGCGGCGTTGCGGGGGCGCACCCGGTAGTCCCCGGGAGTCTTGTCGGCGTGGTGCGGGAAGTGCGCCGGATCGACGGCCGGGTTGCCCGGGCCGGTGCGACGGTGCCGGGCCACCTCCACCGGGCCGCCGTCGTCGAGGGCGCACACGATCACCTCATCGGTTCCCGGGTGATGCCGCACCCAAACCGTTTGTCCCACAAGACTGTCCGGCACCGAGTACTGGCCGCGTTCGAAGCTGACCATCGCGGTGTTGTCCGGCACCCGGCGCGTCACCCCGAGTGCGGCGGTGTGCGGCAACTCCGGGATCGCATGCAGCACCCGGGCCTCCTCGGCCAGCATGTCGGCCGGCCGCCGCCCCGTGCCGCGATGGGTGCGGGCGTTGACCGTCTCGGTGAACTGCGCGCACGCCGCCTGCACCGCCGCGAACGACTCGTAAGCCCCCAACAGATTCGTCTCCTTCGGCACGATGTCGTCCTTGGCGAGCTTGACGGCGTTTTCCACCCCGCCCTTGGTCGCCGGGTCCGCCGGCTGGCACGTCTGCACCGACACGCCGTAGTAGCGGCCGAACGTGACCGCGCCGCGGTTGCGGACCGGGACCCCGGCGACATGCCCGGTCGTCACCGTCTTCTCGTTATCAGTCAGGACATAGGTCGGGGCGCCGCCGATCATGCGGAAGACCCGATCCAGGCCGGCGAACACACTCGCGGCGGTGCGGTCCCGCAACGCGATCACCACCCGGAAACGGCTCCACGCCAGCCACGCCACCAGCAGCACGACTTTGCGGCCGTCAACGACCGGGCCGTCGCCGAAGTCATACTGCAACCACAGTCCCGGCTCAGTGATCCACGGCCGGTGAACACGCGAATTCCCCAACCGCCATTGGGCTTTCACTTCCGCAAGCGCACGCCGGGTTGTGCGCTGGGAACCCTCGTACCCCAAGGCGACGAGCTTCTCATGCGCCTTGTCCCCGCGGATCTTGCCGCGAGAATCCTGCACCCAGCCCTCCAGCAACTGGCGCTGATCATCGATCAGCCGGGCCCGCCTACCCGCCGCAGGCAACCCCGCGGCGCGGTCTTCGACCGCCTTCTTCACCGTGTGATGCGAACACCCGCACAGATCCGCGGCCGCCCGATACGACCCCGTCAGGTCATAGGCATTCAGAATTTCCATGATTTCTCCGTCAGACTTCACGTAGGTCTCTCCTGGGGTTCTCGACATCGACTAGGCACCGACATCGAAACCACAGGAGAGGCCGCCCCAACGCTGACGCGCCGGAACAGCACCAAACACATCCGGGCAGATTCATGGCCACCAACGGGCACTTCCGTGACCGCCGACGGGCAGAACTTAATGACCGCTACCGGGCACTCTCATGGCCGCCAGTGGGCAGTTTTTCATGGCCGCCGACAGTTGAGCAGCTCGGCGGCGGTTTCACTGGTGACGGGGGTGGTCAGGAAGTCGTCGAGGACGAGCAGTTCGCAGGTGTGCACGCCGGTGAGGAACGTCAGTCGCGCGGTGTCGTGGCGTTGGTAGACCGCGAGCTGGTTGGCCAGGTCATCGAGACGGAAGTATCTGGCGGTGTAGTCGCGGCGGCAGGCGGCGTTGACCAGTGCTTGGGCCAGATAGGATTTGCCGACGCTGGATTTGCCGAGGATGACCAGGTTGTGGGTGCGGTCGATCCACCGGCATGCGGCGAGGCGTTCGATCAAGTCGCGGTTGAGGTTTCGGCCATCGAGGTAGTGGATGTCTTCGACACAGGCGGCCGGGTTCGGTGTGCGGGAGGCTTTGAGCAGTTTGAGCACACGCCGCTCGGTGCGGGCGGTGGTCTCCTGCTCCAAGGCATGCCGGATCTTTTGGGAGAAGCTCCACTGGTCGCAGGCCGGGTCGTTGGCGATCTCGATGACGGCTTCGCCGAACGCGGTCATCCGCAGTTTGGTGAACAACGCCATGTCGTCGATGCTGAGGTGCTGGTCGGTCATCGCCGTGCTCCTGCCGAGGCGTCGTGGCCGCCGTCCTCGGCGGCGCGGTGATCACCGCCGGTGAGCGCGTCGAGGCTGAAGGCCTCAGCGCCTGCCAGGTGCGCGCGGCTGGTGTCACGGGCAGTCGTTGCGGCGCGGCTCGTGCCGGATGCGGGCATAGCCGGGCGCCCGCCACCGCCACCGCCACCGCCACCGCCGCCGCTGGTGGGGCGCGCGCCGCCGGCGGCGCGCAGCGCGCTGATGCGGTGTTTGACCGCGGTGTAGGTGATCGGCCGGTTCGGGTCCTCGGCGAGAAGTTCCCGGCACGCCGCCTCCAGCAGGAGGCGGTTCCCGCTGGCGCGTTTGCCCAGGTCCAGGATGTTCATGCACCCGCGGTAGCCCTGAGCCTCAATCGCCTTGCCGTCGAGCAACCGCGTCAGCGCAGCCACCGTGGCCGGGCCGACCTTGCCGGCCTGACGCAGGAAATAGCCGCGGGTCCACAACCCGGCCACCGACTCATAGTGCGGCGGCGCGTGCTCGGGGTCGCTGACATAGCCGTTGCGGTGCCGACCCTGCTGATGGGCGGCGATGATCTGGCCGTCGGCGAGCACCTCGATCGCCGCGCCGATGATCCGCACGTCCACACCGCGGCCGGCGAACCGGTAAGGCACCGAATACTTGATGGTGTCGAGCTGGATATGCCAGTCCCGGTGCACCTTCGCCTTGCGCCAGCACACCGGCTCCCACCGCTGCGCCGGCAACGCCATCAGCTCACCGCGCTCATGGTCGTCGAACCAGTCGCGCCGAGACCGCGGCTGGCCGCGAAACGGTGTCCGGTCGTTGATCTGATCGACTGCGGCGGCGACCGCGTCGTTGAGGTCATCAAGGCAGGCGAACACCCGATCGGCCAGATAGTGGATCACCCAGTTAGTGATGACCTTCACCCCGGCTTCGACGTTGCCTTTGTCGCGGGGCCGATTTGAGCGTGCCGGGACCGCCGCGGCCCGGTAATGGGCCAGGAAGTCCGCATACGAGGCGTTGACGTCTCGGGCCCGGTCGGCGCGGCTGATCTGGTTCGACGCCGTCGACGCGTTATCCTCAGACGATCACCGCAGTGACCCCGCCGAAGTGCTCAAACGCCCGCCGATGCCCGTCGCACCAGGCGGGCTGTTTCTCATCGAGGTAGCCGTGGGCGAACACCATGCCCGAGAACGGCAACGTCGCCACGAACACCGACACCGGCGCCTGCGCCCGGGTGATCGGATCGGTCACCGTCATATGCGTGCCCGCCCAATCGACCTGCATCGTATGGCCCGGCACGTGGGCGATCGGCAACGTCAAATCGTTGACCCGCACATGCTCGGTGACGATCTGGCAGAACCGCTCATACCCGTAAAACCGGGCGCCCGGGAGCGCCTCGGACTTCACGTACTGGCTCCACAGCACCTTCAGCGGCGGCTTCTTACGCCCCAACCGCGCCGTGAGGACCCTGTCGATATCGACCGGCACGAACTCACCGGCCACGTTCCTGCGGCCATCGGCAAACAGACGATCCAGATCCTCAGCCGACAACGCCGCGACCTGCTCGGTGGTGCTGAGCTGCTCGTCGTCGAGGACCCGCCGCGCCCGGGCGATCGCCCGATGCGAACACCCCGCCATCGACTCAATCTGCCTATAGGCCAAACCCTGAACCAGCAAGCCCATCACATACCGGTAATCCGTCATCCGCGGGATCCCTCTCAATCGCCGCGACCCCTGCGGCCACGGATGAAAGCGATCCTCACCACCGCTACCAGATACCCGCGCCACTGCTACCAGATAGTTACACAGGTGCTACCAGAAGCCCCGACTTAACAAGTGTCACTTCACTTGACGTAAGTGCCGCGTGCAGCCTGTGTGTGCTTACTGGCGCGCCATGGCGATCCGAATCGCTTCCTCCGGCGACACCTTGTGGTCTTCGGATTGGGCGGCGTCGGCGATCGCGATCTGGATCCCCTTGACGCGGCCGGTGAAGGCGTTGCCGCGCGGGCCATAGTCCTGCGAAACCGGTGCGCCGGTGTCCTCGCCGACATCGCAGCCGTCGTCGGCGGAGAAGATCATCGCCAGGGTGGCACCGACTTCGCCTTCGCCGACCTTGGTGCCGTCGGTGTAGAGGGTCACCGTGCCGCCTTTACCGAGTCCGCCGCCGGCGTAGGCGAACTCCATGCGCACCTGGTGAGCGCCCGCGGGCAACGGGTCGGTGGCCTCGACGTAGAAGTGCTGTACGCCGCCGAGGTTGTAGCAGTATTTGAGCTTGCCGTCCTTGGCGTACAGGCTCCAGCCGCCGATGTTGGCGCCTTGGGCGATGATCACGCCTTCGGCGCCGGTCTCGGGTACCTCGATCTCGGCGGTCACGGCATGGGACTTGTTCTTGATGTTCACGACACAGTTCTCCGACAGTCGCCCCATGCCGCCGAAGAGAAGCTGGGTGTTGCCCCTGACGAGCACCGGCCGCCCTGCGGCATCGGGGTTCATTCGCTTGGCGAGGTCGTCGTCCATCGGCAGCACGTTGTAGCGCGTCGCCTCGATCAGCCACAGCCGCTGCAGTTCGTGCAGCTTGTCTGGCATCTGTTTGGACAGGTCTTTGGCCTGGGTCCAGTCTTGGGTGGTGTCGTAGAGCTCCCACACGTCGTCGTCGAAGGCGGGGGTTTGTTCGCCGATGAGCAGCCACGGCGTCTTGTGGCGGGTCACCGCGGTCCAGCCTTTGTGGTAGATGCCGCGGTTGCCGAACATCTCGAAGTACTGCGTCTCATGCCGGTCCCGGGCCTGCGCCTCGTTGAACGAGTAGAGCATGCTGACGCCCTCGATGGGGTGCTGTTGCACACCGTTGACGAACAGCGGTTCGGGTAGCCCGGCGGCTTCCAGAATCGTGGGCGCGACATCGATGACGTGATGGAACTGCCACCGCATCTCGCCTCGGCTGCGGATGTTCGCGGGCCAGTGCACGATGGTGCCGTTGCGGGTGCCGCCCCAGTGCGAGGCGACCTGTTTGGTCCACTGATAGGGGGTGTCCATGGCGTGCGCCCAGCCGACGGCGTAGTGGTTGTAGGACTGCGGGCCGCCGAGCTGGTCGAGCCGGGCCATTAGGAACTCCGGTGTTTCGATGGCCGCCATCCCGTTAAAGTTCAGCATCTCGTTGAACGTGCCGTTGAGGGTGCCTTCGGCCGAGGCGCCGTTGTCGCCGATGATGTAGTAGACCAGGGTGTCGTCGAGGACACCGAGCCGGTCGATGGCTTCGATGAGCCGGCCGACGTGGTGGTCGGTGTATTCGAGGAAGCCGGCGTAGACCTCCATCTGGCGGCGCAGCACGGGTTTGAGTTCCTCGGGCATGTCGTCCCACGCCGGGATCTCGGTGTGCCGCGCGGTGAGCTGGGCGTCCGGCGGGATCACTCCCAGCTGGATCTGCCGGGCAAATGTCTCCTCCCGTAACCGATCCCAGCCGTCGTCGAACTTGCCTGCGTACTTGTCGGCCCATTCGGTGGGCACATGGTGCGGCGCGTGGGTGGCGCCGGGAGCGAAGTAGGTGAAGAACGGCTTGTCGGCGGCGAGCGCCTTCTGCTGCCCGATCCAGGCGATGGCCTTGTCGGTCATATCGGCCATGAAGTGGTAGCCCTGGTCGGGTGTCCGATCCACCTCGACCGGGGTGGTGCCCTCATATAGGGTCGGGTACCACTGGTTGGCCTCGCCGCCGATGAAGCCGTAGAAGTATTCGAAACCGCCCCCGCCGGTGGGCCAGGCGTCGAATGGGCCGACTGCGCTGGTTTCCCACACCGGCACTTCATGGCATTTGCCGAACTGTGCGGTGCTGTAGCCGTTGAGCTTGAGCGTGCGCGCCAGCGGCGACATGGTGTTGGGCAGGATCGAGCTGTATCCCGGGGCGCCGGTGGCGATTTCGGTGATGCCGCCCATGCCGGCGGAGTGGTGGTTACGTCCGGTCAACAGGGCCTGGCGGGTCGGCGAGCACAGGGCGGTGGTGTGAAACCGGTTGTATTTCAGCCCGCCGGCCGCCAGCCGTTCCGCGACCGGGGTCTGGCACGGCCCACCGAACGCGCTCGAGGCACCAAAGCCCACATCATCGAGCAGAATCAGGAGCACATTCGGGGCCCCCTTGGGCGGACGCAGCGGCGTGATCGGCGGGGACGAGGTATCCGGATCCTTCGCATCGTAGGTGATCAGACCCGTCCTCGAGGGGCTCGGAATCGGCAGATGAGTTCTGGCATAAGGCATTTCGTCGGCCATGGCAGATACCTCTCATTCGTGACGCAGCTGTACGCGATGTACATTTCCCTACACGCTACTGAGCTGCCTCCGGGGCGTATTCGGAAGGCCTCAGCAGCGCAAGATCAGAATGCACTCCGCGGCGGTAGAGTTTATTGACCGTCGAGTGAAATCTTCGGTATTCGTGACGGCGGCCCGGCGGCATTAGCATCTCCGCCGGATGGCAGGTTCAGTCAGCGAGCGTCCAGGCCGATGTCGCGATGAGGTCGCCCCGGTTGAGGGCGGCGGCGCGGTGCTCGTGCACCTGGGCGTACTCGGCGGTGGTGACCATGTCAATGAAGGCGCCCGGTGTGGGGTATTCGACGATCAGGATGGCGTCCCACCAGGGCCGCTGCCCGTCGCCGATGATGACCGCCGGTGCGGTGCCGGCGTAGCGGATGGTGGCGCCGACGCGCTCCAGGTGCGGGGCGACCTCTTGCCCGTACTGCTCGTAGCGCTCGCGGCCGCCTTCGGATTTGAATTGCAGCAGGTTGACCATCAGTACCGGTGCGTCGGCCGGTCGGGCGCCCAGGGCGGCGAACTGCTCGGGGGTGGTGTCCAGTGTGGTGCTCATGTGAATCTCCTTGTCGTGGTTGGGTGTTGAATGTCGGTGCCGACCCGTTCACGCAGGAACGGAACAACCAGTTTGGCGACCTGGTCGGGTTGCTCGAGCCAGGACCAGTGCCCGATGCCGGGCAGCATTTCGATGTGCACGCGCGGGAACGGACCGCGTTGCCGCGCGGCCTGAACGGCAGGGATGTACACATCAGCGTCGCCGAAGACCACGAGCGCGTCCAGGTCGGCTGCACGCAGAGGTTCCACCAGCACATCCATGTGGCGTTGGCGGGTCGATCGGTATAGCCGCAGCACCGCCCGTTTGGTACCGCTCGGTAGGGCGTGGCGAGCGATCTGATCGACCCAGTGCTCGGGTAGGCCGGGGTTGTCGTGGCGCAGCACGAACCGTATCGCCGCATCATTGGTGAGACGCATGAACAGTTCGCCCAGGACCGGTGTGCGCCAGATTCTCGCGAGCCGGTGCCAGCGGTAGCCCAGGAGCACGCCGGTGTTGATTAGGGTTACGCTGGCGACCCGGTCGGTGTGGCCGGCGGCCCAGGTCATCGCGATCGGGCCGCCGAAGTCATGAGCCACCAGGTGGACCCGTCTGATGCCGAGCTGGTCGATCAGACCACCCAAGTGCGCGGCGTATCCCGCCAGTGTGTAGTCCTGGTCGGCGCGCAGGTCGGCGCCGCCGAAACCGGGCAGGTCGGGGGCGGCGACGGTGGCGAACTCGGCGACGTGGGTCATCAGCGGTTCCCAGTCGCTGCCGGTGTCGGGATTACCGTGAACGAACACCACCGCCTCGCCTGGGTTGCCGGTGCCTCCGATCAGCACCGGCGAGGTGACCCCGTTGACCGAGAGTCGCCGTGTCTCGAAAGTGGTCATTGCACAATGTCTTTCACTTCTTCCACCCGTTGGGTGTAGGCAGCGCGAGCGCCCATATCGGCGTGGATCATCACCGAATCGGCCTGGAGGGCTTTTTTCAGCCGATCGGCGATGCCAGGGGGTGTGCCGGCGATCAGCCGGGCGATCGGCCCGAGTTCGCGGGGCACGAATACCTCCTCGCGGCCGGTGTGCAGCGCCGCGACGATGGCGTCGGCCACGGCCTGCGGTCCGACAATCCTGGTGCCACGCGGCTTGTCGAATCCGGCGATCATGTCGGTGCGGATCAGGCCGGGCATCACGATCGTGGTACGGATGCCGGTGCCGCGGGTCTCGGCGCGGATCGCCCGGGTGAACCCGACGACGGCGTGCTTGGTCGCCGCGTAGGTAGCGCCACCGGCGGTGGCGATCTGTCCGGCCGAGGATGCCAGGTTCACGATGTGCCCGTGGCCGCGGGGGCCGAACCGCTCTAAGGCTAGCCGGGTGCCGGTGAGCACGCCGCCGATGTTGATATCGATCAGCCGCTGCGTATCCCGCGGGTTCTCGTCGACATACCTGCCGATCGGCGCGACGCCGGCGTTGTTGACCAGAACATCCAGTGGGCCAGCCTGCTGTTCGGCTTCGGTGAGGAATGCCTCGAAGCCGGCCGGGTCGCGCACGTCCAGTGCGAGCCCGACCGTTCCCCCACCGAGTTCGGTGGCGACGGCCGAACATGCCGCTCCGTCGACATCGCCGATCACGACCGACATTCCGGCCCGGAGACACGCCTCTGCGGTCGCGCGGCCGATGCCGCGGGCGCCGCCGGTGATTGCTACTCGATATGCAGACATGAGATGGTGCCCCTTACGGTTTCGATGCGGTGAAGCCGGCGGCACCGCCGGTGAGGTAGTTGATCGCCCCCAGGCCGCGGGCTTGGGCGAGCTGGGTGACCAGGTGGCGGATCATCGTGGTGTCGAGGATCGAGTGGAACTGCCCGTCCTCGGTGAAGTTGATGTTGGCGCCCTCCACGCGGATGAACAGCGTGGTGTCCTCGGTGTTGGTTTCCGGGCAGACGAAGGTGTGCACCGAGCCGGCCGGTTCGTACATGTAGGAGCCGGCGGTCTGCGGCTGGTCCGGGTATTCCAGGTAGTGCCAGCTGCCCGACATGGTGTACACCTCGGCCACACCGGTGTGGTAGTGCAGCGGAACCGTGGCCCCGGGACTGAAGGTGGCCAGAACCACCCAGCAGCCGGCCTCCAGGTCCAGCCGCAGCGGCTTGACGTGGACACCCTCGCTGAGCGAGTCAGTGATCAGCGGGATCGTTTTCTCGTTGATGGTCAGCAGCTCGGTCTGGGGCAAGGCGACCAATGGCAGCACTGCCCCCGAACCAGTTGTGGCGGTTGTGGGTTCGACGGTAAGCGTCATCGCAGGGTCCTTCGGGAGTGGGCCCCCGGCGTGCCCGGGGCGGTAATGTCGGTGTAACTGTCGACGTCAACTATCGGGTGCCAGCCACGCCCCGGTCTTGCCTTTAGAGGACGATTTTTTATCATCTCGGGACATTCGGATGATGACTGTGCGACAGTCCCGGTCATGTCTGTGGTCCGTGGCACCGCCCTGGTGAACTATCGACGCTTGGTGACACAGCTGGGTGGTGATCCGGCCCGTCTGCTGCGCGCGGCGGGCATCCGAGCCGCCGATGTGGGCGACTACGATGCGTTCCTCCCGTTTCGCGGTGTCCTGCACGCGATCGAGTCCGCAGCTACCGCCACTGCCACAACGGATTTCGGTCGACGACTGGCTGCTCTGCAGGGTATCGAGGTCCTCGGCCCCGTGGGGGTGGCCGCCCGAACCGCCGCCACCGTCGCCGACGCGTTAGAAATCTTCGGCACCTACATGGCCGCGTACAGCCCGGCGATCGGTATTCACGTCGAACCCCTCGACGATCCTCAACGATCCTTCGTTGTGTTTGAGTTCCTTCTCGAGCACACGCCGCCAGCACCGCAGAGCACAGAACTATCGCTCGGGGTGTCGTTGCGCGTGCTGCGGTTCCTGATGGGATCGGACTGGTCGGCGGTGTCGGTGCACTTTCCACACGACCCCCTCGGGCCGGCGGCGGACTACCGCGCCTACTTCGGCTGCACGGCCCATTTCGCCGAGCGGAAAGCAGGTTTCACGATCCGGACCTCGGATCTCGGTCGCCCGCTGCATCGTGACGACATCGCACACCGAGCGATAGTCGAGTACCTCAACACCCTTACCGCACACGAAAGCAGCCTTGCGCAGTCCGTTCGCACAGTCATCCGACAACTTCTTCCGACCGGTGCGACCACGATGGAGGTGATCGCCGCCCAGTTCAACCTGCATCCGAAAACGTTGCAGCGCAGGCTTGCTGACGAAGGGGCGACCTTCACGATGCTCGTCGACCAAGTTCGCAAAGATGCCGCTGAACGCTACCTGCACACCACCGGGATCAGTCTGAGCCATCTGACCCGCGAACTCGGTTATGCCGAACAGAGTGCGCTGACCCGATCCTGTCACCGGTGGTTCGGCTGCAGCCCAGCTACCTACCGCAAACAGTCGCGCTCACGCCCGAGCTACCGCGACGCCGACCACAAACTCGACACCTCCGGAGGCTAGGTGGATAAGCCTAGCCAAAACGGCCCACCAACAACGGTTCCGCTCGCCCACCAACCGGAGCATTGCCATAACACGCCGCTCGCGCTCTTCAGCAAACAAACCTGCATCAGAACCGTGCGCCGACGCGACAGTTGATCACACGCCATAGTCGTCCGGGCAGTCGACGCCGCCGCGGCGGTATCTCGACCGATGAAGGGCTGCACATCAGGAGGAATACGGCGGGATTGAATACGGAGGGTTACCAGTAGCGCCGGGATTACCTGCCCTACAAGGGATTACATCGGTCAATAATGCTGTCTGGTCTCACCGCATGTGGCAGTTCTGGCGTGTTCCCGCTGAATGAGTCCAGCAAGTTCTAGAGTCCTGTGGCCCGATGTCGGGCGAGAAGGGACGATGGACGTATGGCTGGTCGGAAGCGGCATTCCGCGGAGGACATCGTGCGCAAATTGCGCCGTGCGGATGAGCTGACCGCGGAGGGCAAGACCGGCGAGGAGATCGCGGCCGAGCTGGAGGTGTCGCCGGCGACGTTGTACAACTGGCGCCGCAGTTACGGCGGGATGGACACCGACGCGGCCAGGGAGCTCAAGGAGTTGCGCGAGCAGAACGCCCGCCTCAAGCGGCTGCTGGCCGAGGCTGAACTGGTCAAAGACGCGTTGCGGGAGGTCGCCAAGGGAAAATTCTGAGCCCAGCTGCCAAGCGCCGCGCCGTCGACATGCTCACCACTACGATGGGCATGTCGGAACGGTTGGCGTGCAAAGCCGTTGGGCTGGCCCGCTCCACCTGCCGCCGTCTGTCTCAAGCCGAGACCCCCGCCGATCCGGACCTCGAGATCCGGGCCTGGTTGCGCTCCTACGCCACCAAACACCCCTGCCACGGGTTCCGGCGTGCCTGGGCGACGCTGCGCTACGACGAGCGCCGTGAGGTCAACAAGAAGAAGATCCACCGCCTGTGGCGCGAAGAGGGCCTGCAGGTCAAGATCCGCAGTCCGCGCAAGCGGGCCGGGGTGTCCTCGATCCCGCCAGTCGAGGCTGACGCTCCGAACGTGGTGTGGGCGATCGATTTCCAATTCGACTCCACCATCGACGGCAAGGCCATCAAGATCGCGTCGATGGTCGACGAACATACGCGGGTGTCGCTGCTGAACATCGTGGAGCGGTCGATCACCGCCGACCGTCTGGTCGACGAACTCAAGAAGGTCTTCGCCGCGGCCGGCGGCCCGCCGACGGTGCTGCGCATGGACAATGGGCCCGAATTCATTTCCCAAGCGCTGCAACAGTTCTGCGATCGCAGAGTGGGGATGTCCTACATCCCGCCAGGAACGCCATGGAACAACGGACACATCGAATCCTTCAACAACCGACTACGCAAGGAGTGCCTCAACCGCAACCACTGGAACACCGTTCTCGAGGCCCGCGTGGTCATCGGCGACTTCAAGGAGGAACACAACCACCGACACCGCCACTCGGCCCTGGGCTACCAGACTCCAGCCGAGTACGCTGCCGTCTGCAGATGTAGCCACACCCCGGTGGCCTGCAGCATCAACTGAATCTGGATCACACCAACCCGACTCAAGAACCGGGTGGACTCAGAAACGGGGACTCGCCAGTTCCGCAATGAAGATGACGGTTCGACATTCCGCGGCCCATGCTGCGATCGCACGGCCCCGGGTGCGCTGCGTCGCCTCAGCAGCCGGCGCACGGTTCCACGGTGGGCGCGCAGTACGAGGTCGCCTTCGTATTTATTAGCGATTGACGTTAAAACCGTGCCGCGTTACTACTGGGCCCTGACCCCGTGTGTTGGACACGCTGAATCCCGCAAGATTGGCGGGGAAAGCGAGATGATCGACACCGATGGCAAGGAAGAATTACCCGGACGAGTTCAAGCGGGATGCGGTGGCGCTGTACCGAGATACCGAGGGCGCCACGATTACCCAGATCGCCGAGGAGCTCGGCATCAGTGGGGTGACGCTCTCAGCCTGGTGCAAGGCCGCGGGAGTGCCGATCAGGCATCGCAACCCCAGTGCGGCCGATGGGCCGGTGGCGGGCGCAGAGACCCCGGAGCAGGAGTTGGCCCGGCTGCGGGCTGAGAACAAGGCGTTACGCGCCACCGAGGCTCGGCTGTCGACCGAGCGCGACATTCTGCGGTCGGCGGCCAAATATTTCGCCGGGGAGACGAACTGGTGAGCCGCTTTCAGTTCGTCGCCGACCACTCCGACACCTACCCGGTGAAGTGGCTGTGCGCGGTCGTGGAGATCGCGCGTTCCTCGTTCTACGCCTGGCTGGCCGGCGCTGACGGGCGCGCCGCCCGTGCTGCTGCTGACCAGGCGCTGGCCGCGCGGATCCGCACCGTCCACGACGAGGACAACACCTACGGGGCGCCGCGGATCACCGCTGAACTCAACGACGGTGCCCCCGAGCAGGAGCGGGTCAACCACAAACGGGTGGCCCGGGTGATGCGCGATGCCGGCATCGCCGGTTACCGCCGTCGACGACGGGTCAAGACCACGGTGGCTGATCCGGCCACGCGGAAGGTCCCGGATCTGCTGGGCCGGGATTTCACCGCCGCGGCGGCCAACGAGAAGTATGTCGGCGACATCACCTACCTGCCGTTGGCGACCGGTGCGAATCTGTATCTGGCGACGGTGATCGACTGCTTCTCCGGGCGGGTGGCGGGGTGGGCGATCGCCGATCATATGCGCACCGAACTGGTCGAAGATGCCCTCAAAGCCGCCGAGGCGCTGCGTGGATCACTGGCGGGTGCTGTGTTTCATTCAGATCACGGAAGTCAGTACACCTCACAGGATTTCGCGGCACTCTGCGCAGATCTGCGCGTCGTCCAGTCTATGGGTGGGGTGGGGTCAAGTGCTGATAACGCGCTCGCCGAATCGTTCAACGCCTCCCTCAAACGCGAAATCCTGCAGGACCGCAGCCAGTGGCTCGACGCCGCCAGCTGCCGCCGTGAAGTGTTCCGCTGGCTGGTCCGCTACAACCTGAGGCGACGGCACTCCCGCTGCGCTTATTCCAGTCCCGCCACCTACGAACGCGTCCGCGAAACCGCTACGCTGCCAGAAGCGGCGTAACCACAAATCCCGTGTCCACTACACGGGGGCAAGGCCCACTGAGGCCACGATCCGGTGCCGAGCAAGATTCTGCAATCCGTTACTCAACACTACATCGCGCGGCGATGATAAAAACCCCTCCTCACAGAAGAGCTCGGGAGCAGATTGATGGATTACAACCTTGGCCCCGCGCAAGGCCGCCCACCGGTCCGATTCGAGGACCTCGACGAGGATGCACGAAGCAAGGTTACGAGGATTCTGATTGATGCCGTGAAGGAACATCAATCCGTCATCGACGCACTCAGGCTCCCCCGGAACACTTGTCAGCGTTCGCCTCGGCCTTGCGGATATCGGAAGCGTCGCACTGAAGTGCGCAAGCGTTTGATCAAAATCTTCAGTGCGTCGCCCAGACGCGCCGAGGGACACACACAAGTTTCTTGCTGGAGCCTTTTTGCGCTGGAAGCTGCGACACGTCATCAATTCGAACCAGCCCAACCGTTCAAACTAGGCGTCGAGCAACGCATCAATGCTATCTGGAATAACATCGCCTAGATCGTCGAGTAGAGCAGAGTGCTCGTACACTTGTCCTCCCTGTCAACTCGACAATCGACATCCCTTTGACGACGTCCCCATTTGGATTGCCTCCACCTACTCCATAGGTGGCGCTAGGTCGATCCCAGTTGTGGCCCGTTGTTCGATCGCTGCACGGCATGAAGCCTGCAGAGTCTCCGCGGCCTTCGCGCCGCCGACAACCTTGCTCAAGGTTTCGAGGTCTGCGTCTACGACCTCTTGCAGATCAGTTAGTCCCGCATTCTTCAGCGCGAGTAACTGTTGTCGATTGTGGCCGAGATCCAGTTGCGCTATGTCAATCAAGTCTGGTGGGATGCCAAACTCAAGACGGGTGATCGTCCTACCTACTAGAGCCCGAACCTCGCTGGCATCGTCCGGATAGAGCTCGGCCAAGACGGCGCCAACTGCAGGCAGTAGGTCACGCGTCCGATCTGCAACCGTGCGAACGACCCCAGCCATCGCGGGTCGGTTCCACACATGCTGGTTTAAATTCCTTTCCAAAACAGACATCTCGATGCCGTTGATAAAGAAAATCGCCGCTGCCGCTTTCTTAGTGCGGCGCGAGATCGCCGCTGTGTCGGGTGCGGTTTGGTGGAGGGCTCGCAGCGGCAGTCTGTCGACCTGCTGTTGCACAAGTACGTTCGTCCAGATCTGTGGCTCTGGACTATTTCTACGGCCGTTGACTGGCATGTACATCCCATCAACTTCGACGGTGAGCTGAGCCGCTGCGATGATCGTTGTGCTCTTCAGTCCGGCGATATCTATCCCGTTTAGCGCGGCGGAGAGCCGGATGATCGAGTCAACATGAACTCCCGACTCACCAGCGAAGCGACCGAGCGACGTTAGCCGGTACCCGTCAGCATCCGCTTCAAGCAATCGCGCGTTGACGAGCTGATCAAAGCCGTACCCCAGCTGGTCGCGGGTCCATTGCTGATCTCCACCTTCTCGCGCTTGCTGCGCAGCAAGGCTCGAATCCAGGAAGTCAATGACGTCATCCTCGGTGACCGATTGACCACTCTCACCATGGAATTGGGCAACAACTCGGAGCATTAAGGTGCGGGGATCACCATCTGGCACCAACTGAGAGCGCAACGGCTCCAAGTCGCCATGGACGTAGTTCCGCCATGCGTTCGCTGTGCCTAGTGTGTCATTCGGAATCAGGTAGGACTCTCCGTTCGTGGAGAATCCAAGCCGCCCAGCTCGGCCCACCATGTTCTTGTACTCGGCAACGGTGTACGGGGTCGGTGTGGGGCCGGGATGTGTGAGACCAACAATCACGACAGCTTCAGCAGGTGTGTTGACACCCATCGCGAGCGTGGTGGTGCCCACAATGACGTTCAGGCCAGAATCTGGGTCTCGAAAAGCAGTCTCGATAGCCTGTCTCTCCGTCCGATCGAGATCCGCAGTGTGCAGCGCAACCCCCTGGGACAACGTGCGTCGCAATGTCTCGGTGCTGGCGGATACTTCGCCGCTGCTCATCGCCTCTAACACCGACGTTGCAGTAGGCAGTCCAAGTGCGGTGGACAAGTACACCGCGCACCTTGCAACTTCGCCCTTGGTTTCGCGGAAGACGATGACCTTCTTCCCTTCGTCGACGAGGCGCTTTACCAAGGGAATAACGATGCTTCGGCTGCCCTCGTGATGGAGCGGCTGAATGAAGGTTGCGATGCTGCCCTCCGAACCGTCCGCGGCCACAAACTGCAGGGCACCGGACCGCCCAATCACGCCCTCCCGCAACTCAACCGGCCGCGCCGTGGAATGCAGGTGGTCACCGCCAATCCACCGGTCGAGGCCGCCTAGATCTCCTACCACGGCAGACAAGGTGATGATCTGAGGTGAGCCAACCAGACCACGCCGATTGTTGAGCAATGTCATGAGGAATTCCAAGTTGGAGCCCCGACTTCGATCTGTCAGCGTCTGCGCCTCGTCGATAACAACAACAGAGACCGAATCAAGGATATGCGGGTTAGCGAGCGCGAGGTGCGTCAGCTTCTCGTAGGTCAGAAGTGCGAAATCGTACTGGCCACGCTGGAATTCAGAGACCTGATCGCTGTAGTCACCCGTTGCCCTGAGGGTCTTGATCCCCAGAGGTCCATAGACGCGGGTGAATTGCTCGTACTTGTCGTTAACCAACGCCTTCATCGGCAGCAGAAACACCGTGCGGCCACGCGTCGCAGCCGCTTTGATCGCGGCTAGCTCACCGATCATTGTCTTGCCTGAAGATGTAGGAGCAGTCACCACCAGGTTCTTACCGTCGAGCACACCGTGGTCGTTGATTGCGCGCAATTGCAGATCGTTGAGTTGGCTGATACTGCTGGACCAAACGTCAAGCACCTCGTTTGGAAGTCCGTAATCAACAAGGGATGCAGGGTCACCCGTCGCGGGCTGACGAACCCGATCCGGGAAGATAGCACCGTACTGCGACCCCGCAGTAAACGTCGGCCAAAGCAGTGTTCCATCGACCTGCCCTCGAAGCGTCGGCGTCTGGACTCGCCACATCTGGGCCGCATCAGCAAGCACGCGCTTGGTGACGTAGCCGACTACCTTCAATACATCGATCTGATCGCCGTCGCATACGTCGTCGACTCCCTGAAGCGCCTCCAACAACCGGTAGGTGAAGAGTCCGTGACCATGCAGCGCGGATTCCAATGCTTCCTCATCGTCGGCGGAGGCCGTCAACACAAGCCGGCCGGTTCCGATGAAGCGGGACAGAATGTCGGTTGCTGTCGTACGCGTTACTCCGCGCGACGTGAGACCTGTTGCAAACACACGACTCCCAAGACCGCCTGAGAAGCAGCAGTCCAGCCCGCATAGAACCGTCTTACCGTTGATCCGGGAAAGGATGTCGGCAAGTTCGTCTAGCGGCAGCGACGTCGCTGCTAGATCTGCGACGTCAGTGTCGTAGCAGACGATCTCGTGGGTGTCCGAACCGTGGCCAGCGTAGAAGATGAACACAACGTCATCCGGCCCGGCGTCTGTTGCCAGGGCCTCCAATGCCGACCTGATTCCGTGGGCGGTCGCATCGGCATCGGTGAGCAGCACATGCGACGAGCCGGGAATTGTGTCGGCGAACAGCGCGTGTAATGCGCTGGCATCGCGCACAGCACCGCTCAGCCAATTGATTCTGGGATCGCCGTATCGGTCAATGCCGATAAACAGACTGTGGAATTTCATGTGTTCCCCCGGCATCGTTTCCTCTGGCTATTACGCGCCTCAGATATATCCTGCAAGCTTGTCACAATTCTAACACGCGCCATCACCGTAGACTGTTCGAACTCCGCTCGAACAATGACCTTACCGCTGCGGACCGAGGACGATCCCCATCGAATCTTCACGAATTAAAGGTATAATTAAGGCAGGAGGTTTCAATGGCAGCATTTGCACAGGGCAGCGAATTCAATATGGAGAGAGATGACTTCACCGCGCTGGAGATTCGCGACAGTGGGCAGGCCGGTGGTTTTCACTATTTTTTCGACACGAACCGGAACACGCTTATCACCGACTTCGTGCTGGAGGACCGTCCCCGAGTCAGCACGCTCTGCCAGATCACACTGATCAAAAAGGACAACGGCTTCTCGCCACGAATCCGCCTCTGGAAGAAGGACAAGACCAAGTTCGGCAAGCAGACGGCTGACCACACAGTCGATGCAGACGCGACTACAACTGTCATCAAGGCGACCGTCGATACCGACTCCTGCCATGACAACTTCTGGAAGCTGATCGACTTCATACAGTCGTTCATAGGGATTTCGCTGCCTGACTCGGTGTTTCGCGTCGTCACAGGTGACAGCGCGTTGCTCGCCCAGCTGCTCCAGAACCAGGACCGACAGGTCGTCCTCGATGCGGTGCAAGCGGCAGTCGGCGAGTCGCTCACGGAGCGAGATATCGGCATCATCTCGAATCGCAAGAAGCAGCTGGCAACCTTCAAATCGCTGTTGACGGACCCGAATTTCTTCGAGCAGCGACGACGCGAATTGCAGAAACCGGGCAAGCAGCCGCCCGGCGACGAAGGTGTCTGGCAGAATTTCTTTGAAAACAACCAATGGATATTCGGTTACGGGCTATCTCTGATTGCATGTGAAACACTCGACGGCGAGAAACTAGAGAAGATAACTACCGGAGCCAACATCTTCACCGGCGCCGGCAAGCGGAGCGACGCTGTGATGAGATCGAAAGGTTTTATCAGCAGTCTCGTGTTTGGTGAAATTAAGACGCCGGCCGCCCCACTACTCGAAAAGGAAGCGTATAGAAAGCCAGATGTGTATCAGACATCTCGCGAATTGAACGGGGCGGTCGCACAGGTTCAAAAAACAGCAGCAAAGGCGATTCGCCAAATTAATACGGACATCCACCGACTTTACGAAGATGACGGGACACCAACGGATATTCAGGTGTCCTCAATCCGACCGAAGCAAGTAGTGGTCCTCGGCAACCTCGAACAGCTCGCAGTCGACGGTAACCCGAATCCGGAGAAGACCTCGGCCTTCGAGCTCTACCGCAACTCAATACACGAAGTCGAGATCATCACCTTCGACGAGCTGTACGAGCGAGCACGTTTCATCGTCGAAGACGTCTAGGTCGCCCGGCATCACCGGGTAGCACGCACTGGGGTGAGGCCGCGACGGCGCGAGAGAAGCACAACATCTTTCGTGTTGACATCTCGATTCAACCCACGAAGGACCGCCTGCTGCGTCTCTGGTGTCCAGAAGATGCGCAAGCTTTCGCGTGCCCGTGTGACGGCCGTGTAGAAGATGTTGTGGGTGATGGCATCCTCGTTGGCGTCGGTTATCACGACCTTGACGGAGTCGTATTCGAGACCCTGTGCTTTGTGGATTGACACAGCATAAGCGACCTGGAATGGCACCGTCGTGTTCGTCGTGTCATCGTCGTCATCGCTTACGTCGTAGTCATAGACCGAGAAGCGCACCGTACTATCAGCAACCCACTGCAGCTCCACACCATCAACGTCGAATTCCGAGACGGCGCGGTCGAGTACGACATCGAACTGCACACTGTCCTCGAACTGCTCAATTGCGGCGATTCGACCCTTGAGGTTGTTGTAGATCACCGGCCTGAAGCGGTCGGTTTCATTGAACAGCACCGGATCACCGACCTTGTAGGTGGCAATCCCCCACCGGACGGCCCTGCCAGGGTTGCTGCTTTGCAGAAAGCGGTTGATGTTGTTGATGCCGTAGAGGCCGTCGTAGTTCAAGCACAGGATGATCTCGTCATCACCCTGAGCCTCGAACAGGGTCTTGTCGAGTACGGACGAGTAACCGTTGCGTGCGATGACCTCTGCAATGTCGTTGTCGATGTCACGAACCTTCTGCCAGAATCCGAGGAGCGCAGGGTTCTTGGTCCGAAACGGCGTCGTAAGTTCGAAGACCGACGCGCTCGGAATGAAGGAGCGGATGATGCTGAACCAGTTCCCAAACTCAATCGCCTCGATCTGGTAGACGTCACCAACAAGGACAACCAGCTTCGCGGTCACATTCTCCAATACGCTAATCAGATCGGCGTTACTGACCGTGCTGCACTCATCGATGACCAGCAGATCATATTCTGAGCCACCTTGGTACGTCTGACTGCGGATCGTCCGGAACGTCGAGTCTTGAGCGGTGACCCTCCGCTTGAGGTTGTCAACCGCCGGATTGGTATGCGCCAGAAACAGTTTCGTCTTGTCGTTAAAGTAGTTCGCGATGTGGTCGACCATCGTCGACTTACCGGTACCCGCAGCGCCGTAGACAAGGGCAACCCTCGCCTGAATGAAGAGCCGCCTCAAAGCATCCTTCTTGGCCTCGTCATCGATTAACCGCGGCGTGTGGTCAAGCCAACGCTGGACAGCATCGCTATAGCCCTCGATACCCGACGAAGCGAACTCCTGAAGCTTCTTCACGATGGCAACAGTGTCGTCTTCGTACTTCCGAATGAAGACGTGTCCCTTATCCAGCTCCAGTCCACGGACATCCCGGTGCTTGTAGTAGAGCCGTTGGTTATAGGTACGCATCAGATCACCAACGTCGCCGAGATCTTCTAACTCAGCAACGGGCGTGTACAGGACAGCTCGGTGTTCGACGTTGTTCTTAACCCGTCGTGCGAGCAGTTCATGATTTCGCCCCGTCGCATCAAGACACTCTGCAAGGTCCCAGTAGCGAGGATTGTGCGCAATCGGTGATGTACAGAACGGCATGTCGTCGAATGGGATGCAGCCCCACTGCAGGTTCAGCCCCGACAGTCGCTGGCAGCCCTCCCAGTTGTACTGCGGTTTCAGAATCTGATTGTGCATCCTCAGCATGAGGTAGCGAATTAGGTTGTGCCCTGGCGACTTGCTCCGAATGATCCGCCGTGCCTCGTCAAGCGCCGGGAAGATTTGCGGCTTGCTGACGCTCACGGTGGCCGCTTCCTTGGCCGCGGCGAACTTTGCATCCGACATGTCCATCAAGTCGAGCAATGAGCCTCGTCCGCTGGTAAGCCCCTTCATGAGGTAGCGGTATTCGGGTCCGTTCGTTCGAACCTTGGTATCGATGTCAAACAGGCGCGCGAAGTTGTCAAACTCGCACGGGCGGATTGAAACCTGCCAGTCACGGATGATGGTGATCGGCATCTCCTGATGCAGCACGGTGATTGACGCGCTCTCCAACGTCAACCAAGCCGAGTACTTGTCGGTCAAATCGATATCGGCGAAGGCGATTACACGGTCAAACTTGCTGACCTTGTTAACCGCCTTGAAGAAGGTCACCTCGTAGAAGATGCGCCCGTCCACGAAGAACGGCTTCGTACGATGGATGTAGTAGCGCACGCCGGGTCGCGTGTCTAGCGGCTTCGACCGAACGTCCTCGATCGCTGCGGCGATCTTCTCGTGATACTCCCGCAGGGAGGGGTCCAGATCGATCGGGAAGGACTCCAAGTTGGCGAGTATGTCAGTACTACAGTTCTCGCTGACCAGGCTGCGGATGCGATGAAGATACTCGTAGTACTTCAGCATTAGCCGCTCGGAAGCATCGCCATCCACGGTGTAGTGCGAAGTACTAATTTGGGTGAGTTTGTGAAACTTTCCGAGGAAGTTGAAATTCCCCTTCGACCTGACAAATGCGAGCGCAGAATCCACCGCTGCGTAGAGGAACTCGTCATCGGGGCTACCGGATTGAAGCAGCATCGCGACACCTTCGATGAGGTTGCGCAGCTGGGCAAGAACGTTCTGGGACAGAAGATCTCGCTGCTCGGAGAGCGAATCGATGTTCCCGCAGATTGCCGCGTCTACGGCGTGGATATGTTCGCTGATCGTGGTCATTAGTCCGCGCCTCCACGTTCGTGGTCACGACGTTTGCCAGCTTTGTTATATGACAAAATTTTGTCAACCCAACGCGCCGGAGATCATCGCCCTGACGATCAGATGCGAGTTCTGAGGGTCGCCGAGCCATGGATTGTGTAGCGATGTTGCCTGCGCCTACCACAGAATGGCCTTATGGCGGAGCCGCCTATACAACCGATCGAATACTCGCCTCCGTACTCGATGGACTTCAGGAAAGCCTTCGCGACGGGAGCAGGGCTCTCGTCGACGAGGGGTTGACCACCCGGACTGCCCACAGCGTTGAGACTACGGCCACGGTTGACTGGCTGTCTCGCCGTCCGGGGAGGCGACAGCGGTAATGCCGTCCACAAGGTCGCCGAGCACAGCATGGTCGCCGCGTCGAGCCAGCACGGTCGTGATTTCCTCGGGTGCGCAGTCCAGACTTGCCGCCAGCTCTGCGTCGCGGTCGGCGACCGTTCGGCCGAGGATCTGCTCCAGCCGTCGTGTTGTGCCCGGACCGGCATCGACGCGGCGCACCTCGACGGTGCCGGCGTCGGTACCGAAGGCGAGCACGAGGGTGTCGCCGGGGCGCGCGCCGATCGCGTGCGCGTAGGCGCGCAGCGAGCTGAGGTCGGCGCCGCTGGAGGACGCCATCCTCCAGCGGACACGGACGTCGCCGTGAGGTCCGTGCAAGGTTCGGTGCTCGCCGGGGGTCACGCCCAACGCCTGCGCCACAGCGGTATGGATCGCTTGGCCCGAGCCGCGCAGCAAGTCGTCGGTACAGGTGCGAACGCATCGGATCTCGTTGTCTCCGTTGCGGAAGACGCCCCGAACCGCATTGAGCGGCCCGACCGGGGGAATGTTGTCGCCGGTGGTGCGGCGGCGGGCGACGCCGAGATCAACGATGAACTCGAGGCTGTCCAGGTAGCGCATGATCGATTTGGGGCTCACGTCGGGATACCGGGCGGCGAAGTCGTTCAGGATGGTCTCGACGTCGGCGTGGCCTCCTTGGGCGTCGAGGTAGGAGCCGAGGGCAGCAGCGATCCCGTGGTACTCGGGGATGTTCCACGCGCGCAGGGCCCAGAGGGTGCGGCTGGACCGGGTGAAGCGGTAATCGTCGGAGAGCGCCTCACGGACATAGCTCGCGGAGGTATCCGTCGAGTCCAGGTGAGCGTAGATGGTGGCGGCGGTGGACGGCTTGCCCAGTGCGTGCAGCACGGCCTCGCACATGTTCGCGACGCTCTGGTCGTTCCACCGCACCACGACATCACCGAAACGCCGCAGCTGCAGGTGTGTCTCGACGTAGCGCAGCGCGGCCCCCTCGGACAGGCCGGCTTCGGTCAATGCGGTGTGCAGTTGCGCCGGTGTTGGGCCGGGGTGGCGGCGGAACAGTGCGGTCGTGGCCGCGGCCGCGGTGTCGTGGCCCTTGGTGGCGGCGTTGTCGAGCCAGTCACCCCGCTGGCGGTACGGCCCGGCCAGGTAGAGCAGCAGCGCCGCAGCATTCGACTGTGGCGGTAGTCCGAGACGCTCGAGTTCACGGTCGGCGGCATCCCCCGGGACATAGGATCCGAGCCGGGCGGCCAGGGTGTCAGCGTGCGCCCGGACGTCCTGGTGAGCGGGGTCGGCGAGAAGATCTGCGCAGCGTTGTTCGGCGCGAGGCCGGTTGCGGTATAGCGACACCGGGCTGACCCCGGGGACGTCGCGCAGGGCTCGCCGCAACTCGTCGACGTCGATATGGGTGGGGGAGCTCTCCGAGAGGATGCGCAGGGCGGCGCGGGCCAGTGCCACCGCCCGGGGGAGCACCCACAGTGCGACGAACACGGCCACGACCACATCGGCGTAGGGCCAGCCGGTGGTGACGGTGACGATGCCTGCGATCAGCACCCCTATGCTGCCGACGGTGTCGGCCACCACCTCCATGTAGGCGCCCTTGACGGCCAGGCTCTTCTCGGAGTCGCCGCGCAGCAGGAGCACCACCACGACATTGGCGATCAGCCCGGCCAGTGCCACCACGATCAGCGGGACGCCCGGCACCTCGGGCGCACCGCCCAGCCGTTCGAACGCTTCGTAGAGGATGAAGGCCGCGACGCCCATCAGAAGCACGGCGTTGGCCACGGCGGTGAACACCTCGGCGCGGTGCCAGCCGTACGTGCGTGCCGGCGACGCTGAACCCCGGCGCGCCAGCAGCACCGCGGTGAGCCCCATGAACATCGCCACCAGATCGGTCAGCATGTGGCCGGCGTCGGCCAGCAGGGCGATCGAGTTGATCATCAGCGCCGTGATCAGCTCGATGACGAAGAAGGTGGTGAGAATGCCGGCGGCGATGAGCATGCGGCTCACCCGCGTGTCGCCGCCGTGGCTGTGATCGTGACCGGCACCCATGACCAGAAATATATGCGCATGTCCGCATATGTCGCAAGGCGCTGATTACCGGCCTGTTTCGTGGCCCGCTTACATACATTCCGAAATGTATCCTGAAGCGGTGATCCGACAGACGAAGCGGCGCAGCCAGGAGGAGCGCAGCGCGGAGACGCGGACCCGTCTGCTCGACGCCACCATCGAATGCCTGCTGCGCTACGGCTACGCCGGCACCACCACGCCGCGGGTCGCCGAACTGGCCGGTGTCACCCGCGGGGCGCAGGTGCACCACTTCGGGTCGAAGGACGACCTGATGCTGGCCGCGCTGCAGCACCTGACGGCCAAACGGATCTCGGCCGAGGTGGCCCGCTTCTCGCTCGACTTCGCCGCGGGCGGCGACCTGATCGACGCGATCCTGGAGCTGCTCTGGGACATTCACAGCGCGCCCATCTTCATCCCGATCGTGGAACTGTGGGTGGCCGGCCGCACCGATTCCGCCCTGGGGCAGGAGGTGGCGAAGTTCGAGTCGGTGGCCAACACCACGCTGATCTCGGTCATCGCCGAGTTCGCGCCCGAAGGCATTCACCGGTCGATGGCCGACTTCGTCTACACCGCGATGGACGCGCTGCGCGGAATCCTGATCTCGAGCTTCGTCGACGCCGACCCCACCCGCGCCCGGCGGCGCTGGGACCGTGCCAGCGCGAACCTGCGGCGCATCGTGGACCCCGAAGTGGCCGAGTGGGCGCTGGCCCAGAGCGTCAACTGAGCCGTCGAGTAGACGCACTTACATACAGGGCTGTATGTTATTTGCAGCTTCGGGCGGTGCGCCGGGGTGGCATCGGGTAGGGCGGCACGGTAGAGGGGGTCGTGCGAGCCCGACGAGGGGTCTGATGCGGCCCTGGCGCACCACCGGAGCCGGCTACAGCCAGGCCGACCAGAACCGGGTCAGCTGACCACCGACGGACGACAGGTACGCCGGCACCCCGGACAACTCGTAGAGCCAGTAGACGCCCCCGAAAAACCACTGATTGAGCTGCGGAGCGATCAGCAGGAGCAGCAGGATCATGAAGCCCCACGGTTTGAACCGGTCCAGCGCGCGCTGGGTGTCGTAGCTCAGGTGTGGCTCGAGTGCTCCGTAGCCATCCAGCCCCGGGATCGGCAACAGGTTCAGCAACAACGCCGTCACCTGCAGGAAGCCGAGGAACGCCACGCCGGCCCAGAACACCCCGTGTGCGGCGTCGTAGAACAGCCGGGCGCAGGTCAGCAGCAGCACCGCCAGCACCAGGTTGGCCAACGGCCCGGCCAGGCTTACCACGGTGCGCTGACGTGGGGTCATCCGCGCGGTCTGGACGTACACCGCGCCGCCCGGCAGGCCGATCCCGCCGAGCGCGATGAACAGCAGCGGCAGGCCCAGCGACAGCAGGGGGCTCGAGTACTTCAGCGGATTGAGGGTCAGGTAGCCGCGCACCGCGACGTCGTGGTCGCCGAACCGCCAGGCCGTGTAGGCGTGCCCGAATTCGTGCAGGCTCAGCGACAACACCCAGCCTGCGATGACGAACACGAAGACCCCGGCGTAGGCCAGCACGGTGACCGATTCGGCGGCAAGCCAGGCCAGCACCCCACCGAGAACCGTCGACGCGACGATCACGAGGAACACCGGGCTGGGCCGGACCGACTGCCCGAGGGGACGAAGACTCACGTTTCGACGTTACCGGCGGCTCACACCGTGACCCTCAACCAGCCTTCGATGTGCCGGTAGAACGTCGAGCGGCGCACCGGTCGGGGGGCCGCCACGCCGTCACGCACCACCACCGCCGCCGGCGTACCCAGCTGGGCCGCACGGCCGCTGACCCACGGCCCCGAGCGCCATCCGGAGCCCAGCACCCGCGCCCGCAACCCGGGCATGGTGTGAGTGGGCTCCACCGCTACCCCTGCCACCGCACCGTCGAAGAGCACGGTGTCATCGACGATGCCCTCTCCTTCCAGGAGGCGGCCCTCGGGCGCCGGACGCCACAGGGCGCGTCGCACCAGCACCGTTCCGGTTTCGTCACGGATCAGCGGAACACGTTGTGCCCCAGCGCGTAACGCGCGCCGCGCACCGCGGGATCCCGGCAGGTGCGCCACCTCCACCGCCAGGCGGTCGGCCCGCAACAACCGCGTCAGCACCGTCGCCAGATCGGCCTCGGTGCCCAGCACCACCGCCCGCGACACTCCGACGGTCGCCGCATCCACGTCGGCCGGTTCGGTGATGTCCGCACGTGGAATCGCGGCCAGCGCACGGGGTACCGGGCGCCCTCCGAAACACAGCACCGTGGTCAAAGACACTCCCGTCGAAATGCGCAGGCAAATGTTCGGATAAGGTAGCTCACCGGCTGGAACACAATACGCAGCGAGCCAAGCGGGAGATTTTTGCATGCCGGCAATCGTCCTGATCGGCGCCCAGTGGGGCGACGAGGGCAAAGGAAAGGCCACCGATCTACTCGGTGGCCGGGTGCAGTGGGTCGTGCGCTATCAAGGCGGGAACAACGCCGGGCACACGGTGGTGCTGCCGACGGGGGAGAACTTCGCCCTGCACCTCATCCCCTCGGGGATCTTGACACCGGGGGTCACCAACGTCATCGGCAACGGTGTCGTCGTCGACCCCGGTGTGCTGCTCACGGAGCTCTCGGGCCTTGATGAGCGCAAGGTCGACACCTCGCGGCTGTTGATCTCGGCCGACGCGCATCTGCTGATGCCCTACCACGTGGCCATCGACAAGGTGACCGAGCGGTACATGGGCAGCAAGAAGATCGGCACCACCGGCCGTGGCATCGGTCCCTGCTACCAGGACAAGATCGCCCGCATCGGCATCCGGGTCGCCGACGTCCTCGACGAGGCGCTGCTGGCGCAGAAGATCGAGGCCGCCCTGGAGCTGAAGAACCAGATCCTGGTCAAGATCTACAACCGCAAGGCCCTCAACCCTGACGAGGTGGTGCACCAGTTGCTCACCCAGGCGGAAGGGTTCAAGCACCGCATCGCCGACAGCAGGTTGCTGCTCAACCAGGCCCTGGAAAACGGCGAGACGGTGCTGCTGGAGGGTTCCCAGGGCACCCTGCTCGACGTCGACCACGGCACCTATCCGTTTGTCACGTCATCCAACCCGACCTCGGGTGGTGCGGCCGTCGGCTCCGGCATCGGCCCCACCCGGATCACCACGGTGCTGGGCATTCTGAAGGCGTACACCACCCGGGTGGGCTCGGGCCCGTTCCCGACGGAACTGTTCGACCAGTACGGCCAGTACCTGGCCAAGACCGGCGGCGAAGTGGGTGTCACCACCGGCCGGCCCCGGCGCTGCGGCTGGTTCGACGCAGTGATCGCCCGTTACGCCACCCGCGTCAACGGGATCACCGATTACTTCCTGACCAAGCTGGACGTGTTGTCGTCCCTGGAGACGGTGCCCATCTGTGTGGGCTACTCGATAGACGGCAAGCGCACCGACGAGATGCCGATGACCCAGAGCGACATCGCGCGCGCCGAGCCGATCTACGAAGAGATGCCCGGCTGGTGGGAGGACATCTCCGGAGCCCGCGAGTTCGACGATCTGCCGGCCAAGGCCCGTGACTACGTGCTGCGCCTGGAAGAGCTTGCCGGAGCTCATGTTTCATGCATCGGCGTGGGACCGGGGCGCGACCAGACGATCGTGCGCCGCGACATCCTGGCTTCGTGACCGACCCCGACTACGACCGCCACGGCGGGTTCCCGATCTTCGAACCCGCCCAGCCCGGTCCCGGGTTCGGCCGCTTCGTGGCGTCGATGCGACGGCTGCAGGACCTCGCGGTGTCCGCCGACCCCGACAGTGCGACGTGGGACGACGCCGCTGATCGCGTCGAGGCGCTGGTGGCACTGCTGGCCCCCTTCGAGGCCGCCGAGGGCGTGGGCCCGGCCAACCGGGTCGTCGAACTGCCCGGCGGCGGCAGCCTGTTGATGCCGCCGTTTCGGCTCAGCATCTTCGAGCCCGAGGGTGTCGAGTTGACCGTGCAGTTCAGCCGTTTCCACGTGGGCGGTAACCACGCCGTCCACGGTGGGGTGCTGCCGCTGCTGTTCGATTCGGTGTTCGGCATGGTGATCCACGCCGCAGGCCGTCCGATCAGCCGCACCGCCTTCCTGCACGTCGACTACCGCAAGGTCACGCCCATCGACACCACGCTGACCGCGCGCGGCTGGATCCGGGAGACCGACGGCCGCAAGGCGTTCGTCAACGCCGAGCTGCGCGACCCCGACGGCAACGTCCTGGCCGAGGCCAACGGGTTGATGGTGCGTCTGCTCGCCGGCCAGCCCTGACGGGTCGACGCCGAGACTGCACGCAGTGCGGCGTTTTGCTCTGAAATCCCGCACCCCGTGCAGTTTCGGCGGCACCATGATCACGTGACCACCGAACGTCCCGAGCGCGATGTGCGCCGGCTGTCCACCCCGCGCGCGGCTGGCCTGGCCGGCGTGTTGTTCGCCGTGCTGTTCGGCGTCGCGATCGCTCTGATCCACACCGCACTCCCCGAGGGCGCCCAGCCGGGCGCGCAGTGGGTGGAGGGTTCGGAGGGCAAGGTGCGCGCGGCGGCGGTGCTGATGCCGTTCGCCGGCATCTGCTTCCTGTGGTTCATCGGGGTGGTGCGCGACGGATTGGGCAGGTACGAGGACAAGTTCTTTGCCTCGGTCTTCCTGGGCAGTGGGCTGCTGTTCCTCGCGATGATCTTCGTGTCGTCTGCCGTGGGGGTGGCGCTGGTAGCCAGCCGCGGCGCCGACTACGGAGCCGATGTGCACGTGTTCGGTCAGGCACTGCTGATCGCGCTGTCGAAGACCTACGCCCTGCGAATGGCAGCGGTGTTCATGATGTCGCTGGCCACCATCTGGCTCAAGACCGGCCTGGTGTCGCGGGGGCTGGTGATCTTCACCTATGTGGTGGCGCTGACGCTGTTGGTGGCCAGTGACGTGTCGGTCTGGCTGACGCTCGCGTTCCCGGTCTGGGTGCTGATCGTCAGCGTGCTCGCGCTGAGCAAGGCCGGGCTGATCGACCTGCACCGCGACGGCGATTGACCCGGCGGACCTCGTTCACACTGCGACCAGCGCGATCTCTACTCACACTTCTTCGCGGTGGGTGCAGTGTCAACGCTCGTTCACTCGACGACGCTCAGCGCTCCGGAGGGGCAGAGCTGCACGGCTTTCCGTGCGTTGTCCTGCTCGGCCGAGGGCACGTCATCGACCAGCAGCACCACGATGCCGTCGTCGT